>NZ_JAPIYN010000005.1:214141-282433 GCF_035617725.1 Mycobacterium sp. 94-17
GAACACCACTTCGCCTACCTCGACGCCCACGGCGCAATCCAAGACATCTGGTTCGACGGCACCAACTGGCACCTCCAGCAGATCAACGCGGGGGCCGGTGTCACGGTCAGCGGCGAATACCCCGCCACCGGCGGACCACCCGCTGCGCGGTGAGGGAACCGAGATGCTAACCGCCGCCGGGTTGCGCTGACTCGAATGATGGGGGTGCCGAGGATTCGGTGATGCCCCACAACATGTTTGGGGTGGCGGACACGGAGAAAGCGACATCGCCGCCGGTGCGGATGATCGCCTGGGGAAGAAAAGTCTGATGGCTAGTGTGACCGTCGATGCTCAGCCCGTCGATGTATTTGGGGCCGTCGCCGCCGGATGCGCCCGCGGCGGCGATCCGGATGGCCCGGCCGGCCGGCAGTGCGATCACGACGCGGTCGAACAACGGCGTGTTCACGGTGAGGATCGGCGTGCCCGGCGTGCTGGGATAGATGCCGAGAGCGGCCCACACATACCAGCTCGACATCGCCCCCAGGTCGTCGTTGCCCGGTACGCCGTCCGGTGTCGGACGGAACAATTCGGTGCGGACCCGGTCGACCAGCCGCTGGGTTTTCCACGGTTGACCGATGTAGTTGTACAGCCAGGGCACCCCGAAGCTCGGTTCGTTACCGACCCACAGATGGGGCTTGTTGGGGCCCACGTTGAGTTCGGTGGTAAACCGGTCGAGCCGGTCCGCCGCAGCCTGGCGGCCACCGAGGGCGGTCACCAGCCCGGCAACGTTATGCGGCACCCACCACAGGTATTGGTCGGCATTGCCCTCCTCGAATCCGTCCTGCCCGAAGCCCGACACGGGTTCCACGAACGCCGGACCGAGGGGGAAGGATCCGTCGGCGTTGCGCGGCGAGATGTATCCGGTAATCGGATTGAACAGGTTGCGCCAGTACTGCGCCCGGCGCTGGAATTCCGCGGCGGTGGCGTTGTCCCCCAGCGACTCGGCGAATCGGGCGATGGCGAAGTCGTCGACCGACCACTCCAGCGTGACCGAGGCGCCGACCAACCCGTTGCCGCCGCGGAACTCCTCCGTGTTGGGCGCATAGCCGTGTTGTAGGTACGTGACGATCCCGGGCCGTTCCACATACCCGTTGAGTCCGACACCACCCACCGTCGCCGCGTTCACCATGAAGCGCAGCGCCGCTTCGACATCGAAGTCCTGCGCCCCATACGCATAGAGGTTCACGATGAGCGGCACCACATTGTCCCCGGTCATCACGGCCGTCGCGGAATTCGCCAGCGGCCAACGGGGAAGCGCGCCGCTCTGCGCTGCGTCGGTCACGAGTGATTGGGCCATGTCGCTGGCCCGATCGGGAAAGAGCATCGCCTGCAAAGCCGCGAGGCACCGGTAGGTATCCCAATCGGAAAAGTTGGTGTATTGGGTGTGTCCCGTTGGCAGGGTGTGGATCTCGCGATCGAATCCGATATAACGCCCGTCCGCGTCGTTGAACGTGTTCGGGTGCAGCAGCGAGCGGTACAGCGAGGTGTAAAAAGTCTGCACGGCGTCGCCATTCCCGCCGGCCACCGCGATCCGCGACAGGGCGGCGTTCCATTGCGACAATGCGGCAGCACGAACGTCTTCGAAGCTCGACCCACCTTCGGCGGCCAGATTGGTACGTGCCCCCTCGACGCTGACGTAGGACAGGGCGGTCCGCACTTCGAGCACCGAGCCGGACGGGAACTGCACATAGCCGCCGCTGCCACTCGAATTCGCGCTGCGCGCACCCGGGTGCACCGTGTCGCCGTCCCAGGTGCCGTAGGAAGTGAACGGCTGGCTGAACGTCATGACGAAGAACACGGTGTAGACGTTGCCGACGCCGCAGAATCTGCCGGTGGTTGCCGATCCGACGATTGTGGTGGCGTCTTCACCGATCTGAATGCTCGCCGTGGAGTTGCCGGCCAGGGATCCGCCGGAACGCACGTGGAACAGGGCGGGCCGCCCGTTCTGCGGGTAACTGAACCGGCCCACGCCGGTGCGGGTGGTGGCGCTGAGTTCCGCGGTCACGCCCGTAGCGGGGAAGCGCACGGTGTAGTAGCCGGGCACGCCGATCTCGGTGGAGTCGTGCGCGATCTTCTCCGACTCGTTCCACGGATCGGACCCGATCGGGGTCGTGGTCGGCAGCATCGCGATATCGCCGAACGCCGCACAGCCCACCGAGGCGTGCGTCATGCTGAATCCGGTGGCGCGCTCGTTGTCGTGGTCGTAGCCGGCATAGGTATCGGTGGTGTCCGGCGAGTACTGCACCATGCCGAACGGCACCGAGGCACCGGGGAAGTTGTTGATTTCGGTCGACCGCCCGCCTCCCGACGAGGTGCCGATGAGCGTGTTCACGTGTTCGACCGGTTTCCCGACGAACAAGGGCGCATCGGCGCGAGCCGTGGGCGAAGCTGCCATCGGAATCATGCAGACAACCGCCACGACGGCGAGCGCGGTTAAGGCTGTCGCGCGCAATGCCGGACGATTCGCCGCCGGTCTTCTGCGGACACGCTGCACACGGGCACGGATGGATTATGCCAGGGTGCCTACCGATTGGATCTGCTGATTGACCAGCAGTTTTATGCGAAAGTGGTTAGGTGCTGATCAGGCTGCTGCGGCAGTACGTGCGGCCGTATCGACGGCTGATCGCGGCTGTCGTTGCGCTGCAGTCGGTTGGCAGCATCGCGTTCCTGTACCTGCCCGCCGTCAATGCGGCGATCATCGACGACGGGGTAGCCAAGGGCGATACGCCGATGATCGTGCGACTCGGGGCGATAATGCTCGGCGCCAGCGCCCTACACATGCTGTGTCTGGTCGCGACGATCCGTCTCGCGTCGCGCATCGGGATGGGCCTCGGCCGCGACCTGCGGTGGGCGCTCTTTCGACATGTGGCCGGCCTCTCGACACCGGACATTGCGCGGTTCGGCGCGCCGTCGTTGTTGGCGCGCATCACCAACGACATTCATCACGTTCAGATCCTGGTGCAGACGAGTTTCACGGTGCTGATAGCTGCTCCGATCATGAGCATCGGAGGGGTGTTCATGGCGGTGCGGCTGAACGCCGGGTTGTCGTGGTTGCTGCTGGTCAGCATTCCGCTGCTGGCGCTGGCCAACTATTGGATAGTGGCGCATCTTTTGCCCATCTCGCGGCGCATGCAGACGCTGATCGACAACCTCAATCAGGTTATGCGCGAACAGCTTTCAGGGATCAAGGTGATCCGCGCGTTCACCCGCGAGCCGTTCGAGCGACAGCGTTTCGCGCAGGCCAACCGCGCGATGGCACAGACCGCGTTGGCGGCCGGGCGCTGGGAGGCATTGATGTGGCCGGTAACCACGCTGGTGATCAACATGTCCAGCGTGGCGCTGATCTGGTTCGGCGGGCTGCGCATCGATGCGGGCCGGATGCAGGTAGGGGCGCTGATCGCGTTCTTGACCTACTTCATTCAGATCTTGATGGCCGTGCTCAGGGCGACGTTTGTGCTGATGATGCTGCCGCGCGCCTCGGTGTGCGCCGAACGCGTCGGTGAGGTACTGGCATCCCCGGCTACCATCACCAGTCCGCCGGTCCCGGTGCGCCCCCCCACCCCTGATGGGGTGGTCCGCCTGCACGGGGCCGCGTTTCGCTATCCGGGTGCCGACCGTCCGGTTCTGCAGGGGGTTTCGCTGACCGCGGCGCCGGGCACCACCACGGCGATCGTCGGCTCGACGGGGTCTGGGAAGTCGACGTTGCTGTCGTTGATCTGTCGGCTCTGTGATGTCACCGAGGGCTCGGTGAGCATCGACGGCGTCGATGTGCGCGACTACGACCTCGAGCAACTGTGGACGCGGATCGGGCTGGTTCCTCAACGCGCGTATCTGTTTTCGGGCACAGTTGCCGAGAACCTACGGTATGGCCACGCCGGGGCCACTGACACCCAGATGTGGGAGGCGCTGCGCGTCGCGTCGGCCGAGGGCTTCATCGGCGCGCATGCCGACGGGCTGGACATGGCGGTGGCCGAGGGCGGGGTCAATTTCTCGGGAGGGCAGCGCCAGCGCCTGGCGATCGCACGCGCGGTGATCCGACGGCCCAAGGTGTACCTGTTCGACGATGCGTTCTGCGCACTGGATGTGCACACCGAGGCGCGGGTGCGCGCGGCGCTGCGCGAGGCGTCCGCCGAGGCGACGTTTTTGATTGTCTCGCAGCGTATTTCGACGATCGCCCAAGCCGACCAGGTGATCGTCATCGACGACGGACGCGTGGTGGGCTGCGGCCGCCACGAATCACTGCTCACCGAGTGCCCCACCTACGTGGAATTCGTCGACTCTCAAGCCGTTATCCCCGCCGCGAGCTCATGATGACTCGTACACGGCAACCGATGGGCCCCGAGGTGCAGGCCCCGACCGAGCGGTCCCACGATTTCACCGGAACGGCCATCCGGCTGGTCAAACGGCTCACCCGGCAATGGTGGTTGATGCCGGCCGCGATCGTCCTCGCTGCCACCGGCATTGCGCTTTCAGTGATCGGCCCCCGAATCCTCGGGCATGCCACCGATCTGGTGTTCAGCGGGGTGATAGGCCGCCGTCTGCAGGCCGGGATCACGCAGGAACAGGCGATCGCCTCCGCCCGCGCCCGCGGCGAGAACAAATTCGCCGATCTGCTTTCCGGCATGACCTTCCAGCCCGGTGTCGGCGTGGACTACGGCGCGCTCGGCCGGACACTGCTGCTGGCATCGGGCCTGTACGTGGTTGCCGCGGTGCTGGTTTGGGGCCAGGGCAGGCTGGTCAACATGACCGTGCAGCGGACCATGATCGCGCTGCGCTCTGACGTCGAAGACAAGATCCACCGGATGCCGTTGTCCTACCTGGATTCCCGCCGGCGCGGGGAGATGCTCAGCCGGATGACCAACGACATGGACAACGTTGCGACGTCGCTGTCGACGACGATAAGCCAGCTACTCGGCGCGGTGCTGACCGTGGTCGCGGTGCTGGTGATGATACTGACGATGTCGCCGCTGCTGGCGGTGATCACGCTGCTGGCCGTGCCGCTGTCACTGGTGGCGACCCGGGGCATAACGCGGCCCTCGCAGCGCCTGTTCGTCAGGCAGTGGGCCGATGCGGGTCGGCTCAGCGCCCACGTCGAGGAGACCCTCAGCGGCTTCACGCTGGTCAAAATTTTGGGACACCGGGCGCGGACAGAGGAGCAGTTCCGCGGCGTCAACGCCGACCTGTACCGGGCCAGTTTCGGCGCCCAGTCCCTGTCAGCCCTGGTCCCGTTGGGCACGATGTTCATCGGCAACCTCAACTACGTCGCCGTCGCGGTGGTCGGCGGACTACAGGTGGCCGCCGGCCAGATCACGTTGGGCAGCCTGCAGGCCGTCGTCCAGTACGTTCGTCAGTTCAGTCATCCGCTCAGCGAAGTCTCGGCGATATACAACACGGTTCAGTCCGGGATCGCCAGCGCGGAAAGGGTTTTCGACCTCCTCGACGCGCGGGAGCAGACACCCGACACGCCGATCGTGCCGCCGCAGACCAATGGGCCTGGCCGAAGCGGGCGGGTCGAGTTCTGCCACGTCGGCTTCAGCTACCGACCGGGCACGCCGGTGATGAAAGACCTGTCGCTGGTGGCCGAGCCCGGCAGCACGGTCGCGATTGTGGGACCGACCGGCGCGGGGAAGACCACGCTGGTGAACCTGCTGATGCGGTTCTACGACGTCGACTCCGGCCAAATCCTCATCGACGGGGTTGACATCACGACGGTCAACCGCTCGGCACTACGGTCGCGCATCGGGCTGGTACTGCAAGATACCTGGCTGTTCGGCGGAACGATCGCACAGAACATCTCGTACGGCCGCCCGGGAGCAGGCCACGACGAGATCGTCGCGGCCGCCACGAGCGCCTTCGTCGACCGGTTCGTGCGCACCCTGCCCGACGGCTATGACACCTGGGTCAGCGACGACGATGGAAGCATCAGCGCCGGCGAAAAGCAGTTGATCACGATCGCGCGTGCCTTTCTCGCCCGCCCCCAAATCCTGATCCTCGACGAGGCCACCAGTTCGGTGGACACACGCACCGAGGTTTTGATTCAGCACGCGATGCGCGAACTGCGTCGCGACCGGACGAGTTTCGTTATCGCGCATCGGCTCTCGACGATCCGCGACGCCGACGTGATCCTGGTGATGCAGGCCGGACGGATCGTCGAGCACGGCAGCCACGCCGATCTGATGGCCCGGCGGGGCGCCTACTACGCGATGACCCGGGTCTAGGCAGCCCAAGGGTGTTGCCTAGCCATACGATTCACGGTGCACCCCGTCGGACGTTCGGAGGGGACGGAGCCGGAATCGGGCACGGCCCGGGACGGGCATTGCCCGCGTTGACCCATCGCCGCGGAAAATTCAGTACCGGCCATGAGGGCCCCGTCGAGTGGCACAATGCTTTTACGCTCCCGACGACAGGATCGTGAGTAATGTATGCCATCGGGCTTTGCTTTGACGAAAACTACGTGCTGCCCGGAATGGTCACCATCATGTCGGCCGCGCACTCGATCCCGGCCGGCGACCGCAAGTCGATTGCCATCCGCGTCATCACCCACGATCTGACCAGGCCACACGCCGACGCCGTTGCGACCGTTTCGCGGGCGCTAGGCTTCGGAGCTTTCGATGTCCGGTGGTGCAGGCTGGATGAAAGATACGAGGATTGCCGCACCAAGGAACTGGCCCATATAACCGCGACCACGTATCTTCGATTTCACTTCGATCCCGACTTCGTGCAGCGGCCCTACCTGATCTACCTTGATTGCGACCTCCTGGTGTTGGACGACGTCTCATCGCCATTCGAATGCCTCGGAGCGTCGCAATTGGGCGTGGTCAGGGACGAATTCAGCCCCACGGTCGGTGAGTGTGCCGCCCTGCCCGGCTTCGTCGACCATTATCCGTGTCACTACGGGAGCCACTACTTCAATGCGGGAGCACTGTGGCTGGATACCACTCTGATGCCGACCGTCAAGGACGCCGTCGGCGCCGTCCTGAGCGGACCCAAGAAGCGTTATATGTACTACAACGACCAAGACGCGCTGAACATCTGGTTGCTCGAACGGGGCCACGGAAGGCCGCTGCCGGGGCATCTGAACCGGTTTGAGATCGATCGGTTTCTCGAATTCACCGACTGGCCCAAAGGGGTCGTGCCCGAGATAGCAGGACCCAGACGCGCCTCGATCTTGCACTTCATGGGTGAGTGCAAGCCGTGGCTCAAGGCATGCCCGATGACGCCCGGCGTTCGGCTGTATCGATTCCAGATGGACGAGACTCAAAGGCTGTTGCGCAGGCTTGGTATCAAGACAATCGCTGTCCCACAAGACAACTGAGTGGGCTCACGCGTGCGGGTCGCTCGCCGTCTGCGAAAGCCAGTCCAGCGCCAACCCCGCGAACAGCTGCTGAGACCTGACCCAGCTCAGGCCGTGCAACTCGCCCGGCAGCACCCGTAGCGCCAGCGATGAGTCAGCGGAAAACAGTGTCTCCAAACGGGTATGGCGAACCCGGCTGAAGTCCTGGTAATAATCGTCGTCCGCGCCGTAGACAAACAACGTCGGGATTTTTCGTGCTCGCAGCGTCTCGGCATGCTTCAGGAACAACGCACCCACATCGCCGGAGTCGCCGATCTCTCCGCGGGCCTCATCGCCGAGCGGCGGCGCCATCAGCACCATGGACCTCATGAGTGGGTGATCGGCGAGCGCGTGCATCGCCGCGCGAGCGCCGTAACAGCAGCCGACCGCCGAAAGGCGGGTTTTGCCTGCGGCGGCCAGAAATTCGATTGCACCCGCCACATCGGCGGGATTGGGATCGCTGAGGGCGTAGGACCCGATGACGCCCGTGCTTTCGCCGACTCCGCGGTAGTCGAACCGCAGGACGGTGTGTCCGTAACCGGCAAGGTCACGGGCGAGGTCGACGAACATCCGATTGCGATTCGTCGAGGGGGTGTACATGCCACCGGCGAGCAGCAGAACACCGAGCCCGCCGGGTTCACCCACGGGCTCGGTCAACACGCCGAATATGCGGTCCGCGCCGACCGGGATATAAACGAAGCGCTCGTCATTCGCGCGGCCCCGGCTCTCAGGCGCCACGGGGCGCCTCTCGCCCGGCCACGGCGGCAAGCCAGCCGGCTGTCCGCTCGACCAGCCCGCCCACCGCCTCCCGTGCCTCGTCCGGCCGCGGAAACTCGCTACCGTCGAGCCACCACGATCGTGCTTCCTCGACCACGTCGGTGACCACGTCGAAGCCTTGCTCGCGCAGCCTCGCGGCGTGCCGTGCCGCGCGTTCCGCATGTAGCGCGTCGCCGATCTCAACCAGGTTGACGGCACGGCTCAAAGGGCCGAGCTCGTCGCTGAATAAGAGAGTGCAAGCCGACCTGTAGAGCGCCGGGCCCAATGTGTAGCCGAGGACATCCAGAGGTTCTCCAGACCGCAACAGCTCGTCGGGAGCCCGCATATCGTCCACCGTACGCGGCGCGGCCAGGCGGCCGACGCTCAGATTCCGGAAGATCTCCCGGAAGTACGCGTCGCCGGCTGGCGGCGCATTCCAACACGCCAGCGGTGCACGGGCGGAACGACCGGCGGCAGCGGCGACCATTGCGCCCAGCCGACTGCCGAAGTACACCGTGTGCTCGACATCGACTTGCCGACAAGCCCATTCGCGGACACGCGCGACATCGTCGACCATGCCGCCGAACGTGACCTCGCCGTCATCGCTGTGGCCGGTACCGCGGTAGTGCAAACGGGCGGCGGCGATGCCCAACTTCGCCAAACGACGGGCGAGCAGGACCTCCCGGCGGTAATTGAACTTCCATTCGGCCGCGATGGAGGAGCACAGCAGCACCAGGCGTCGTGGCGGCGTGCTGGGCCGGTGCAGGCAGGCGAACACGGCGCCGCCGGCGGGGCCGACGAACGCCGGGTGCTCGCGGCCACCATCGATCGCGAGATCCGCACGCACCGGCGTAGTCACCCGGACTCCTGGCCCTGGGGTGCCTGTTTCGTGGTCACGTAGTTCTCGATGCGGGCGAGCGTGTCCAGGTGCTGCGAGGTGATCTCCGTGTCGCGGACTTCGATCCCGTATTCGGACTCGAGGAACTGGACGAGGCTGAGCACTCGGATCGAATCCAGCACCCGCCCTTCGATCAGCGAGAAGTCGTCGGTCAACGCGGACGGTTCGTCCGGCCATTTGAGGTCTTCGATGATGTACCTGCGTACCCGGTCCCGAATGCTCACCTACGGTTCCCTGCCTTTCACCCGACGCTCTTGGCCAACGCTCGATAATCGAGCTTGCCGGTCGTGGTTTTCGGAAGAGCCGCGCAAAACTCAATCGAGCTCGGCATCATGTAGTCAGGCAGCAAGCCCCGGCAGTGGGCGAACAGGTCACCTTCCGTTGCTCCTTCGGTGACGACCGCAAACGCGGCGAAATCAAAGCCGAGGATCCCGTTCGGCACGGCGATGACAGCGCACTCCACGACTTTGCCGCTTTGATAGAAGGCGGCCTCTATCTCCCTGAGGTCGATGCGGTAACCACGGCTCTTGAGTTGAGTATCCTTGCGTCCCAAGAAATTCCACATTCCCGCGGCGTCACGGGAAACGATGTCCCCGGTCCGGTATCCGATTTCTTCCCCGCCCGCCGGAACGGTCAACACGGCCCTGGTGTGTGCGTCGTCGTGCAGATAGCCGAGCATGACCGTCGGCCCGCGAACCCAGAGTTCGCCTTCCTCGTCCGCCCGCACGGGACTGTTCTCGCCGTTCAATGCGAAACATTCGACGCCTGCGATCGGTCGGCCGATCGGCAGCGTCGTCCATGACCGGGGCAGATCGCGCGGCACCCGGTAGAAGAGGCAGACATTGGTCTCCGTTGGGCCGAACAGATTGTAGAAAGCCGCTTGCGGCAATGCGTTTTGGAGTCGGCGCAGCACCGGCAGCGGGAAAACCTCACCCGCGAAGAGCACGGCGCGCAGTTCGGGCAGCGATGTTTTGGCCAACCCGCCGCGCGACTCCATCAGCATGAGCGCCGACGGCACCGAATACCAAACGGTGACCTTCTGGTCCCGCACAAGCTGGACCAACTCGCTGGGAAAGGCGTTCATCCTCGGCGGCACCAATACAACGGTGGCGCCGGCCGCGGCGGCGGCGAACAGGTCGAAGACGGACAAGTCGAAATGCAGTGGGGCGTGGTTGGCCAGGCGGTCGTGCGATTGCAGCGTGAATTCCCCTGCCGCCCAGTGCACGAACGCCAACGCGTTGCGATGGCTGAGGTTTACGCCCTTCGGACGGCCGGTCGAGCCGGAGGTGTAGAGGACGTAGGCGGGGCTGTCCTCCGAGACGGGGACGAGGGGGAGATCTGAGACGGACCGCCCACGGTCTGTAAGGGCCCGCAGGCAGACCGGGATCCAATGCTCGACTCGAGGGGCCGACTCCGGCCACGGCGGGGACACCGTGCCGTCCGCCACGAGTACCACGCGCAACCGCGCGTCGTCCACGATGTATCGAATTCTCGCCGGGGGGGACGTCACGTCCAACGGTAGATACGCCGCCCCCGCTTTCAAAATGCCGTAGATTGCGACTACCGCCTCGAGCGACTTGCCGATGAAGAGACCGACCGGGGTCCCGGGACTTACTCCCGCCGTCCGTAGTTCGTCCGCGATCCGGTCCGCGTGATAATTCAGCTCCGCGTAGCTCAGGGTTCGGCAGCCGTCGACCACTGCGGATGACGTCGGCACTGTGCGGGCGGCCCGCTCGAGCAGTCGGTGCAACAAATCACCCATGACGTCACAGCCCCAACAGTTTGGCGATGATTTCGCGCTGGATATCCGATGTGCCCGAATAGATTTGGCCGGCCAGCGCGTCACGTAGCTCACGCTCCTGCGTGGTGTGGGCGATGTACGCCGATGCGCCGAAGTTCTTGAACGCGGTGACACTTGACTCGACGAAAGCCTCGCTGAGGAACAGCTTGGTCATGGCAGACTCCAGCGTGGTCCGCTTGCCCTGGTCTTTGAGCCACGCAAGTCGATACAGCAATTGCCGCCCCGCCTCCAAACGGACCCGCATGTCGGCGATGCGGTGCGAAACGGCCTGGTTCTTGCCGATGGGCTGACCGAAGCGGAGGTGGGTGCGTGCATGCTCGACCGACTCCTCGAGCTGCCGACGCATCGTCCCCAGCGCGGAGGCCATGATGAAGCTGCGTTCCCACTCCATCGTTGTTTGAAAGACCATCGCTCCGTTGCCCCACCCACCCAGCACGGTGCTCTTCGGGATCCGGCAGCCCCTGAGTGAGACTTCGCCGAGGCCGGCCCCGCGCAGTCCGAGGGTTTGAGTCGGGCCACCGACATCGAGCCCGGCGGTTCCGCGTTCCACGACGAATGCGGTCAAGCCGGACAACGCGGCCTCACCACCCGTTCGAGCCAACACAATGAACATGTCCGCCGCCGGCGCGTTCGAGATGAATACCTTTGAACCGTCCAGGCGGCAGTGATCGCCATCTTCTATTGCCGTGGTGCTCACGGCGAATGCGTCAGAACCCGATCCTTGCTCGGTGATCGCCTGGACCCCGACCCATGATCCGTCGCACAGCGGCGGGAGCAGACGGCCGCGCTGTTCTTCGTTCCCGAAAAGCCAAATCGGCAATACCGCCGACCAGATGTGGGCGTTCAAGGCAAATATCAGGCCATTGTCTCGTCCGCCGTAACCCAGGGCCTCGAGGACGAGGACGGTGGTCACGAAGTTCAAGCCCTGACCGCCGTACTCGACCGGAATGAATAGGCCCTGAATCCCGAAATCCGCGCACTGCGACCATTGCTTTCGCCAAATCCGGTCCCCCGCAACGCATTCCTCGGTCGTGACATCACATACCGAGCGACCGAACCGCTCGGCCTCATCCGCGAGTTGCGCCTGCTCTGCAGTAATACTGAAGTCCACCGTGCGAATCCATCCATTCCTCTACCGGATAGGGCCGCATGAAAGTGCGAATCGACCATACCTGGCTATTGACGGCGGTCGAGGCGGATCGAGCATTGCGCGGACGTCGAATCATCGCGATGCCTCCACTCGGTTGCTCAAGCGCGGTATCGTGAGGCTCTCCTATAACGTGTGCGACTCGACCTGGTTGGAGGTCGCCATGGTCGCCGTGCCGCAACTGCCGTTCGCGCGGGCGCATGCGTTGCAGTTCGCGCCTTCGCTGCGCGAGCTGCAGTCCAGAGGTGTGATTCACCCCGTTCGTACCGAGGCGGGCGATTCGGCGTGGCTGATCACTGGTTACGCGCAGGTGCAACGGTGGTACGGCGACGAGCGGCTCGGCCAATCCCATCCCACACCCGATACGGCGGCCCGGACGCACGAGTCGGCGATTTTCGGCGGACCGATGGGCGACTTCGCCACCGAGCCGGCTGACCACGCACGCAAACGGGCACTGCTGCAGCCGCTCTTCACGCCGAAGCGGCTACAGGCATGGCGGTCAAGGGTCGATGCCCTGACCGCTCAGTTGCTCGATGAGTTCGCGGCGAACGGACCACCGGGCGATCTGCACGCGGCGGTCGCAGTGCCGCTGCCGCTGTTGGTGATTTGTGAGGTGCTCGGGTTGCCGTACGAAGACAGTGAGCGGTTTCGCGGATGGATCTCCGACATCACCAATACCCGCGACCGCGCCCGCTCCGAACGGGGCCGCGGCCGTTTGCTCGCCTACGGCAATGAGCTGGTCGCGCGCAGGCGGCGGGCGCCCGGCGACGACGTGATATCCCGCTTGTGCGCGGCGCCGGGCATTTCCGACGACGAGGCCGCCAAGTTGTGGACGGGACTGCTGTTCGCCGGCTACGAGAACACGACGGCACACATCTGGCTGGGCACCTTGCTGTTGCTGACCAACGGACACCAGTGGCGCGCACTCGCCGGCAATCCGGCCTTGGTGCCGAACGCGGTCGAGGAGACGCTACGCGCCGCACGCTGGGGTGAAGGAGTGTTCCCGCGTTATGCGCGAACTGATCTGGAGATCGACGGGGTCACCATCAAAGCCGGGGAGCTCGTCCTGCTGAGTGTCGGCGCGGCCAATCACGACCCGACGGTGTTCGCGGATCCCGATCGCGTCGATATCACCCGCCGGGCGCCGGGACACATGACCTTTGGCCATGGCGGGCGCTATTGCATCGGCGCTCCATTGGCCAGGATCGAGCTGAATGCGGTTTTCTCCCAATTGACCTCGCGATTCCCCACGATGTGTCTCGCCGTAGGAATAGAAGACTTGACGCTGCGCGGCGGCCGGTTGTTCGGCGGCTTGCCCGAACTCCCGGTCCGATGGTGACCGGGTGAGCGACCGGGTGTCACCACCGCACCGGGAGTTCGGCCAGCCCACCGAACAACAGATCGGTGTTCATCCTTAGCTCCTCGAGATCGACCGCTAACCGCATCGTCGGAAACCGCTTAGCCAACTGGTAAATAACGGCATTCAGCTCGATCCTGGCCAATGGAGCGCCGATGCAGTGCCGGGTGCCGTGGCCGAAGGCGAGGTGCTTCGGCGCCGGCCGGGTGATGTCAACCCGGTCAGGATCGTCGAAGGCCGACGGATCATGTTGTGCTGCAGCATGACTCAAGAGCACGAGATCTCCAGCCTCGACGACGGCGCCTTCGATTTCCATCTCAGTCCGCGCATAGCGAACGATCACACTGTCGCAGGTGTGCGAGGCGCGCAGTGTCTCCTCAACGGCGTTCGACGCCAAGGCCGGATGGTCGGCGAGCGCCCGCCACTGTTCCGGGTTGGCGAGCAACACCAACACGCTGTGCCCGATCTGGACCACGGCGGTGTGGTGCCCGGCCCACAACAATGCGACCACGAGGTCGGCAATCTCGCCGTCGGACAGCCCCTCAGTCGCACACCACCGGGAAATCACGTCATCGCCGGGGTGGCGCCGCTTGGCGCCGATCAACTCCCTCGCGTAGGCGCACAGCTGGTTCATCCCTCTTTCCGAGCGACCGTGGTCCCGGATGGCGGCGGCTTCGGTGGTCCATGCCCGAAACCGCTCGCGGTCCCGGTGAGGCACTCCAAGGACCTCACAAATCACCAACAGCGGCAGCGGCAGTGCGACCGCCGCGTGCAGATCGCCCGGTGGTCCGCTCACCGCCAGCTCGTCGAGCAACCCGGCTGTCAGGCTCTCGACCTTGGGGCGGAGGGCTCGCAGTCGCTTTGGCGAGAACTGCGGCTGGAGCAGAGCCCGCCAGCGAGCATGGTCGGCCTCCTCGGTGTCGGCGTTGTCAGTCGGCCCGCCGTATAACACCGACTCGCCCATCCGGGCCGCGGCGACCGGCTCGGGATGGGAGCCGCCGAGCCGGTCGTCGGCCAATAGCCGGACAATCACCGAGTAGCGGGTTACCAGCCACGCCGGGTCGCCCACCGGGGTGCGAACACGGTGAACCGCGCCGTGCGACAGCAACTCACGCAGCACGGGCGCAAACTGCAACGGGTGCGCCTGCTCAAAGGGCAACTGCGCGTTGGCGACCATTGCGAACTCCATTAAGGCGGTCTACGGACGCTACCCCGCCGCCGGTGACGGCGTCTTAGATTCGGCTTCGCCGTGCACCACGATGCGTCTACAGTGACGGGCACAAGATCGTCGTCGGATGACGACGCGATGGCTCACCCGCAATAGGGAGGCCAACATGGCGACGCCGACCACATCGCTGATCGTGACCAAGCTCGGCAGCCGTATCGGGGCGCGCATCGAGGGCCTGCGCCTCGACGGTGATCTTGACCGGGCCGCGGTTGAGCAGATCAATCAAGCACTGCTGCGCCACCGGGTGATTTTCTTCCGCGACCAGCATCACCTCGACGACGACCGGCATTACGCGTTCGGCAAGCTGTTCGGAAGGCCCATGGCGCATCCCGCGTCGCAATACTTTGGCGCCGACGACGTTCGGATCACGATCATCGACGCCAGCGACAAAGCCAACGTCTGGCACACGGACATGACCTTCCTTCCCAATTTCCCCAAAATGTCGATCCTGCGCGCGGTGAGCCTGCCCAGCTACGGCGGATCGACGCTGTGGGCGTCGACCGTGGCCGCCTACGACGCGCTGCCGGAGCCACTGAAGCGACTGACGGAGAATCTGCGGGCGATACACAGCAATCGCACGGTGCACCACGACCACTCCGACGGCGCCGAACAGTCCGGCGACACGCAGAATGCCTGGCAGAATTTCGTTGCCACCGAGTTTCGTACCGAACACCCGGTCGTGCACGTGCACAACGAGACCGGCGAACGGGCGCTGTTGGCCGGTGGAGCGCTGAGCGGCTTCGTCGGATTGGACAGCTACGAGTCCCAAATGTTGTTCGAGATGATACAGCGGCGAATCACGGTTCCGGAGAACACGATTCGATGGAACTGGGAATGCGGCGACGTGGCTATCTGGGATAACCGAAGCACTCAGCACTATGCCATTCACGACTACGACGACCAGCCCCGCCGGATGCACCGCGTCACGTTGGTCGGCGAACCCCCGGTGGATGTTCATGGCCTCCCGAGCCGGCCGATCAGCGGGCCCACCTACGAGCCACTCGAGGACTGATCCGCGGTTGCTGCTCGCCAGAGATTGGCTCGCTTCGTCGCTCGCCTACCGCCCGACGCGCCAAGCCGACATGGCGATTCTTTAATAACCAAAGTGCAAATTTGGCGCCGATTCTTCCCACTGGTTTCCGATGGCTGACAAGTTCGGCGAACTTGTCGCACCGGTTTGCTGGTCGGAGTACGATCCCGACCAATTCGATGTGCACCGCCGATCCGATTACTGATTCCTTTTGTCGAGGAGGGAACTGTGAACTCGCACACCAAGGACGTAAAAGACAGGCTGTTAACCGCTTTGGAAGCCGCCATTGCGGAATGGCCGCTGGCTTCTCATCCATTTTTGAAACGGTTCGCTGAGGGCGGTTTTGACCAGGATGCGATCCGATGGTGGGCAATCAAGATGCTGCCGGGCAGCAATCGATTCAACCAGGCCTTTCTGAAGGTCACCGCGCGGGTCGACGACTACCGGGCCCGCTGCCTGCTGCTGAACAACATCTACTCCGAGCACGGCGAACTCAATCCCGATAGTGCCCATGTGGCGCTTTTCATGCGGTTCATGCGTGGGATCGGCTGTTCGCGCGTCGACGTCCACGAAGACGACGGCGCATTCCGGGTGCCGGAGTTGCGGTTCAAGCGATTCGAGATTCAGGACAACGAACCGATCGTCTGGTCACTGGGCCGGTTCGCCGCGATCGAGTGCGTTCTGCCAGCAGTGTTCGTCAACTACATCGAGGGCCTGCGCAAGATCTTCCCCGGCATCGACGATCACACCATCGAGTACTTCCCGATTCACTGCGTGCTCGACCCCGAGCACACCGACCAACTGCTGGAAGTCGCCAGCCTGTATGTGCATTCCGACATCGATGTGGTGACCTTCCAAGACGGCGTGCGCGACATGCTGGTCTCGATGTCGGACATGTTCAGCTGGATGGGACGCAACATGGCCCGGGAGGCCGGCAGTGACGAGCTGCTGCGCTCCACTCGTCCATCTCAATCCGTTGCATCGTCCGATGCGGACGTGCATCTCACGGATGCCGATATCTACGACGGGATCTATCAGCCCGGCCGGACCGTTTCCCAGCAAGCCGAGTTCGTGCGCAGCCGCCTTGACGGTGTCACCAGTCCCGCGGTGCTGGATCTGTGCGCGGGCACTGGGTCACTGGCTCGGGCGCTGGCCGATCACAAGATGCGCGTCACCGGCATAGAAAACAGTGGTGCACTGGTGGCGGTGGCGCAGCGCAAAGTGCCGGAAGGCCGCTTCCTGCAAGGCGACATCCGCGGGCTGTCGCTCGGCGAGCAATTCGACGCCGTGGTGTGCACGAACGGCGCGTTACACCACATCAGGGAACCCCAGGACATCGTGCGGGTGTTGCGGCTGGCCAAAGAACACCTGCGGCCGGGGGGCTCATTGATCCTCGAACTGCACGACGGCATGCGACTGCCCCGCGCCCTTGGCAACGGAAGCGCCAATGGCCCTGCGTGGTCGTCATGGCTCCCGCGGCAGGGGCAGGAAGACAGCGATCTCTATGCCCTGTCCGGTGTTGACAGCGCGTCGGGACGGCACGTCCTGGACGTGCGGAACTTCTTCCACACCGACCCGTTCCGCATCGCCAACTGGGCGCGGCTGGTCGGGTTCGCCGACGTCCGGCTGCACGCCGACTACCTGCACGAGGCAAATTACGAACGCACCTCCGGTGACGGCAAGGTGGTACTGGTGGCCCGCGCGTCCGTCGCGGCGCCACCGGATCACGTCGGCGCACCACCGATGCACGTGGCGACCTCGCCCTAACAACGCGGCGCTTTGGTGCGACTCGGATCCGATGTGACTCCGATCTCCGCATCGGTTCTGATACCGACGTTGAACGAAGCATCGAATATCGGAGCTCTGTTGGAATGCGTTCGCGCACAGACGTATCCCATCTCCGAGATTGTGATCGCCGATGGCGGCAGTACCGATGGCACCCGCGAGATCGTCGCAGCGGATCCCCGGGTGATCTTGGTAGACAATCCGCGACGGCATGCCGCCGCAGGCCGCAACGTCGCACTCAAATCGTGCACGACCGATTGGGTGTTGTTCACCGACGGAGACTGCCGACCCGAAAAGGATTGGGCTGCCGGGCTGATGGCTGCGGCAAGCCCTGCGGGTGTGGTCGGTGTGGGGGGACGCGTGATCGCGCAGCCCCACACAATCTTCGAAAGAGTCTGTGCGCAAATGCTGTTGGCCACAGTCCTGCGATATGAGGCAGGCTCGCGGCCCATTGTTGCGAAGACCCTTGACGGCGCGCTCATCACCGCGAACTGTGGGTATAGGCGGGATATCCTGCAACGCGTAGGCGGATTCGACGAGAGGTTTTCCAACTTCGGCGAAGACATCGACCTGATGTTCCGGGTGCTCGATCTGCAGGCCGGCACGCTGTGGCACACCACCGATGCCGTCGTGATCGGAGAAATGCCTGCCACATTGACCGCAACCATCAGCAAATGGCGCCAGTACGGGATGTCCTCGTCGTATCTGAACAAGTATCACTACCAACGGATGTCGATCGATGTCGGGCTATACCGGCGCATGTTCGGCCTGGTGTGGCAGGCTGCCCGCGCGCCTGGCGAAGACAGGGCGGAAACACTCACGGCCGCTGTTCAATTGATGTCGCACATCGGCGGAAAGCTAGAGGGGTCGGTGCGATTGAGGACGGTCAATCTGTGACCAGGGCCCGCCGGCCGCTGTGGATCAAGCCCGGCCGGGAACCGTGAATTTCGGTATGACCCTCGAAAGAGAACCCGGTACTCGGGGCACCAGCTCAACATCGATATCAACGCTGGCGCGCAAAGCCTCTCGCGCACTTCGCAGCACGGCGGGCTTACCGTGAACCGTCTCTGCTTCGATGACGACACCGTTCACCGTCTGGCGAATGGACCATTCCGACGTACACCATCCGTCGAACAGCAAAGCTTCGTCGATGTCCCGCAATGGTATTGGTTTACCGTCAACATGCAGCGTCGACGCCGGACGCCCGATGTACTCGAACACGAAGGGTTCTGCCGTGGCGTTGGTTCCGACGAGCTGCACCATGTCGTCGGTCCAGTAACGCAGCAAGGGGCTGGCTTTCGGCCACAGCGTGGACAGCACCATGACGCCGCGATCCCCGGTCCCGCAGGGTGAGAGGGTGGCGCTGTCGACCACCTCGACCGCCACGTGCTCGCACCGCCAGACCAGCGGGCCACCCTCCTCGCCGGGGCCCGCAACGGGGCCGAACAGCTCCGAGCAACCGAACATGTTGAGCACACACGCATCCCACATGTTCGCCAACATCGCCTGCCGTGCCGGTGACAACACGTCGCCGCCACAGAAGAGCAAACGAATGCCCGCCGGGGGCGCCCCCCGAGTCAGGGTGCAATACTCCCCGATCCGCGAGGCCACCAGCGGCAGCGTGAACACCACCTCAATCCCCTCGTCGACCAGCGCGCGGCACACCGTTTCGGCATCGCCCGGCGGGATGATCAGCGGCACACCGCCGCTCAATTCGATCTCGCGCAACATCGAATAGGCGACCGCCAGGCTCGGGCTGGGTGCGATCACCGCGCAGCGGGCACCGCCGATCGATGGGCAACGCGCATGGATGGCGCGCACCGTCGCGTCCGCGACCTGTTCATCCGCTTCGGACCACGGTGACACGACGGGATCCGCCGTCGTGCCGCTCGAAGACAATCGAGTGATCCAATCGCCGCTTTCCGCATAGGGTCGCAATTCGGCCCGGAGATCGGGCTTCCGGGTGAACGGGATGGTGCGCCAGTGCTGTCCGTCGAGGCAGGCGGGAATGTCGCACAGTTCTTGGCCCCGGGCTTGCCCAAACCACCTGATGGCATTCGCGAGCAGCCCATGGTCGAGATCCGACGGTGAGACAAACGTCGCGGTCAACGGAGCACTCCCAGACTGTTCTATGGCACCGGTCATGCGGAGCCGTGACGAATCGTGACATCAGCGGTGGCTGGATGTTCGGGAATCCGCCCGATTGGCGGCACATGGTTTCGGGAGCCCATCGTGACCTGACCGTGACGATGTCTGGGCGAGGCTCAATCGTTAGCCAACCGCGATCTGTTATCCCGGCCGTGACAACCGAATTCGGCACCCGCGCTGTGTTTCACTCCCCGAGAACAGATTCGACCGCACCCTGCGGCAGATGAAAGTTGGGATGGGTAGACAGCTATGTCCTTCTTCGAAAAGTTGCGTGGCGCAGCGGCTACCATGCCGCGCCGACTGGCGGTCGCGGCGATGGGGGCCTCCCTGCTGTCCGGTCTCGCCATTGCCTCCGGCGGCTCCCCCGTCGCGGGAGCCTTCTCCAAGCCGGGGCTTCCAGTCGAATACCTCGAGGTTCCGTCGCCGTCGATGGGCCGCAACATCAAAATCCAGTTCCAGGGCGGCGGACCGCACGCCGTGTACCTGCTCGACGGCCTGCGCGCGCAGGACGACTACAACGGCTGGGACATCAACACCCCCGCGTTCGAGGAGTTCTACCAGTCCGGCCTGTCGGTGATCATGCCGGTCGGCGGCCAGTCCAGCTTCTACAGCAACTGGTACCAACCGTCCTCGGGTAACGGGCAGAACTACACCTACAAGTGGGAGACGTTCCTGACCCAGGAAATGCCGCTGTGGATGCAGTCCAACAAGCAGATTTCTCCCGCGGGCAATGCGGCGGTGGGGCTGTCGATGTCGGGCGGCTCCGCACTGATCCTGGCGGCCTACTACCCGCAGCAGTTCCCCTACGCCGCCGCGCTGTCGGGCTTCCTCAACCCGTCCGAGGGTTGGTGGCCCACCCTGATCGGGTTGGCGATGAACGACGCGGGCGGCTACAACGCCAACAGCATGTGGGGCCCGTCCAGTGACCCGGCGTGGAAGCGCAACGACCCGATGGTCCAAATCCCGCGACTGGTCGCCAACAACACCCGCCTCTGGATCTACTGCGGTAACGGCACTCCCAGCGACCTCGGTGGCGACAACATGCCCGCCAAGTTCCTGGAAGGCCTGACGCTGCGCACCAACGAGCAGTTCCAGAACAGCTATGCGGCCGCGGGCGGGCGCAACGGCGTGTTCAACTTCCCGGCCAACGGGACGCACTCGTGGCCCTACTGGAACCAGCAGTTGCTGGCCATGAAGCCCGACATGCAGCAGGTGCTGCTCGCCAACAACACCGCCGCGCAGCCGGCGCAACCGGCACAGCCGGCCGCCTGAAACCCCCGCAAGCCGGCATCGGCAGTAGCGCACCGGTCAGCGCTACTGCCGATGCCCTTTTTCACGTCTCCTCGAGCAGGGCCCGGCGATCGGAGTGGAAATAGGTGTACCCGGTGGTCACCGCGCACACGACGGTGGCCGTCACCAGCATCCACGTCCCGTTGATCAGCGTGCTGATGAAGCCACCCCCTGCCGCGCCCACCACGAAGGCGGCGAACAGCAGGCAGTAGCCCAGCCAGTCCGCCGCCGATCCGCCGGCGATATGGCGCTCGATCCCCTGACCCATCTTCACCAGCGTGCCGGTCACGTAGCTCAACGGCACCGACACCTCGCCGTTCTCGACGAATGAAGTGTTCAAACCACCAATCCCAAAGACCACCAACATGATTGGCGCGAAGTCGAGCAGGTTCTCCCGCCAACCCTCACCGACGACGTCGACCACGGTGGCCGCGGCCAGGCTGAACGTCGTCAGCACCGTCGGGCCGTGCGGATGCGCCACCCAGAAATGACGCCGACAGACCGAGGCCACCACCACGCCCGCGACGAAGCACATGATCAACGCGCCCGCCGTGAGCGACAGCACCACGTCGCCGCGGAAATATCCGAGCACCGCGCGTTGGGCGTTGCCGGTCATGAAGGTCACGAAGTAGCCGGCGGAGTGGCTGAACGCGGTGGCCCCCAGCACACCCGCGAGCGCGGCCAGCACCCACGACAATCGCGATTCGCTGTTGCATATCTCGCTCGGCAACACGCACCTGCTTTCAGGGAGCCGCGGCAAGACGCTAGGCAGCGGCGAGACGAGCGATGGAGCGCAACGGGATCGGCAGCCAGCCCGGGCGGTGGCGGGCCTCGTAGCCGGCCTCGTAGACGGCCTTGTCCAGCTCGTAGGCGGCCAGCAGCTGCGCCGAATCGCGCGGATCGATCCCGGCGGCGGCCGCGTACCCGTCGCAGAACGCCGTCCGGTTGCGCTCGACCCACTCGCGGGCGCGCGCCGCCAACTGCTTGTCGTCCGCGTGGTCGACCAGCGGCCCGTAAGCGGCGTACTCGAACGACCGCAGCACGCCGGCCACGTCGCGCAACGGTGAGTCGGGCGCGCGGCGCTCCTCCAGGGGCTGCCCCGGTTCGCCCTCGAAATCGATAATGAGCCAGCTCTCCGGCGTGCGCAGCACCTGGCCCAGGTGCAGGTCGCCGTGGACGCGTTGCACGGTGATCGTCTCGGAGACCAACTTCTGGAATCGCTCCTCGATCGTCGCCACATGCTCCCCGAGCTCGGGAACCAGCGCCGCCGTCGCGGACAGCCGCGCCAGCATGGTGTCCACCGGGAAGACGGCCTGGGAGGACCCGAGCGTCTCGGCCAGGGTGGCGTGCACCGACGCCACCGCCTCGCCCAGTCGGTGGGACTCACCGGCGAAGTCGCCGCCGACCTCGTACGCGTACAGGTCGCCTTCGGCGAACAGGTCGCGGACGCTGGCGGTGGCCATCGCCCAGCCCTCGGCGGCGTTCGCGGCGAACTCGGTCACCATGCCCAGCGGCCACGCCGCGTCGGCGCCGCCCTCCGGACCCGTCATCTCGTAGGCCCCCAGGAGCCGCGCGACGTGCGGGTTGCCCGCCCGGCCGAGCACCCGGTTCAGCTCGATGTCGGGGTTGATGCCGCGGCTGACCCGGCGGAACACCTTGAAGATGGCGTCGCGGTCAAAAATGACGCTGGTGTTGGACTGCTCGGCATCCGAGACGTGCGCCATCGCCTCCAGCGGCAGCGCCGCATCCGGTTCTTTGCCGAATCTCACCTCGGCGCCCGGCGCGCCGCGCGAGGCGGACGAGTCGATCAGCGAGAGCAGATACTTCGGCGCCTCGGCGTCATACATCGCATCGAAGCCGGTCCGGTCGCCGACGGCGCCGATGGTCGCGACCGCGCCGTACTCGGACACCGGGGCCACATCCCACCGCACGATCACCTGATACCGGTGACGCGTGCCGTCGGCGAAGTCGGCGTCGACGAGCACCAGGTCGAGGCCGTCGTCGAGCGGGACGACAACACTCGCCTCGGCGCTGGACAGCTGGCGGTTACGCCCGGCGTACCAACGTTGCTGTGGAAGCCACTCAGACCACGGCAGCTTGGCCGGTTCGGTCATCTGCGCCACTCCTCCTCATCGCTACGCTCTGCATCGTCGCCGTCACGCGTCCACTTCGCATCCGGCCAGCTGGAACCAGTAGAACCCGTGCCCCGGCAGTGTGAGCAGGTAAGGCAGGTGACCGATGCGCGGAAACTCCACCTGCCCGGTCAGCTCGACCGGCGTGCAACCGCTCCAATGCTGCAGATTCAGCTCAATCGGCTGGGGGAAGCGCGACAGGTTATTGACGCACAGCACGGTGTCACCGCCGTCGGACACCTGCCGGACGAAGGCCAGCACCGACGGGTTCGAGCCGCCCAGCTCCTCGAAGCTGCCGATCGCGAAGGCCTCGTGACGGCGCCGCACGGCCAGCATGGTGCGGGTGAAATTGAGCAGCGACGTGGAGGTGTCGCGCTGGGCCTCCACATTGACCGCCTGATAGCCGTAGACGGAGTCCTGGCTGGGCGGCAGATACAGCCGGCCCGGGTTGGCCTTGGAGAAGCCTGCATTGCGGTCCGGTGTCCACTGCATCGGGGTACGCACCCCGTCGCGGTCACCCAGCCAGATCACGTCGCCCATGCCGATCTCGTCGCCGTAGTAGAGCACCGGTGAGCCGGGCAGCGACAGCAGCAGCGCGGTGAACAGCTCGATCTGGTTGCGGTCGTTGTCCAGCAGCGGCGCCAACCGGCGGCGGATGCCGACGTTGGCCTTCATCCGCGGGTCCTTGGCGTACTCGGAGTACATGTAGTCACGTTCTTCGTCGGTGACCATTTCCAGCGTCAACTCGTCGTGGTTACGCAGGAAGATCCCCCACTGCGCCAGATCGGGGATCTCGGGCGTCTGCGCCAGGATCTCCGAGATCGGGAAGCGCGATTCGCGGCGGACCGCCATGAAGATGCGCGGCATCAGCGGAAAGTGAAACGCCATGTGGCATTCGTCGCCGCCGGTGGTGGCGTCACCGAAGTATTCGACGACGTCGGCCGGCCACTGGTTGGCCTCGGCCAGCAGCACCCGGCCCGGGAACTCGTCGTCGATGACCTTGCGGACACGCTTGAGGAAGGCGTGCGTCTCGGGCAGATTCTCGCAGTTGGTGCCCTCGCGTTCGAACAGGTAGGGCACCGCGTCAAGCCGGAACCCGTCGATACCCAGCCCGAGCCAGAATCGCAGCACGTCGATCATGGCTTCCTGCACGGCGGGGTTGTCGTAGTTCAGATCCGGCTGGTGGGAGAAGAACCGATGCCAGTAGAACTGCTTGCGGACCGGGTCGAAGGTCCAGTTCGACTCCTCGGTGTCGATGAAGATGATTCGGGCATCGGTGTACTTCTCGCTGGTGTCGCTCCACACGTAGAAGTCACCGTAGGGGCCCTCGGGGTCGTGGCGCGATTCCTGGAACCAGGGGTGTGAATCCGATGTGTGGTTCATCACCAGGTCGGTGATGACCCGGATGCCGCGCTCGTGCGCCGCGTTGAGCAGCGCGACGAAATCCTCGACCGTGCCGAACTCGGGCAGCACTTTGTAGAAGTCCCGGATGTCATACCCGCCGTCGCGCAGGGGCGAGTCGTAGAAGGGCGGCAGCCAGATGCAGTCGATGCCCAGCCACTGCAGGTAGTCCAGGCGCCCCAACAGGCCGCGCAGGTCGCCGGCGCCGTCCGCGTTGGCGTCGAAGAACGCCCGCACCAACACCTCGTAGAACACTGCGTGCTTGAACCACGTCGGGTCGGTGGGCAGCGCTGTGGCGTTGTTGAAGTCCTCGGCCTCGGGGTGCTCCACGACGCCGTCCTGGACGTGACTGCCCCCCTCGGGATGGTGCTCGACAGCTTCTCTTGCGTCGTTCATCAAATCCACGATGCCACGGATACCCTGGGTGCGGCTTTCGGAATCACACCCTCACGAGTACGCCGAAACATGCCCGGTCGCAAATGATTTGGCCGGCGGCCGGATTTCGTCAGCGCAGATGTCAGGCCGGCGGCCCCTCCGCCAGGGTGATGTTCACGGTGTGATCGCCACCATCACTGGACCGGTAGTGCACCGCGATGTTGTCACCGGGGTGGTGCGGAACGAGCACCTCGGTCATCGACGTCGCGCCGTTGATCGCGACGTTGTCGACGCCGGTGATGACGTCGCCGGGCGCGATTCCGGCGGCCCCGGCGGGACCGGTGCCGACCACCCGTTGCACCCGCGCGCCGTTGCCGTTGTTGTCCATCACACCCAGGCCCAGGAAGGCGGTGGGACCGATGTGAACCGTGTTCGACCCGCCGCCGGACCGGATCTGCCCGGCGACCCCCATCGCACGTCCGATGGGAATCGCGAAGCCCTGCCCGCCGGACATCTTGTAGCTGTCGGTGGCGGCGGTGTCCACGCCGATCACCTGGCCGGCGTTGTTCACCATGGGCCCACCCGAGTCGCCTGGCTTGATCGGGGCGTCCGCCTGGATCAGGCCGCCCAGGTTCTCCTGCGCACCGGTCAGGGTGTCGGTCGCCGAGACGCTCTGGTTGAGCGCGACGACCTTGCCGGCGACCGCGTTGGGTGTGCCGCCCTGACCGCCCGCGTTTCCGAGCGCGACGATGGGCTCGCCCACCGTGGCCGCAGGGCCGATCGCGACGGTGGGAAGGCCCGCCGCGCCGCGCAGCTGCAGCACCGCGATGTCCTGCGTGCGGTCGTAACCGACCACGTCAACGGCGTAGGTCTGGCCATTCCCGACGTCGAAGGCGCTGATGTCGGTGGCGCCCGAGATCACGTGGTTGTTGGTCAGGACGACGCCGTTGGGATCGATCACGATGCCGGTCCCGGCGCCCACCGCATTGTTGTAGCCGAACTTGGTGTCGATGTTGACCACCTGCGGCCCGACCTGACCGACCATCGCCGACGGGTCCAGCGGCGCCAGCGGACGGTCGCTGAACCGATCCAGCGCCAGGTTCGGGGGCGCCGCCGACGCGACGGGTACCCCGGCCTGCAGGCCAAGTCCGAGCCCGACCACGGTGAGCACGCCGACCAACCATGACCTCAACACCGAGCGGTGGTGCGATTTGCCCATCGGTGTCACCCTCCTGCTTCGCGGTAGAAAAGGAACTGTCCCGGCCACAGGGTCTTGGCGGCACAATCTGTGTATATAACCGGTGTGTATATAACCGTAATGCAGGTTGCTATGCACGGCATGCGCCAGGTTCTGACTGCCCGACCGGTTGCCCGCTCTCGCCGGCCGTGCGTCCTAAGCTGACGCAGTGGGCGACTTCGACGCCAGGGCCAGCTTCACCGATTCCGCGATAGCCCGGCTGGCCACCGTCGCGCCTGGCGGCCTGCCGCATCTGGTGCCGGTGGTCTTCGCGGTCCTCGCCGACGACCGAGCCGGGTCCGACGTGGTGTACACGGCCGTCGACGCGAAACCGAAATCGACGCGGCGGCTGCGCCGGCTGGCCAACATCGACGGCAACCCGCGGGTGAGCCTGCTCGTCGATCACTACGACGACGACTGGACCCGGCTGTGGTGGGTGCGCGCCGACGGCATCGCCACCGTGCACACCGACGGTGACGCCGTTACTCGTGGGCGCCGGTTGCTGCGCGCGAAATACCCTCAATACGAATCGGTTTCGCTGGACGGCCCGGTGATCGAGATCGCCGTGCAGCGTTGGTCCAGCTGGCACTACTGAGCACCGTCCCCCGGCCGCGCGCACCCCATGTGGCCCGACGGTCTTGTGGTCGCCGGAAGTTCGGTGGATGGTAGCTAGATAGGTGCCGACAAGGTCAGCAACGGCGCGCCCCGGGCAACCTGGAGGAAAGTCATGGCCGACAGGACAAATGCGTCCCAGGGAGCTGGAAACGCTCCCACCGCCAACGGTCCCGACGACATTCGCAACGTGGTGCTGGTGGGCCCGTCGGGTGGCGGCAAGACCACACTCGTGGACGCCCTGTTGGTCGCTGCCCGGGTGCTGAACCGAAGTGGCTCGGTCGCCGACGGCAGCACGGTGTGCGACTACGACGAGGCCGAGATCCGCCAACAACGGTCGGTCGGCGTCGCCGTGGCGTCCCTGTCGCACGATGGCGTCAAGGTGAACCTGGTCGACACTCCTGGATATGCCGACTTCGTCGGCGAATTGCGGGCCGGGCTGCGCGCCGCGGACTGTGCGCTGTTCGTCATCGCAGCCAACGAGGGCGTCGACGAGCCCACCAAATCGCTGTGGCAGGAATGCGACCAGGTCGGCATGCCCCGCGCCGTGGTGGTCACCAAGCTCGACCACGCGCGGGCGAATTACCAGGAAGCGCTGTCCGCGGCCCAGAATGCGTTCGGCGACAAGGTGTTACCGCTCTACCTCCCCACCGGCCTGCCCTCCTGCCACGGCCTGATCGGGCTGCTGTCGCAAACGCGATACGAATACACCGACGGCGACCGCGCCCCGCAGGCGCTCGACCCCTCCGACGCCGAGCAGATCGAGGAAGCGCGCGGCGCCCTCATCGAAGGCATCATCGAGGAGTCCGAGGACGAGTCGCTGATGGAGCGCTATCTCGGGGGCGAGGCCATCGACGAAGCCGTGCTGATCCAAGACCTGGAGCGGGCCGTCGCCCGAGGGTCGTTCTTTCCGGTGATCCCGGTGTGCAGCGGCAGCGGCGTCGGCACCCTGGAATTGCTGGAAGTCGCCACCCGCGGGTTCCCGTCCCCGATGGAACACCCACTGCCGGAGGTCTTCACCCCGCTGGGTGCGCCACACGCCGGCCTGAGCTGCGCGGCGGACGCGCCGTTGCTCGCCGAGGTGGTGAAGACGACGTCGGACCCGTACGTGGGCAGGGTCAGCCTGGTCCGGGTGTTCTCCGGGACCATCAGGCCCGACACGACGGTTCATGTGTCGGGCCATTTTGCGTCGTTTTTCGGCACCGGCAACGGCAGTGGCCATGCGCACCCCGACCACGACGAGGACGAGCGCGTCGGGGTGCTGTCCTTCCCGCTGGGCAAGCAGCAGCGCCCGGCCGCCACGGTGGTGGCGGGTGACATCTGCGCGATCGGCAAGCTGAGCCGCGCCGAGACGGGTGACACTCTTTCGGACAAGTCGGAGCCGCTGGTGCTGAAGCCCTGGACCATGCCCGAGCCCTTGCTGCCGGTCGCGATCGCGGCCCACGCCAAGACCGACGAGGACAAGCTGTCGGTGGGGTTGGGACGGCTGGCCGCCGAGGATCCGACGCTGCGGATCGAGCAGAATCAGGAAACCCACCAGATAGTGCTGTGGTGCATGGGCGAATCACATGCCGGCGTGGTGCTCGACGCGCTGGCCAACCGGTACGGCGTCACCGTCGACACGGTGGAGCTGCGCGTCCCGCTGCGAGAGACGTTCGGCGGCAAGGCAAAAGGCCACGGACGCCACGTCAAGCAGTCCGGCGGCCACGGCCAGTACGCCGTGTGCGACATCGAGGTGGAGCCCCTGCCGGAAGGATCCGGTTTCGAGTTCGTCGACAAGGTGGTCGGCGGAGCGGTGCCGCGGCAGTTCATTCCGAGCGTGGAAAAGGGCGTGCGGGCCCAGATGGAGAAGGGTGTGCACGCCGGCTACCCGGTGGTCGACATCCGCGTCACGCTGCTCGACGGCAAGGCGCACAGCGTCGACTCGTCGGACTTCGCCTTCCAGGTGGCGGGCTCGCTGGCGCTGCGGGAGGCCGCCGCCGCGACCAAGGTGGCGCTGCTCGAGCCCATCGACGAGATCTCGGTGCTGGTTCCCGACGATTTCGTCGGCGCGGTGATGGGTGACCTGTCCAGCCGGCGCGGCCGGGTGCTCGGCTCGGATACGGCCGGCAACGAGCGCACCGTGGTCAGGGCCGAGGTGCCGCAGGTGGAGTTGACCCGCTATGCCATCGACCTCCGGTCCCTGGCGCACGGCGCCGCGTCGTTCACCCGGTCGTTCGCCCGCTACGAACCGATGCCCGAATCCGCGGCCGCACGGCTGCACGCCGCCGTCTAGAACCCGTCAGCCTCTGCGGCCGAACTGCTCGGCCACCGCGCGCCTGTCCAGCGAGCCCTTCGCGGTGTGCGGCAGTTCGGCGGCCAGCCGGAACTCGGCCGGAACCTCGAAGCGCGCCAGGCGGTCCCGGCAGAACGCCGCCAGGTCGTCGGCCGTGGGCGCGGTGGATCCGCGCGCGACGATGACCGCGGCCACGGTCTCCCCGTACAGCTTGTCCGGCACGCCGAACACCCCCGCCTCGAGCACGTCGGGATGGGTAGCCAGGACGCCCTCGACGCGTTCCGGCGAGATCTTCTCCCCGCCCCGGTTGATGAGTTCCTTGATGCGGCCGCGGATCACGAGGTCACCGTCCGTCGACAGGGTGCCCAGGTCGCCGGTATGCAACCACCCATCGGTGAAGTTGGCGGCCGTGATGGACGGGTCGCCGAGGTAGCCGCGCACCACGGTCGGGCCGTGCAGCCACACCTCGCCCACGGTCTCC
Source organism: Mycobacterium sp. 94-17 (assembly GCF_035617725.1). NCBI lineage: Bacteria > Bacillati > Actinomycetota > Actinomycetes > Mycobacteriales > Mycobacteriaceae > Mycobacterium > Mycobacterium sp. 94-17. The sequence goes on from NZ_JAPIYN010000005.1 coordinate 243,467, forward strand.
GCAGGCAGCGCCCGGCCCTCGGGCCCGACGATCCGGATTGCCGGCCCGGTCGACCGCCCGACGAGACCGGGTGTGGCGCCGGGGTTTTCGGTCTCGCTCGCGCCGCCGACGGGCGTCGTCGCCACCTGGTGGGTCGACTCGGTCATCCCGAAGGCGCACACCACCGGGGCCGAGAACGTGTCGTGCAATGCCTGCGCGGTCTCGGCGGTCAGCGGCGCGCTGCAACTCCGGATGAACCGCAGGGGGTGCGCGCCGCCCGGCTGCTCGGTTCGTGCGCGCTCCAACAAGATCTGATGGATCGTCGGGACGGCGGTGTACCAGGTGGCCCCGACGGCCTCGATGTCGTCCCAGAACGTGTGGGCCGAGAACTTTCCGCCCGCAGGCAGTAACACCGCTCCCCCGGACACCAGGGTGCCGAGCAGCGCGGCGAGCAGGCCGTGCCCGTGATAGAGCGGCATCACCGCCACCGTCGCGTCCGGCGCTCCCAGCCCGTAGCCGGCGATGATGGCCGCCACGGAGCGGGCAATGTTGTCGCGCGTCCAGGGCACCATCTTGGGCACACCGGTGGTGCCGCCGGTGAACATGATCATGGCGTCGTCGTCGCGCAGCCCCTGCGGCGCCGACGCGTCAGGCGCGGGTGGCGCGCTGACAGCCAGGCTGACCGCCGGGGCGGTGCCGTCAGACCCGACCGTCACGGTGATCGGCCACTCCGGCAAGCCGCCCGGTGCGGCCGTGTCGCGGTCGGCGTCGCCGCGCCGGTCCACCAGCACCGCCCGGGCGCCCACCGCGGCGCTGCGGGCGCGCTGCTCGGCGCCGGGCAGGGCCGGATCCAGCGGAACCACAACGAGATCCGCGCGCGATGCGGCCAGCAGCGCCACGACGAATTCGGCATTGCTGCCTGCGCGCAGCGCGAGCCGGGCACCCGGCAGCAGGCCGGCGGACTTCAACTGCGCGGCCAGGTCGTCGACCAGCCGGATCAGATCGCGGTAATCGACCGGTATGCGCTCGGCGGTGACGACCAGCGCCCGCGCCTGTGGCGCGCGGAGCGCCGCCGCCTCGACCAGATCGGCGATGCCCGGGTCTGCGGAACCCTCGCCCCTGCCCTTCGCGTCTGACCCCATCACCGGACTCCCTCCACTCTCGCTGTCGATGCCACCCTGCCGGTCGGCCTTCCGCCACGTCCAATATCGATTGGCTCACGATCGATAACTGACGGCTATCAAACCGCGTTACCATCCCGCTGAGCTGGCTCGATAGACAACGTAGATCGCCGGATAGTGCCCTCGTCTTGGACACGTGGTTGGGCTCGGGCCACAGTGATGGCAAACGCATTAAAAGAAGTACCGCAACCATTCGAGGAGTCGCCCATGTCCACCGCCTCGGCATCTTCGGACCCGGCAGGCCAGGTCGATGGGTTTCATCTCGTGGTGGAGGCGCTCAAGGCCAACGACGTCGAAACCATTTACGGGCTCGTCGGCATCCCGATCACCGATCTCGCCCGGGTGGCGCAGGCGTCGGGCATCCGCTACATCGGTTTCCGGCAGGAGGCGTCGGCCGGCAACGCCGCGGCCGCGGCGGGATTCCTCACCCGGCGGCCCGGGGTGTGCCTCACGACGTCCGGCCCGGGTTTCCTCAACGGCCTGCCCGCGCTGGCGAACGCCACCACGAACTGCTTTCCGATGATTCAGATCTCCGGCTCCAGCAATCGGGCGCTGGTGGATCTGCAGCGCGGGGATTACCAGGACCTCGATCAGCTCGACGCCGCGAAGCCGTTTGCCAAGGCGGCCTATCGGATCGGCCGGGTCGAGGACATCGGGCGCGGGGTCGCCCGCGCTGTCCGCACCGCCCTGTCCGGCCGGCCCGGCGGCGTCTACCTGGACATCCCGGGTGAGGTCTTGGGCCGGGCCATGGATGCCGCCACCGCGGCGGGCACCGTCTGGCGGGTCATCGATCCCGCTCCCCAGCAGTTGCCGGCGCCCGATGCCGTGGACCGTGCTCTGGACGTGCTGTCCCACGCGCGGCGGCCGTTGATCGTGCTGGGCAAGGGTGCGGCATATGCGCAGGCCGACAACGTGATTCGCTCGTTCGTCGACACCACGGGAATTCCGTTCCTGCCGATGTCGATGGCCAAGGGCCTGCTGCCGGACTCGCACCCCCAGTCCGCGGCGGCCGCCCGCTCGCTGGCGATCGCACGCGCCGACGTGGTCCTGCTGGTCGGCGCCCGGCTGAATTGGCTGCTGGGTCATGGGGACTCACCGCAGTGGAGCCAGGATGCCACATTCGTTCAGGTGGACATCGCCGCGTCGGAGTTCGACAGCAACCGGCAGATCGCGGCCCCGCTGGCCGGCGACATCTGCTCGGTGATGTCCGCGCTGTGCGACGGGGTGGCCGCCCGGCCGATCACCGTGCCGCCGGACTGGACCCGCGAGCTGGCCGGGCGCACGGCCCGCAACAACGCCTCGATGAGCGAACGCCTGGCCGAGGACCCGCACCCCATGCGTTTCTACAACGCCCTCGGCGCGATTCGCTCTGTGCTGCAAGCCAACCGGGACGTGTATGTCGTCAACGAGGGGGCCAACACGCTCGACCTGGCCCGCAACGTCATCGACATGGAGCTGCCACGACACCGGCTCGACTCCGGAACCTGGGGCGTGATGGGCATCGGGATGGGGTATGCCATCGCCGCCGCGGTCGAGACCGGCAAGCCGGTGGTCGCGATCGAGGGCGACAGCGCATTCGGCTTCAGCGGCATGGAAATCGAGACCATCTGCCGCTACCGACTGCCGGTGACCGTCGTCATCCTCAACAACGGCGGCGTCTACCGCGGCGACGAGGCCCCACCCGGGCCGGGGTCGGATCCGGCCCCGACGGTGCTGAATGCCCGGGCCCGCCACGAGCTGCTCGCGGAAGCGTTCGGCGGCAAGGGATATCACGTCAGCACGCCGTCGGAGCTGCGTGTGGCGCTGACCGAGGCGATCGGTTCGGGGGCGCCGTCGATCATCGACTGCGAGCTCGACGCGGCGGCGGGAGTGGAAAGCGGGCACCTGTCCAACCTGAACCCGGCCAGCGCGGCCCTCCCGGCGCGGGGCGCGGTCAGCGCCGGCGGATGAGCCCCAACAGCTGCGTGTCGAAAAACTCGTCCAGTTCCAGCTGCCCGGCGGACGTGGCCAGCGCACGGGCAATCGGTGAGCCGGGTCCGCTCGCGTTGGTGGCCAGGGCCACGTCGGCCGTGAGCACCGGATCGACCATTTCCATCGCCCGGATGGCGGGCCCCAGGGGCGACGTCCACAGCCACGTGTGCGGCACGATGACCGCCCAGTTTCCCGCCGATGCCTGAGCGAACAACGAGGCGACGGAATCGGTTTCGACCTGCGGGCGGACGGTGATGGAATGGTCGGCGAACGCTTTGTCGATGATCTGGCGGTCGCGCATCTCGGCGGTGAGCAACGCCAGCGGCAACTGCGCGGCCTCAACCCAGGTCGTCGTCGTGGCGCCGGACGCCACCATGTCCGCCGGTGCCAGCAGCACATAGCGCTCCCGGTAGAGCGGGACCAGGTTCACGTCGTGAGCCTCGTCGGGTGCCGCGTGCACGATGGCGGCATCGAGCTCGAACTCACGCAGGCGCCGGTACAGTTCGGTGGCCGCCAACCGGGACAGGATGTGCACCGTCGCCAACGGGTGGGCCGAACAGAACGCCGAGAGCACCAGCGACGCCGTGGTGGAGGCGGTGGGGACGGTGCCTAGCCGCAGTGTCCCGGTGATGCCCGAGCGCACGGCGTCCACTTCGGACTTGAACGCGTCGTGCTCGGCGAGAATCCGCTTGGCCCACACCACCAACCGTTCGCCTTCGGGCGTGAGGCCCTGGAAGCTGTGCCCGCGGTTGATCAGCGTGACGTTCAGTTCCCGTTCCAGCTTGGCGATCGCGGCCGACAGCGCCGGCTGGGATACGAAGCACTTTTCGGCCGCCCGGGCGAAGTGCCGCTCGGAGGCGACCGCCACGAAGTACTGCAGCTGACGGAAGAGCAACCGCACTCCTCGGGTTTCGGCTCGGCCTTTGGGCACCGATCCCGCTGAGGCTAACGCGTTGCTAACCGGCGAGCCAAACCAGCGTCTGCGCGGTGTCCATCACCGCCACCCCGATGGCCCGGCATTCCTGGGCGCCACGATCATACAAGCCCGAGATGGCATCGGGCACCAGCACAATGCGGAAGTCGCGTTCGGATGCCTCATAGATCGACGTCCGGGGGCAGTTGGGGAAGTTGCAGCCCACGAAAACCAGCGTGTCGGAGCCGCTTTCGCGTAGATGCTGCTCGAGCCCGGTGCGGTAGAAGGCTCCCCACCTCGGCTTGTACATCACGTGCTCGGCGGGCCCGATCCGCTGGAAGCCCCCTGAGAGCAGCAAATGATGTTCCAGCTCAACGGTTTTCGGCAGCAGCTCGGCGGCGATCTGTGAGCCGGCGCTGCCCGGTACCGCGATCCGCGCACCGTCCGCGATGGATCCGCGCCGCACCGGCTCGGCGTTCGACCCGTCGGCCCGATACAGGCGCACCACATGCACGATCGGTAGCCCCCGCCGCCGGAACGCCCGCGCCAGGTCGGCCATCGCGGCGATGGCCGCACTCGTTCCCTCGACTCGCATCGGAGCGTCGTCGGCATAGAAATCGCGTTGCACGTCGATCAGCACCAGCGCCGCCGAGTCCGCCGAAGGCCGCGTGTGGTGATCGCCGGACATTCCTGCTCCTCCGCAACGCCGATCGAACTCGACCGGTGATCGGATCGTGACCGAAGCGACCGAGCCAGGCTGCCATTGTTTGCTGAAACCGGCGATCCGTCGGTAACAAGTAGAATATCCGGTGTGTTGATCGCACCATCTCGAAGGGTGGACGCTATGCGTCGGGGTGTTCGTTATCTATTTGTTATGGTCGCGATCACGGCCGTGGCCCTGGTAGCCCCTGCCGGTCGAAGCACCGCGGCCGTGCCGCTGCCGCAACCCCAGCCCAAAATCGCCTCGATTTTGCCCGCTGACGGCGCGGTGGTGGGCGTGGCCCATCCGGTCGTCGTGACCTTCACCGCCCCGGTGGCCGATCGGGCGGCCGTCGAACGGTCCATCCATGTCACGTCGCCAGGCGGCACCCCCGGACACTTCGAATGGGTCCAAGACACCGTCGTGCAGTGGGTTCCCGACCGGTATTGGCCCGCCCACACCCACGTGTCGGTCGGTGTGCAGGCTCTGACGACGGGATTCGACACCGGCGACGCGTTACTCGGGGTTGCCAGCATCTCCAGGCACACCTTCACCGTCAGCAGGGACGGCGAGGTGCTGCGCACCATGCCGGCGTCGATGGGCAAACCGAGCCGGCCCACCCCGATCGGTAGCTTCACCGCGCTGGAAAAGCAGCGCAGCGTGGTGATGGACTCGCGAACCATCGGCATCCCGCTGAGCTCGCCCGAGGGATACAAGATCACCGCGCAGTACGCCGTCCGCGTCACCTGGAGCGGCGTCTACGTCCACTCGGCTCCGTGGTCGGTTGATTCACAGGGCAACGCCAACGTCAGCCACGGCTGCATAAACCTCAGCCCTGACAACGCCGCCTGGTACTTCAACGAGGTGAACGTCGGCGACCCCATCCAGGTTGTGGCCTGAGCGTCACCTGCCAGCCGAACACGCGAACGTCGTTGCAGCCCAAGGAATTCCGCGGCTAGCTGGGTAACCCGGCCTTGATCGCGGCATCCTGCTTGCGAGCGATGTCGAGGGCGGCCGCCGGATCGGTCGGCTCGTTGGGCGCGCTGTCGAATTCCAGGGTGACCAGTGCCTTGCCCTCGGTGAAGACCAAGACCGTCATGGCCTGGGAGTTGTCCGGTGAGACACCCGAAATGGTCACCCCGTTGGCGCCAACGGCCAGCGGCTGCCAACTCCCGTTCACCTTGCCGTGATAACTGCCTTGCGTGGCAGCCAATTCGGCGGCGGCCGCAGGCGGATCGGCGGCGACCACGATCGTGTCCCACAGCCGACGGCTGCTGTCGGCGTTGGCAAACAGCTGGGCGACCCCCGGCGCATTGTTGGGGTTGAGCATCGGCGCCTGCGGCGCGGTGAGACCACCGCCGACATCGTTCGGCTTGATCAGCAAGAACCCGTAGTCCGAGGGCTGGTCCGACGGCGGGCCGGTGACCGTGCTCGAACTGCTCGACGCGGCGGAACTCGACGACGGCGACGCGGATTCGCCGGCGCCGCCGCATCCCGTGCCCGCGGCGCCGACCAGGACGAGGGCAACGGCCCGGCCCGCGCGGCCGATCCGGTCAACCTCCACGCATGTTCCTTCCACGTGTCATCGGTATCAGGCTTTCACCGCGGCCCCCGACGCCGGTGGCGAAGTGCTGGTGTTATCGGGCTTACTACGAACATATGCCCACTCGGCGCCCGGTGGGTAGCACCCCGGCGCGCCTATGCTGGCGTGGGTGACGGCATCCCCGGGTCAAAGGAGTTCGGTATGACGGCTGCGACGGCACGCGCGGTGCGGTTCGACCGGTACGGGGGACCCGAGGTGTTGTACGTCGCGGACATCGAGATGCCCTCCCCCGGACCGGGCGAGGTGGTCATCGAGGTTCGTGCCGCCGGGATAAATCCCGGCGAGGCCGGCATCCGCGTCGGGGCGATGCACGAGATGTTTCCGGCCACCTTTCCCTCCGGCGAGGGTAGCGACCTGGCCGGCATCGTCACCGCCGTGGCACCCGGGGTCACCGAGTTCTCGGTCGGCGACGAGGTCCTGGGATTCAGCATGCGCCGGTCCAGCCACGCCACCCATGCCGCGGTACCGGTCAGCCAATTGATCCGCAAACCTCCTCAACTCAGTTGGGAGGCAGCGGGTTCGCTCTATGTGGTCGGGGCGACCGCCTACGCGGCTGTGCGCGCGGTGGCGCCCCAACCGGGTGAGACGATCGGCGTGTCGGCGGCCGCGGGCGGGGTCGGCAGCCTGGTGGTTCAGCTTCTGGTGTTGCGCGAGGCCCGGGTACTCGGCATCGCGGGGCCGGGCAACGCCGACTGGCTGCGCGCGCACGGCGCCATTCCGGTCTCCTACGGTGCCGGACTCGCCGACCGGTTGCGTGCGGCGGCGCCGGATGGAATCGACGCGTTCATCGACTTGTTCGGCCCGGACTACGTCCAGCTCGCCGTCGATCTCGGCGTCGCCCCCGAGCGGATCGACACCATCATCTCGTTCCAGAAGGCCGGCGAAGTGGGTGCCAAGACCGAGGGCAGCATGGAAGCCTCAACGCCCGAGGTGCTCGCCGAGATAGCCGACCTGATCGTGTCGGGCGCCATCGAATTCGACATCGCCGCGACCTACCCGCTGGACCGGGTCGCCGACGCCTATGCCGAGCTCGAGCAGCGCCACACCCACGGCAAAATCGTTCTGCTGCCGACCGATTCACATTGAGGAGGCCGGCCCGGCAACACCGGCCTGCACGATCTTGATGATGACGAAAGCGACGGCCACCACCAGGTAACCCCGCAGGGTGAACAACCCCGCCCGTCGCATCGGCGACATCGCCGGTAGATCGAGCACCGCGAGGTTTGGGGTCTGCCAGCGGGCACGATCCTGGCGCCGTAGACCCCGCCGCTCGGCCCGCGTCAGCGAGGAGGCATCGTCGAGTTCGTCGACCACCTCGGGGTCCAGGCCGCCGCCGAGCGTGCGCACGATCGCTTCGGCCTCGATCAGGTTCCGGTGTCGCCGGCCGACGACGATCATCACCGCCCCGCCGACGATGCCGAGCACCGCGCCCGCCGCGAGCCCGGCCTCGATGGTGGCCGTGGACATGCCCGGGAAGAAGGTCGTTGCCGTCAGCGCCAGCGACAGCAGCACCAGACACCACACGATCGTCCACGCAATGATGTTCTGCCGCACCGTGTTCACCCACGGGCCCAAGACCGCCCGATCGTTGCACAGCAATACCAGGAAGACGGTGGCCGAGGGGAGCAGCACACCGGCGAGCGCCTGGACACCCTGGGTCACCAGGCCCAGGATGTGGTCGGGGCTGAAAGAGATCGCGGCCGACACCGCGAGCAGGATCGCGTAGCCGCCGTAGAACAGCGGGGCTTCGCTGATCTTCCAATGCAACGAGTGCCGCTTGCCCATGGCGTCACCGACCGCATAGGTGGTCGCCAGTCCGACGGCGTTGGCGCCGATCAGTGACGCGTCCAGCAGGATGATCGCGAACAGCACCCCCACCGAAGCACCCGCATGCCTCGACAGTCCTGAGGCGGCCGCGGCCGCGTCCGTGAAGTGACCCGCATCGGCGGTACCGGTCAATCCGAACGCCGCCACGGCCATCAGCGCCGTCGCGCCGACCATGACCACGATGATTCCGATGGCCAAATCCGCTCGCCCATAAGAGATCCAGCGGGCCGTGATGCGCTTGTCCACCACGTTGGACTGCTGGAAGAACAGCTGCCACGGCGCTACCGTAGTGCCCACGATCGCGACCACCAGCAGCAGCACCGTCGAGTTCAAACCTCCCGGGAACTGCGGAATCAGCCCGGCCACAGTCGCTTTCGGGGCGGGATGCGCCAGCAACACCATCGGGATGATCAGCACGTTCACCGCGATCAGCAGGAACATCAACCCCTCCCAGCGGCGGAACGACCCGCCGGCCACCACAGCGAACAGCAGCACGGCGGCGGCCGGGACGGCGACGATCCGCGGGCAACCCAGGAACCCGAGAGCCAGTGAGACGCCGATGAATTCGGTGACGATCGTTAAGGCGTTCAGGACCAGCAGGTCACCGACGCTGAACGCACCCCAGAACTTGCCGAACCGTTCGAATATCAAGCGCGCGTGCCCGACCCGGGCCACGGCCCCCAGTCGCAGCACCATCTCCTGGTTCACGTACAGCACCGGAATCAGCAGCGCCAACGTCCACAGCAGGCCCATGCCGTAGTTCTGGCCGGCCTGCGCGTAGGTCGCGACGCCACCGGCGTCGTTGTCGCCCACCATGACGATCAGTCCGGGTCCGGTGATGACCGCCAGCGTCCGCAGGCGCCGCCAGCGTCCACGGAACGCCGCATCGGCGCCGTCGACGTCGCGCGGGATGCGGCCGAACGCGCCGACGATGTCACCGACGTGCGCGGAGTCCGGCACGGTCGGGCTCTGCGCCTCGGCGCGTGCGCCTTCCGGCGTGGCGGCCGTCCCCCCGAACACCGGGGTCCGGCCACCACCGCCGGTGTGGGTCGAAGTCATCGAATCCTCGCTATCTCGAGCGGTTCTCGCGTCGCCGGTGCGGCGACGTTGCTGCGGCGCTCAATGCGCGACGGGCTAACGGTGGTTGCTGCCCGAACCCGGGACGTGGCCACCCAGCGACGCGGTGACCATCGCGATCGGCATCCGCGAGACATACAGGTTGGCCCGCTCCTCAGGGGTCAGCCGGGCCCGCAGGTGGAACCTGTTGGTCAACAACCGGCCAGCACGCAGCATCGACCGTGCGCGCAGCCTGGAACGGGCCGAAAAGTGGTGTGTGAGAACAAAGGTCATGATCTTCTCCTGACGAACACCCGATCGGCGTCGGCACGGCGTGTCAGCCGCGCAGCAGCACAGCGACGTCAGGCGGAGAAAGGCATGCCGGAGCCGGATCGGGACAAGACGGATTTGTGACAGGGACTATCGCCGGGACTCATCTCGCCCTCACCTCCTCACGGCCAAGACACACGCGGGTGTCATCCACATTCACCTGAAACGAGAGAGGCAGAAGTGACCGGCGACACACTCGCCGGTCGCACCCCTCTCGTTGGAGCTTCGGCACTGCACGGCGTATCCGGGCTCGGAAGCCACTTGGGCTCAACCCTTGGGTCCGGGAAGAGCTGTCCTGACCCGGGGCGTCTCTCGACGTTCGGGGTCAGTGGCCTGTATCCGTGCAGACGCCTCACCTACCGAGGTGCTTGCGTGATCCATACTGCACCGCGGTCGCTAGGCCGTCAAACTGGCTAGGCGGATCCCTGACGCCCGGGCACACGTCTCCCGGGGTCCGCCAGGCGGAGCGCCTACGCTCGAATCCATGACCACAACGTTGCAGGATGCCCGGGTCGCTTCGACGCTCGACCGGATGTACGCCGTGTCGAAAAACCAGATGTCGCTGCTGCGCGAGCGGCGTGACACCTTCGATCGGCCGATGACCACACAGGAACGCACCGAGGCGATGAGCGAGTTCTACATCCCGGTGACGCCGGAAGCCGGCCGGCTGCTGTATTCGCTGGTGCGGGCCACCCGCCCGGCCACCGTCGTCGAATTCGGCATGTCTTTCGGCATCTCCGCCCTGCATCTGGCCGCCGCCGTCCGCGACAATGGCACCGGCCGGGTGGTGACCACCGAGCTGAGCGACACCAAGATCGCCGCGGCCAAGCAGACTTTCGCCGAGACCGGCCTGGACGACGTCATCACCATCCTCGAGGGCGATGCGCTGTCCACGCTCGCGGACTTGGCGGGGCCGGTCGACTTCGTCTTGCTCGACGGCTGGAAAGACCTGTACCTGCCCGTGCTCGAACTGCTGGAGCCCCGGCTGTCACCCGGTGTGCTGGTCGTCGCCGACAACGCCAGCTCGGCCGATATGGCGCCCTACCTGGACAAGGTGCGCGATCCCGACAATGGCTACGTCAGCTTCAACTTCCAGGTTCGCGACAGTGACAGCATGGAAATCAGCTGTCGCACAAGCGGTTAGGGCCTACCGCAGCGATTCCTCGAGCCACGGCGTGAGCCACTTGACCCCCTCGGGGGTGAGGTGGACGCCGTCGCTGCGCACCTTGATGCCGTCGACCTTCGCGGTGTACACACCGTCGGGGCACAGCTTCTTGTTCAGGTCGAGTATGGCGACGTTCGGGTGGTGGCTGACGGTCTTGCGCAACATGGCGTTCCACAGGTTGACCCGGTCCGGCTGGTCCTCCGGATACAGCCGGCCGTCCGGCTTTTCACCGCCCCGGCTGTACGGCACCGTGGCGACCACCACGTGGACACCGGTGGAACCCGCGATGGTTAGCGCCCGTTCTAGCTCGCCGTTGAGGTAGGCGTCGAAGGTGGGGTCGCCGATATGGGTCCACTGCCCCTCGTTGACCCGATCCACCGTTTCCCAGCGGCCGATGACCAGCAGCGCGACGTCCGGCTGATCCTGGCTAACCTGCCTCGCCCATCGGATTGGCCAGCCGTCGCACTCGGATCGCTGCTCCAGGGTCTGCCCGACATACCGGTACGGCGTGCCACGCACCAGGCTGCAGCCGATCACGGTGTGGTCGAGGAACGTGAACCCGGGCGTCGGGGGCAAATAGTGCATCCAGGTCCAGCCGATCGAATCACCGAACACCGAGACGGTGAACGGCCGGTTGGGATCTCGGGGCCTGCTTATTCCCGGGGGTGACGGCGAGACCGCCGCGACCGCCGAGACACCGGGCGGCAAACCGACCTCACGCAGCCCGGGCCCGGTGCCCACGGGAACCACCAGCAGCGTCACCGCCGCGGCGCTGGCCACGGTCGCGGCCGCCAGCGGCAGTAGCGGCACCCGCGCCGGTCGCCAGCGCCGAATCGGTTGTTCGAGAAGCCAGTACGACGTCGCTGCCAGCACCAGCGTGGCGCCGCACCGCGCGGCGAACAGCGGCAGTCCGGACCATCCGGTGCGTTCGCCGTTGAGCGCCAAGAAGATCGGCCAGTGCCACAGGTAGACGCCGTAGGAGATGGTTCCGAGCCACACCAGCGGGCGAAACGCGAGCGCGCGCGCGACGATTCCGCGCTGCTCCAGCGCGACCGGTGCGATCACCGCCACGGCCGCGATCGCGACCCCGATCAGCAGGCCGTGACGGAATTCGACGCCGGCACCGGTGGCGTAGTGCGTCGCCGCCGCCAGGCCCGCCATACCCAGCAGCGGCAGTATCCGGGCGATCCGGCGTCCCCATCGGGTCCGGATCATGCACCAGCCGCGGTTCATCGACGGCCAGTCCCGAACCAGCAGGGCGGCCGCCGCGGCGCCGACCAGCAGCGCCTGCGCGCGGGTGTCGGTGCCGAAGTAGATCCGGTCCCGGGCGCCGTCCGACGCCATGACGACGGCGAGCGCGGCCGAGGCCAGCGCGCCCACCGTGGCGATCAAAAACGTGGCGAACCGGACCCCTCCGACGGTGGCCCGGGTCGAGCGGCGCCGCGCGCGGGCGGCGAGCACCAGGGTGACCGCGACGAGCAGCACCGGCCAGACGAAGTAGTACTGCTCCTCCACCCCGAGCGACCAGGTGTGCTGTAGCGGCGAGGGCGGCGCTCCCTGGGTGAAGTAGTCGGTCTTCTGGGCCACGAAGCGCCAGTTCGCCATCCACGCGAAGGCCGCGATGGCGTCGTCGCGCAGGCCGGTCAGCGAGCGGTCGGGCAGCAGCCGGCGCGCCGCGGCCACGGTGAGCACCATCAACACCAGCGCGGGCAGCAGCCGGCGCGCGCGCCGGATCCAGAAGCCGGTCAAGTCGATACGGCCGGTGCGCCCCAGCTCGTCCAGCAGCAGCGAGGTGATCAGGAACCCGCTGAGCACGAAAAACACGTCGACGCCGATGAATCCGCCGCTGACGCCGGGGATGCCGCCGTGCCCGATGAGCACCAGCGACACCGCGATCGCGCGCAGCCCGTCGAGCGCCGGTATTCCGTTGGCCCGCTCCGGCCGGTCCCAGATGGCCAGCCGGCCGACACGGCGCACCGGGGCGACCCACCGGGGCCGAGTACGACGAGCCGGCGCGGGATGAGACCCGCCCGGCTCCGTGGTTGCTGTCAGCGCGCCGTAACTATCATCTCGCCCGGCGCCATGGTTGATGCCGATACGTCGCTGCCCCTCCTGTTGAGTTCAGCAAGACAGCCTAGAGGCGGGCGCTCGGGAACAGGCGCAGGACACGCGACGGTTTTTCGCCCCGCTGCGTTCGGATTTCACGCCTGACGCGTCAGGCCTTGTCAGACGCGTAGCCCAGCGTGCTCTTGACCTCGAGGTACTCGTGGAAGCCGAATTCGCTCCACTCCCGGCCGTTGCCGCTGTGCTTGTAGCCGCCGAACGCCGAGTTCATGTCGAAGGCGTGGTTGATCGTCACCCACCCGGCACGAATCTTGCGGGCCACCTCTCGCGCCGTGTCGTTGTCGGCCCCCGAAACGTAACCGGCCAGGCCGTAATCGGTGTCGTTGGCGATCTGGACGGCGTGCTCGAGGTCGTCGTAGCCGAGGATGCACAGCACCGGCCCGAAGATCTCCTCGCGCGCGATCGTCATGTCGTTGGTGACGTCGGCGAAGACGGTGGGCCGGACGTAGTACCCCTTGTCCAGGCCCGCCGGGCGGCCCGGACCCCCGGCGACCACGGTCGCGCCCTCATCGATGCCCTTCTGGATCAGGCCCTGAACCTTCTCGAACTGCGCCTTCGACGCCACCGGCCCGATCGCGGCTTTTTCGCCGGGGTCGCCCACCTTGACCTGCTCGGCGGTCTCCCGCGCGATGGGGATCGCCTCGGCCATCCGCGAATTCGGGACCAGCATGCGCGACGGCGCGTTACAGCTCTGCCCGGAGTTCGGCATCATGTTGACGACGCCGGCGCGCACGCTCTCGGCGAAGCCGTCGTCGTCGAGGATGATGTTGGGGCTCTTGCCGCCGAGTTCCTGGGTCACCCGCTTCACGGTCGGCGCGGCGTTCGTGGCCACCTCGACGCCCGCCCGGGTGGATCCGGTGAACGACACCATGTCAACTCCCGCATGGCGGGCCAGCGCGACGCCGACGCCGGGGCCATCGCCGTTGACCAGGTTGTAGACGCCGGCCGGCACGCCCGCGGCCGCCAGGATCTCGGTGAAGATGTAGGCCGAGAACGGCGCCACCTCAGAGGGTTTGAGGACCATTGTGCATCCGGTCGCCAGCGCCGGATACACCTTGACCGCGATCTGGTTCAGCGGCCAGTTCCACGGCGTGATAAGCGCGCACACGCCGATCGGCTCCCTGGCGATCAGCGTCGACCCGTGCTGTTCGGAGAACGGAAAGTTCTTCAGCACGTCGATCGCCGTCACCAGGTGACCGACCCCGAGTTGCACCTGCGGGCCGGCGGCCAGCGACGGCGGCGCACCCATTTCCTCGGTGACCGCTTCAGCGAGATCGCCCGCACGCTTGCCGTATTCGGCCAGGATGGCCTGCAACAAGTCCAGGCGCTGTTCGCGGGTGCTCTGCGACCAATCGGCGAAGGCTCGCCGGGCGGCGCCAACCGCCGCATCGACATCGGCCGCGGACCCCAGCGAGATCTTCCCGGACACCTGCTCGGTTGCCGGGTTCTCGACGTCGAAAGTGTTGGGCCGCAATGGGTCAACCCAGTTGCCGTCGATGTAGAACTTCAGGTATTCGCGCATCGGATCATCCTTCTCGTTACTGGGTGCCTTCGGCGTACCAGGTCCGGAATCGGTCGTACTTCGGCATCTCCTCGGAGTTGGCCTTCGGGTCGATGCACACGTGCACAACGCCGACTTTGCCACTCGCGTAGGCGCGCTTGATCGCCGGGCCGATCTCCTCTTCCTTCTCGACGTATTCACCGTGGCAGCCGAAGCCCTCGGCGACCTTGTCCATCCGGACGTCCTTGCTCCAGTGGACGCCGGGCTGCGGCGACGGCTGGGCGAAGGTGCGCTTGTAGACGCCCACCTCCAGGCCCCACTGGTGATCGACGCCCACCACGCATACCAGCGGAAGATTCTGCCGCGCAGCGGTTTCCAGCTCGGCGATATGGAAGAGGAACGCCGAGTCACTGGTCAACAGCATGACTGGGCGCTTACCGCCCTCGGCGACCGAGGCGCCGACGGCGTACGGCAAGCCGGTGCCCAGATGACCGAAGTTCTGGTTCCAGATCACGTCGCGCGGCTTGGTCTGCGAGTAGGTCCACTGGAAGATCACGGTCGCGCCGCCGTCGCGGACCATGATGCCGTCCTCCAGTTCGTCGAACGCCTTGGTCGCCTCGACGACATAACGCGCCGGGTGCACCGGGGTGCGACCCGTCGGGGCTTCCTCGGCCACCCGCACCAACTCGGCGGCGTCGGCCTTGATCAGTTTCTCGAGGCCGGCCGACGCGGTGCGGGGCGCGTCGCGCAGCGCCTCGACCAGCTGCGGCACCACGCCGCGCAGATCGCCCACCAGCGCCACGTCGACGGGCCGGTTTACGCCGATGGCGGTCGGATCCTGCTCGACCAACACCCATTTGCGGTTCGCATTGTTGGCCGCCCAGTGCTGAGTTCTGCCGTAGTGCATGGGCTCACCGAGTTCGGTGCCGAGCGCGACACATAGGTCGGACTCCTCGACGGCCTCGTTGGCGGCCGGTGAGAACAGATACGGAAACGTACGGTCCTGCAGGCCCGGGATGAACGACGTGCCGCCGGAGGTCTGGATGACCGGGCAGGCCATCAACTGGGCGAGTTCCTTGACCTCCTGCTGAGTCCGCGAGGTGTGCACCGCGTGACCGACCAGGAGCACCGGGCTCCTGGCCTCGCGGATCAACTTCACGGCTTCGGCCACCTCGCGGCTGCCGGCGCCCTGGTTCACCAGCCGGTAGCTCGACGGGGCCGGTGCGGCATCGACGTCGAGCTCGTCGAGGATGATGTGCGACGGGAACTCGATGTAGGACGGGCCCGGGGTGCCTGACATCGCCTTGCGGATCGCCTCGTGGATGATCTCATCGGTCTGGTCGGCGTACTCGATGGAGCTGCTGTACTTGACCGAAGCCGCGAAAAGTGGCTCCTGCTGGACGAATTGGATGCGGCCGCGCCGGACCCGGCGCTCGGTGATGCGGGCCCGCTGCCCGCCGAGGAAGATCACCGGCGAGTTCTCCACCAGCGCGCATTGGATGGCGCCGGCGATGTTGGCCATGCCCGGGCCGAGGGTGCCGATGCACAGCCCGGGCCTGCCCGTCATGCGCGACGCCGCCTCGGCCATGAAGCCCGCGCTCAGCTCGTGATGCGGCGCGACCACCGACCACCCGCGGGCGTCGGCCTCGGCGAACATGTGCACGAAGTTCGGGTCTGGGATGCCGAACAACGTGTTCACGCCCTCGGCCTCGAACAGGTCGAGAATGCGTTTGTAGACGGGGACGGGCATCGCTAAAGCTCCTTTGGTTCACGTCTGCTCATGCCGATTTCGGCGAGTACTTTGTCGGTGTCGGCGCCCAGTTCCGGCGCGGGGCCCGCAACCCGGCCCGGTGTGCGGGAGAACCAGGTGGGTACGCCCGGGAAGCGCACCGGTCCGTTCGGGGTGTCGACGGTCTCGAACATCCCGACGGCGTTGAGATGCGGATCGTCGAACAGGTCGCCGGGAGTGTTGAGTGGCGAGGCGGGTATCTCGAGTTCGCCGAACAGCGTCAGCCACTCGTGCGTCGTGCGCTGTTTCATCGTCTCGGCGACCAACCCGTACACCGTGTCGATCTGGTTGGCGCGTTGTTCCAGTGTCGAATACAGCTCGCTCGCCCACGGCGGCTGCACCGCGTTGATGAAGGCATTCCAGTGCTTGTCGTTGTAGATCAATGCCGCGATGTGGCCGTCGCTGGTGCGATACGGGCGACGATTGGGCGCCACCGTGCGCGGATACACTGCCGGCCCCAGGGGAGGGTCGAACATGGCGCCGTTGGCGTGCTCGACGAGCATGAACGTGGCCATGGTCTCGAACATGGCGACTTCGACTTCCTGTCCCTCGCCGGTCCGCTCGCGGTGGAACAGCGCCATGGTCGTCGCGTACAGCGACGTCAGCCCGGCGACCTTGTCGGCCATGATGGTACCGACGTAGTCGGCCTCGCCGGTCAATTGTTTTTGTACCGCCGGCAGACCGCACTCGGCCTGAATCGTGTCGTCGTAGGCGGGCCGGTCGCGGTCGGGTCCGCGCCGGCCGTACCCATAGCAATTGGTGTACACGATTCCGGGGTTGATCGCCGCGACGTCCTGGTACGCGAAGCCGAGCTTGGCGATCGCCTTGGCCCGCATCGAGTGGATGAAGACATCCGCGGTCTCGACAAGCGCGCGCAGCGCTTGCCTGCCGGAGTCGGTTTGCAGGTCCAGCACGATGCCGCGCTTGCCGCGGTTGACGTTGACGAACACCCCGCTCATGCCGGGCGCCGGACCGACCGAGATGTAGCGGGTGTTATCTCCTTGCGGCG
This sequence comes from Mycobacterium sp. 94-17, assembly GCF_035617725.1. Lineage (NCBI taxonomy): Bacteria > Bacillati > Actinomycetota > Actinomycetes > Mycobacteriales > Mycobacteriaceae > Mycobacterium > Mycobacterium sp. 94-17. The sequence continues at coordinate 260,615 of NZ_JAPIYN010000005.1, forward strand.
GTTCGACTTTGATCACGTCGGCGCCCATATCCGCCATGATCTGGGTGCAGTACGGCCCCATCACCATGGCGGTCAGGTCGATGACCCGCACACCGGCGAGCGGTCCACTAGGCATGGCGCGCCAACTCGAAGCTGTAGCGGATGTGCTCGGTATGGCCATCGGGCACCACCGGAAAAACCAAAGGGGCCTCCACCTTTCGAATCGCCTCTAGGTGTTCGCCGACATCCTCGACCGTCCAGGACGGCCGGTACACGCCGGGCGACTCGGCGATCACCGCGCGTGCCACCCGACCCGCCAGCGCGATGAACATCTCGCCGGTCACCGAGCAGGACTCGTGGGCCAGCCAACCGACCACGGGCGCAACGAGATCCGAGCCCATCGGTGGGTAGGCCGAGGTATCGATACCCTCGGCCATCCGGGTCACCGCGGCGGGAACGATCACGTTGCAGGTCACGCCGGCGTCGGCGCCCTCTAGCGCCACCACGTTGGACAGCCCGATCACGCCGGCCTTGGCCGCCGCGTAGTTGGCCACCTCGTGGTTGCCGTATATCCCGCCGATCGAGGAGGTCAGCACGATGCGTCCGTAGCCGGCCCGGCACATCACCGGAAACGCCGGCCGCACAACGTGGAACGCACCACGCAGGTGCACGTCGAGGACGGCGTCGAAATCCGCGTAGCTCATCTCCTTCAGCGAGCCGCGACGGACGTTGCCCGCGTTGTGAATCAGGATGTCGAGGCGACCGTAGCGTTCGAGCGCGGCCTGGATCATCGCCTCGCCGCCATCGGGAGTCGCGACCGACGCGGTAGAGGCGACGGCCTCTCCTCCGGCCGCGGTGATCTCATCGACTAACTGCTCGGCCGGACCGACGTCGCCCCCTTCGCCGGTGAGACTGCCCCCGGGGTCGTTGACCACGACCTTCGCGCCGCGCGCGGCAAGTAGCTCGGCGTAGGCGCGGCCCAGTCCGCGTCCGGCGCCGGTCACGACGGCGACGCGGTCGTCGAAGCGCAACTCGCTCACGAAAGCTCGAGGCCTTGTAGGTCGCCGCTGGCGCGCCACTCGGCGATGAGGTCGCCGAAGGCATAGAAGCCCGGCGAGTAGAAATCACCGAGGAACGCGCCATTGTCCTTGGCGCCACCCTGGCCCTCATTGTTGTAATACCCAGGCGTGCAGGACATCTCAAACGCAGAGTTGTCGATCGCGAGTTTGGCGACTGTTCTCACCCAGGCGTCTTGGCCCTCCTGACTGGGTTCGACGGTGGTCGCGCCGCGTTTCTGCGCCTCGGCGATGATGTAGGCGATGTGCTCGGCCTGTTGCTCGAACATCGCGGTGGTGTTGGCCGAGACGCCGCCCTGGATGAAACCGGTGAAGAACTGGTTGGGGAACCCGCGGGCGGTCATGCCGTGCAGCGTCTGGTACTTGTCATGCCAGTAGTCGAACAGCGACAGGCCGTCGCGGCCCTCGATGACGTCGACCGCGAAGCGGCGACTGATCTCCGTGGAGATCTCGAATCCACTGGCGAATACGACGCAATCGACCTCGTACTCAACGCCGTTGGCGACAACGCCCCTCTCCGTCAGGCGCTCCACGCCCTTGGATTCCGACACGTCCACCAACGTCACGTTGGGCAGGTTGAACGCCGGCAGGTACGTCTCGCTCGAACATGGCCGCTTGCACATGAAGCGGTAATACGGCTTGAGCGCCTCGGCGGTGTCGGGATCGTCGACCAGGGCGGCCACGCGGCCCCGCAACCGCTCCATGATCTTGTAGTCCTCTTCCTCCCGGATCCCCATGATCTCCTCGATCCCCAGCGAGGCGGGATCCGGGCTGGCGGCAATCCGGGCGGTCATGTTGCGGCCCAATTCGGTCCAGAAGTCGCACACCAGATCCGGTTCACCGAAGACCACCCCGACAAACGGTGACCAGTTGTGGAAATTGCGCTTACGCTCCTCCTGCCAACCGGACCGCAGGGTCGCCACCCAGGCCGGATCGGTGGGGGTGTTGGCGCGCATGTCCACCGACGACGGGGTGCGCTGGAAAACGAAGAGCTGCTGGGCATCCCGGCCGAGATGCGGCACCAGCTGAACGCCGGTGGCACCCGTGCCAACGAGTGCGACGCGCTTGTCGGCGAGCTTGTGCAGGCCACCGTTGGCGTCGCCCCCGGTGTAGTCGTAGTCCCAGCGCGCCGAATGGAACGCGTGGCCGCCGGCGGCCAGGTACTCCTTGATGCCAGGGATGCCGGGCAGTTTCGGCTTGTTGTACGAGCCCTGCGCCATCACCACGAACCGCGCGCGGATGTCGTCGCCGCGGTTCGTCCTCAGCCGCCAGCGCTTGGTCTCCTCGTCCCAGCGCATCGTCTCGACCTGGGTGGAAAAGATCGCGCCGTCGTAGAGGTCGAAGTGTTTGCCCATGGCCTGGCAATGCGCGAAGATCTCGGCGCCATCGGCGAACTTCTTGCTCGGCAGGAACTCGAGTTCCTCCAGCATCGGGATGTAGCAGTAGGCGTCGTTGTCGCACTGGATGCCTGGGAAGCGGTTCCAGTACCACACGCCGCCGAAGTCCCCGGCCATGTCGATGACCCGAACGTCCTGTACGCCAGACATTTTCAGATGAGCACCCGACAACAGCCCGGCGAACCCGCCGCCGAGCACCGCTACCTCGATGTCCGCCTCGATCGGGGGGCGGTCTGCCACCGGGGTGTACGGGTCTACCTCGTAGAGGTCGGCCAGGTCACCGTCGAGTTCGAGGTACTGCGCGCCGCCGTCCGTGCGCAGGCGCTTCTCGCGCTCCCGGGCGTACTTGGCCCGCATCGCGTCGATGTCTACGTCCTGCGGGACCTCGGTGGGCCCGCAGGGCGTGTCAGCGGTGGTCATCCGTGTCTCCTTCGCGGAATCACTCAAAGCTCCCGAGGTTCGCCGGTTCCCATGTACCGCGACAACTGGTAGTGCAGATTGACGGTGCTGCGCTCGCGATACGGGTTGGGCTTGGTGCCCGGGAAGCCCAGGGACTTCATGCCGTGCTGCACGGCGGCCATGTTGGAGAAGTCCTGTGGCAGCACCGACCGCCACCGGGGGTCGCCGACGGGCGTGTACTCCCATTCCGTCCGCGGCTCAGCGCCTTTCGGATACAGCTCGAAGACGGAGACCTCGAAGATGCACTTGTCCGGGTTGTAGCTGGGGTGCGGCCGCGCGCCGTAGCACAACGCGCTGGTCAAGCCCTGGCCGATCTGGAAGTTCGGAAAGATCTGCCACGCGGTACCGGCCTGCCCGAGAATGTCGGCGGAGATCGTCGGCCAGACCACCCCGCGGGCCTCGTCGTCGCGGCGCGCCGACGCCAGCCAGTGCTCGAGGACCTTGTCGGCCGGTGTGCCCTCGGGCAACTCGTCGACCAATCGCTTCGCGGCGTTCACCAGCGTCTGGGTAGTGGTGGCGTTGGTCTCCTCCATCGTGTACACCTGCATCTCCGCGGTCGACACACGGGGGTCCGCGCCGGTGCCGAGGCGGATCTTGGACTTGGTGGCCTTCAGGTCCTCAGGAGCGTCGTAGCCGATATTGCTATGCCTGCCTTGGGCTTTCGCCCATCCCTTGAACTCGCCGAACCTGTTGAACTCGGGATGCGTGGTGAAGACGTGGTAGGTCTCGTTGAAGGCCTCCAGCGCGACCTTCCAGTTGCAGTCGAACTCGACCCACTTACGCCATTTGAAGCGCATGTTCTCACACCCGAACGGATCGAGGATCTTCGCGGCGGGAAACAGGAAGTCAGCCAGCGGCTCGCAGTCGGGATCCATGTTGATCCACAACCAGCCGCCCCAGGTGTCAACCTTGACGGGCCGCAGGCGGGTGTTGTCGGGTGTGAGCGCGTCCTGCCAGTCCTGTTGTTCGCGGATGCGCATGCACGCGCCGTCCAGACCGTAGGTCCAGCCGTGAAACCCACAGACGAAGGACTTTCGGGTTCGCGCACACGCGTTCTTGGCGCCCTCGGGGGTGTCGATCAGCCGGCGGCCGCGGTGCATGCAGACGTTGTGGTGGGCGTGAAACTCGCCTGTGCCGGTGCGCACCACGATGATCGAGTCGTCCAGGATGTCGTAGGTCAGGTAGCTGCCCGCCTCGGGCAGCTCTTCGACGCGGCCCACCTGCTGCCAGACCTTGCGCCACAGCCTGTCGCGCTCGGCGCGGGCGTAGGTCTCGCTGATGTACGCCTCGACGCCGATCGTCACAGGCGCCGAAAGTTCGTCTGCCCCTGAGTCGGTCATCACATCCTCCTGATTGCCGCACGGAAGGATTCGTCTTTGAGGAAAAGTGAGGTGTTATCGGCGCCGAGGTGGCTCCACTTGAGATCCAGGCCGCCGTCGACGAGCAGGGTCTGGCCGGTGACGTAGCTCGACATCTCAGAGAGCAGAAAGAGGATGGCGCCGGCCTGTTCCTCGGGCCGGCCGCGCCGGCCCATCGCGATCGCCTGCCGGTCGCGCTGGGGGTCCTCGCCGACGTAGGTGCGCGAGGCCGCCGTCTCGGTGACGCCGGGCGCCACGGCGTTGACCCGGATGCCCGCCTCCGCCAACTCGAGGGCCATGGTGCGGGTCATCGCGATGATGGCCGCCTTGGCGGTGCCGTAGGCGATGTGGAACGGCGCGGTGTTCATGCCGCTGATCGAGGAAATCGACACGATCGACCCGCGCCGTTGCCGCGCGACGAGTTCACTTGCGACGGCCTGGCTCATGAAGAACGCCGTCTCGAGGTTGGCGGCGAAGATGGTGCGCCAGTCGTCGCGCGTCACCCGAGTGGACGGCATCCACGTCGACGGCTCCGCGCCGCCGGCGACGTTGACCAACCCGTACAAGTCGCCGCCGGTGCGGCGGGCCCGGTCGATCACCGCGGCGATGCCCTCGTCGGTCGACGCATCGGCGGCGACGGGCACCACGGCAAGCCCCTGGCGGGCCAGCGGGGCGACGTGCTCGTCGAGGTTTTCCTTCGACCGGCTCACGGCGATAACCGTGGCCCCGGCCCGGGCGGTCATCGCCGTGACGGTCGTGCCGATGCCGCCCCCGCCGGCGCCGGAAACAACCACGACGCGGCCGTCGAGGCCCAGGAGATTCGGGCGATCCTCGTGATCGGCCATGACCTGCTTTCCCTCGCCGCCGGCCATGCGTCCGCGCCAGGACAAGTACGGTTTTGTCCGGACAAAATATGGCATTCTGTCGCTAGGAGAACACTATTCCGATCGGTGGACTTTTCTGTCAAGGTCGGGTTCGGGCTACTTCCCCCCTATTGTCTGGACTAAGCGGAGTTGATAGCGTCCAGCCCAAACGGCCGACAGAAGGAACCCCGGCGCAGCATGTCCACCTCGAGGGCCATCTCGGCCCAGCCATCGCGCTATCCGGTGGCCCACCCCATCGATGTCGCGCCGGGCTGGGAGCTCGAACGGGTCACCACGCCCAGTCGGCTGTTCGGCGCCAACGGCCTGCGCACCGGCCCGGACGGTCGCATCTACATCGCCCAGGTGACCGGCAGCCAGATCAGCGCGCTGGATCACCGCACCGGGGAATTGGTGACCGCAAGCCCCAAGGGCGGTGACATCGTCGCACCCGACGACGTCGCGTTCGACGACGGCGGCAACCTGTACGCGACCGAGGTGATGGACGGCCGGGTCAGTGTGCGCGACCCCGCCGGCCGAACGCGCGTGCTCCGCGATGACGTGCCGTCGGCCAATGGCATCACCTTCCACCGGGGCCGGCTGTTCATCGGTGAATGCCGCGAGGGTGGGCGGCTGCTGGAATTCGACCTCACGGGCGGAGCGCCGCGGGTGCTGCTGGAGAACGTGCCATCGCCGAACGCGATGGAGGTCGGGCCGGACGGCCTGCTGTACTTCCCGGTGATGGGCGCCAACGAAATCTGGCGGATCGATCCCGACGGCGGCGACCCGCAGTGTGTCGCAACCGGTCTCGGCGTACCGGACTCGGTCAAGTTCGACCGGCAGGGCCACATCGTCTCGACGCAGGTGGCGAGCGGGCAGGTGCTGGGCATCAACCCCCGCAGCGGTGAACAGCGTCTGCTCGCCCAACTCAGCCCCGGCCTGGACAACTGCACCTTCGTCGGTGACCGGCTGTTCGTGTCCAACTTCACCGGCGAGATCACCGAGATATCGCCCGACGGCACAACGCGATCCGTGCTGACCGGCGGACTCAACTGGCCGTTGGATCTCGCGGTGGGACACGACGGTCTGCTCTACATCGCCGACGGCACCTACTTCTACGTCGCCCAGCACGATGGGTCCCTGCGCACCGCGGGCATGCTGTTCAGCCCCGGCTATCCCGGGTTCCTGCGCGGCCTCGCGGTCAGCGGGCCCGGCGAGTTCGTCGTCACCACCTCCGGCGGTCAGCTCAGCCGCTACCGCCCCGCGACCAGCGAAACCGAAGTGCTGGCAGACGGTTTCGACCAGCTCTACGGGGTCACCCTGAGTCCCCGCGGTGTCGTGTTCGCAGAGCTTGGCACCGGGCGGGTGCTGTCGTGGGGGCCCGGTGGCGTCGAGGTACTGGCGAGCGAGTTGCGTGAGCCGGTCGGGGTCGCCGTCGACGGCGACGGGGCGTGCCTGGTGGCCGAAGCCGCGGCCGGGCGGGTGCTGAGATTGACGGGATCGGGGTCCGCCATCGTGACCGCCGATCTGCAACGCCCGCAAGGCATTCTGGTTGACGCCGGGGTGCTCTACGTTGTCGACGCCGGCACCAAGGAGTTGGTCGCCTTCGATCTGAGCACCGGCGCGCGGCGCACGATCGCCGCCGGCCTGCCGGTCGGCCCCCCGCCTGGTGTGGCACCCAAACCGCTGCGCGGGATGCCGCCGTTCTCCGGACCGCAGGGCCCCTTCGCCGGCATCGCCGCGGCGCCCGATGGAACGCTCTACCTCTCGGCCGATGGCGACGGCAGCGTGCTGGCGTTGCGCCCGGCACCGGACGGGCCATGACGCCGCGGGCGATCGCGGCCGACCACCGCTACCTCCAGATTGCGCGGACGCTGCGCAAGGAGATCGTCGACGGCGTGTACCCCGTAGGTTCGCAGTTACCTACCGAACATCAACTGTGCGAACGCTTCGCGGTGAGCCGCTACACCATCCGCGAGGCGCTGCGCCGGCTCCGCGAGGACAACCTGGTGGCTTCCCGGCCGAGGGCGGGCACCCGGGTGGTGCCCCGGCCGGCGTCGAGTTCCTACGCCCAGGACGCGATGTCGATCGACGATCTGCTGGCGTTCGCGGCAGGCGCGCAGCTGACCATCGAGTCCAACGCGATGGTGACCGTCGACGACGACCTCGCCGCCCAGACCGGCCTGGACGTCGGCAGCCAATGGCTGTCGGTGCGCGGCTACCGGCAGGCCGACGGCGCGTCGGTCCCGCTGTGCCGAACCGAGTACTACATCAACCGAAGTTTCGCGGCGGTGGGCAGGCTGCTGCAACGTCACGCCGGCCCGATATTTCCGTTGATCGAGGACCTTTTCGGCGTGAGTGTCGCCCAGTTGCATCAGGAGATCGCCGCCGTCCTGCTGTCCGCGGAGCTGGCCGACGGCCTCGGGGTCGAACCGGGCACCGCCGCGCTGCAGATGCGGCGCACCTATACGACCTCCGACGGCGAGATCGCCCAGGTGACCATCAACACCCACCTGTCTTCGAGGTTCCGGTACGCAATGACCATGCGCCGCGTGGATGAGTAGGCAACCGCGGATGTGGTGGCGGTGATCGCCCGGTCCCCGCAGGACGCGGCGGAGGCATACCGGCGCGGGCTGTGGGTACACACCACGCTGGCCGACGCGCTGCGAGCCGCCGCCGCGGAGTCGCCGCACCGAACGGTGCTGGTGGACAACGATATCCGACTGGACTGCGCCGCGCTGTACGCGCAGGCCGGCGCGTTGGCCGCCGCGCTGCTGGCGCGTGCGCCCGCGGGCAGCGTCGTATCGTTCATGTTGCCCAACTGGCACGAGAGCGCCGTGATCTATCTGGCGGCCACGCTGGCGGGAATGGTGGTCAACCCGATCCCGCCGTCGCTGCGCGACCACGACCTGCGCTACATCCTCGAAGATGCGGGCACCGCAGTGGTTTTCGTCCCGCGGCGCTATGGCGGCCACGACTACGCGGCGATGCTGGAGCGGGTGACATCCGCGATGGAGCGCGCGCCCGAGGTGGTGGTGCTGCGCGGCGCCGCAGGGCCGCACACCGCGTATTCGGCCTTGCTGTTGGCTCAGCCGCACGCTGCAGCGCTTCCGGCGCTCGATCCCGATGCCGTACGAATGATCCTCTACACCTCCGGCACCACGAGCCGGCCGAAAGGCGTCCTGCACAGCCACAATTCAATACACGCGCTGATCTGCCAGATCCGCGACCACTGGGCGATCGCCCCGGGCGACACGTTTCTGGTGCCGTCGCCGCTCGCCCACATCGGCGGTTCGATCTACGCGTTCGAATGCCCACTGCTGCTGGGCACCGCCACGGTGCTGATGGACCGCTGGGACGCGGCCGCGGCGGTCGCACTGATGAACTCGCACCGGTGCACCCACATGGCGGGGGCCACCCCGTTTCTGCAGCAGCTGCTGTCCGCCGCCGAGCGGGCCGGCACCCGCCTGCCCGACCTGAAGGTGTTCATCTGCGGCGGCGCATCCGTGTCGCCCTCGCTGATCCGCGGCGCCGCAGAGTATTTCGACCGTGCGGTCATCACCCGAGTCTACGGCTGCACGGAAGTGCCCGTCGCCACCGTCGGCGCACCCGGCCCGGACGAGGCCGAATACGCGGCGGACACCGACGGGAGGCCCGGCATCGCCGAGATCAAAATAGTCGCGCACCGGGCGGCGCCCACCGGGGACGGCGAGATCTGTGTGCGGGGCCCGCAGATGCTGCTGGGATACCGCCATGGCGCGGACGATTCCTTCGATGCCGCAGGCTTTTTCCGCACCGGCGATCTCGGCCGTTGGGTCGATGACCGTTACCTCGTCGTGACCGGCCGCGCCAAGGACGTGATCATTCGCAGCGGAGAGAACATCTCCGCCAAGGAGGTCGAGGACCTGCTCGCCGACCATCCCGGTATCGCCGAAATCGCGGTCGTCGGACTGCCCGACGCGCACACCGGAGAGCGCGCATGCGCGGTGATCGTCGCCGCGGACGGTAAGAGGCCGGATGTCGCGAGCCTGCTCGCGCTGCTGGTGGGCAAGGGCGTCGCCAAATTCAAGGCCCCGGAACGGGTCGAGATCTGGGACGCCCTGCCGAAGAACGATGCGGGCAAGATACTCAAGCATCAGATCCGGGCGTCGCTGATACACGAAGATCGCGAGCGCGGCGAAGCCGGGCGCGGCGGGTCGCCGCGCGAGGACTAAGGATGGGTGAGATGCAGGTCGCAATCGTCACGGGAGCAAGCAGCGGCATCGGGCTGGGGTGCGCCACGAAGCTCGCCGAGGCGGGCATCGCGGTGCTCGGCACCGCCCGCGACGAGGGGCGGCTGGCCGAACTGGAAAGGGCGGTCGGCGATCCGGACCGCGTCGCGACACTCGCCGTCGACCTCACCGACGATGACGCGCCGCGCCGGATCGTGGACCTCGCGGTCGCCCGGTGGGGCCACGTCGACTTCCTGATCAACAATGCCGGGGTGGGCAGCCCCAAGCCGCTGCACGAAACCGACGACGAAACCCTGGACTACTTCCTGGGTTTGATGCTGCGTGCGCCGTTTCGCCTCGCGCGCGAGGTGCTGCCGCACATGCCGCCCGGTTCGGCGATCATCAATGTGACGTCGACGTTCGCGGTCGTCGGCGGCCTGCGCGGAGGCGCCTACTCCGCCGCCAAGGGCGGCATGACCGCGCTGACCACCCACATCGCCTGCCAGTACGGCGCGTCCGGTATCCGCTGCAACGCCGTCGCGCCGGGGGTGACGGTGACCCCGATGGTCGAAAAGCGGTTGCGGGACGAGCGTTTCCGCAAGATCAACACCGAGATGACGCCGCATCAGCGGTTGGGCCGCATCGACGACATCGCCAGCACCGTCGCCTTCCTGTGCTCGCCGGGCGGAAGCTTCATCAACGGCCAGACAATCGTCGTCGACGGCGGATGGAGCTCGACGAAGTACCTGTCGGAGGCCGCGCTGGCGGCGCACTGGATCCAGCCGTGAACCTGTTCGCGCTGCTCGATCTGGCCGCGCACCGGCATCCCGGTCGCGGCGCGGTCTATCACGGGGCTCGCCGCGTGTACACCTGGATCGAGTTGCGCGACCGGGCTTTACGGCTGGCCGCGTCGATCCGGCACCAGCACGGTGCCGGAGCACGGATCGCGATCGCGAGCCACAACCGTCCCGAGATGCTCGAGCTGATGTTCGCGACTTGGGCCGCCGAATGCGCCGTCGTCCCGATCAACTACAAGCTGCATCCCCGCGAGATGGCGCAGATCCTCGACGACGCCGGGGCGGCTCGGGTGTTCGCCTCATCAGCCATCGGCGCCGAGCTCGCAGCGCTCACCGCAACTCCAACGGAGTTGGTCGATTCCGAAGACTATTCGCGGCGATTCGGCACCGACCCGTCGGCGCCGCCGGGCACCGACCCTGGCGCGCTGGCGTGGCTGTTCTACACCAGCGGGACCACCGGCCGACCGAAGGGCGCGATGCTGTCGCACCGCAACCTGACGGCGATGGCGGTCGCGCACCTCGCCGACATCGACGACCCGGACGAGAACTGCAGCCTGGTGCACGCGGCTCCGATGTCGCACGGCTCCGGCCTGTACGTCCTGCCGTATGTGCTGCGGGCCGCCCGCCAAATCGTGCCCGAGTCGGGTGCATTCGATCCGGGCGAGTTCCTGGACCTCTGCGAGCACCACCCCGCCGTCAGCGCGTTCCTGGCCCCGACCATGGTGCAACGACTGGTCGACACGGGCCGCGGCCGTCCGCGGAATCTGAAGGCGATCGTCTACGGCGGCGGGCCGATGTACGTCGAGAGCCTGCGCAAGGCGATTGCGGCGTTCGGCCCGGTCTTCGCGCAGATCTACGGTCAGGGCGAATCGCCGATGACCATCACCGGGCTGCGGCGCGCCGACCACGAAACGGATGACGACGCGATCCTGGGTTCGGTCGGCTATGCGCGGTCGGGGATGGAGGTCGCGGTGCTGAGTCCGGACGGCCGCCGGGCGCCCTGCGGCGAAATCGGCGAAATCGTCTGCCGCGGAGACGCCGTCATGTCCGGATACTGGCAGAACCCCGACGCCACGCGCGCCACGCTCAAGGACGGCTGGCTCTACACCGGCGACATGGGTTCCTTCGATGCGCGCGGTTTTCTCACGCTGCGGGACCGGTCCAAGGACGTCGTCATCAGTGGCGGGAGCAACATCTACCCCCGCGAGGTAGAGGAGGTGCTGCTCGAGCACCCCGGCGTCTGCGAGGCATGCGTGGTGGGCGTCCCCGACGCCGAGTGGGGTGAGGTGGTGGTCGCGTTCGTCGTGGGTTCGGTGGAGCCCGCGGCGCTCGACGCACATCTGGTGCGGCGCATCGCCCGCTTCAAACGGCCCAAGCGCTACGAATTCGTCGACGAGCTACCGAAAAACAGCTACGGCAAAGTGCTCAAGCGGGAACTGCGCGCCGGCCTGGCGCGGTGAGCCCCCGCCGGTGCACCGCAGCAGATGCCACCAGAAATCAAGGAGGTCGCCAATGGAGTGTCGCGCCGCTGTGATCCGCGGGGTCGGCCAGGACTGGGAGATCCGCGAGATCGAGCTCGATCCGCCCCACGCGGGGGAGGTCATGGTGCGGATGGCCGTCGCCGGAATCTGCCACTCCGATGATCATCTGTTCACCGGCGACGTGGTCCCGACGCCCGAGTCCGTCGCCGCGGGCGGCCAGCCGGCGCCGGATTGGTTCCCACTGCTCGGTGGTCACGAGGGGGCGGGCGTGGTCGAAGAGGTCGGGCCGGGCGTGACGACGGTGCGGCCGGGGGATCACGTGGCCCTGTCCTTCATTCCCGCGTGCGGCAGCTGCCGGTTCTGCGTGAACGGCCAGAGCTACATCTGCGACATCGGCGCGAGCCTGTTCGTGCGGGAAATGCCCACCGACGGGACCTGTCGCCGGCATCTCGGTGACGAAAACCTGTTGGCCTACGGCCAACTCGGCACGTTCGCCGAGTATGCGGTGCTATCGGAACGGTCCGTCATCAAGATCGACGCCACGATCCCCTTCCATGCCGCCTCGCTGGTGTCTTGCGGGGTCAGCACCGGTTGGGGCTCGGCGACCGTCTCGGCGGGCACCGAACCCGGCGACACGGTCGTCGTCATCGGCGCCGGCGGAGTCGGGATGAACGCCCTGCAGGGCGCGCGCGCCGTCGGTGCCAAATATGTCGTCGCCGTGGATCCCGTTGATTCCAAACGCGATTCGGCCAAGATCTTCGGCGCCACGCACACCGCCGCCTCCGCGCAGGAAGCCATACCGCTGGTTAAGGAGATCACCGCCGGCCTGATGGCCGACCGCGTGGTGATCTGCCCCGGCGTGGTGCGCGTGGACCTGATCCCGCTGGCGCTGACGCTGCTGCGCAAGGGCGGGGTCTGCGTGCTCACCGGCATCACCCCTTTCACCGAGCCCCCGGTTCCGCTGGTGCTGCAGGAGCTGACGCTGTCGGCCAAGCAGCTCAGGGGTGCGCTTTATGGCGGGATGAATCCGCGCACCAGCGTGCCGATGCTGCTGTCGCTGTATCAGGCAGGCGCGGTGAAACTCGACGAGTTGGTCACCCGCCACTACACGCTCGATCAGATCAACGAGGCGATGGCGGATCTTCGGGAGGGGCGCAACATTCGCGGCGTGATCGATTTCTCGGGCTGCTGACCGGCGGCTCAACCCTCCTCGAAGTGACTCCGGATGCCGGCCAGCATCGCGACGTGCGCCTTGACTCCCTCCCGGATGGTCACCCCGGCCAGCAGCCGCGGGGCGGTGATGGCTATCCGCTCGGTGACCCGGGTTCCGCCGTCCACCGGATCGAAACTCACGGTGCCGCGCAGCCGCACGCCGGGCGACTGGTCGGCCTCGGTCAGCACGTCGCCGTCGACGGGTACCCGCAGCCGGGCCCGATAGCCGGTTCGTATAGTGAACGGCCCTAACGGGATACGGTCGACCACGCGATAGTCCTGCTGGTAGCCGTCCCGGGTTTCGCTGCGGGACAACGTTTCCACCGACACGATCAGCGGGTGCACGAGCTTGATGTTGCCCAGGTCCACGTAGAAGTCGCGGACGGCGTCGGGTGGCGCGGGCACGTGTTCGGTCAGGGTCCGTTCGGCGTGGACGGTCCACCAGCTCATAGGAGAGAACCTAGCCCGACGACGATGCGCGCCGCGCAGCGGCGTGAGGAGGAGTCGCGCAATCCAACCGAGCCCGACGACGATGCGCGCCGCGCAGCGGCGTGAGGAGGAGTCGGCGGCTGACTATTCCCTCCCCCAGCGAATTGACCTAACGTGTGATGCGTGGAGGCACACGGAACACCGGAATTGGTACCCGTCGAAACATTGCAATCAGGTGATCCGATTACGGATTGCGGCCAGCGGTATATCGTTCTCGAGTCGAAGGCGCTCAGCGACTGCGTGGTGCTCGAGCTCGAGTCCAGGGTGGACCACCAGCTGCAGGTCATCGAGAAATCATTTCCCGCCGGATATCACGTCGGCAGGGCGAACCACCGAATTCTCTAACCGAATACCCCACTGAAATATTGCGCGAGTAGCCGGTCGACGGCTACCGCGTATTCGTGTTTTATGCGCTTTGTCGCGCCATTTGCGACGCACGCGCGCAAATGCCAAACATGCTGCGCCACTTAGTGCCCGGCGCGGCGATCGTGGGCCGTCGGCGCCGCTCGGGTCGGCCCGCGGCAGCGCCCGAACCGACGCTCGACCGAGGGGCAGCGGGGGTCACCGCCGTGCCCGGCCCCGGATTGTCCAGCGGGTTTGGTTTGTCGCCAAGCCGGTAACCTTGTCCAGGGACGTGATCGCACCCCTTGCTCGCCAAGGGAGGCCAGCCTGCATCGTCATCCGTGCCGTCGCAGGGTTTTACCTTCCCGCCCGACGTGTGGACAGCCCCTCCGCACGCCAGGATCATTAGGCGCGGTAGACGTAGTTGAAGGGTGACGAGTGAAGATTCCCGGCGTTTCCAGCGTCGTCGCTGGTGTGGCTGGCGGAGCCGCGCAGGTCGTGCGGGCCGGTGTGTCCACGGCGGCAGGGGCGGCGGGAGCGTTGCAGATGTTGGCCAGTCCGGTCACCGAGCTCGCCGGCCCGGTCATTCAGTCGGTCGCCCAGACGACCGGCCGCACCATCGGACTGGACAGTTCATCCAGCGGCTCCCCCGCCGCCGTCATGCCGCCGGTGCGCTGGCACAGCGGGCACCGAGTGCACCTGGATCTCGATCCGTTGTTGCCGTTCCCCCGCTGGCACGAGTACACCCCCGCTGTGGAAGAGCCGGTGCGGCGAATCCCCGGTGTGGCCAAGGCTCACGTCGAGGGATCGCTTGGCCGCCTGGTGGTCGAACTGTCCGAGGACGCGGACAACGACGCCGTTCTGGACGAGGTGCGCGCGACGGTGTCCTCGATCGCCTCCGACATCACCTGGTCCAAGGCGGACTCGGCATTGCCGTCCGCGCCCTTCGCGGACCCCGGTAACCCCCTGGCGATTCTGGTGCCGCTCACCGCGGCCGCAATGGACCTCGTCGCGTTGGGCGCCGCGGTCACCGGATGGGCGACCCGGCTACCCGCCGCGCCGCAGACCACCCGCGCCGCGGCGGCACTCATCAATCATCAGCCGCGCATGGTCGCGATCCTCGAGGCGCGGCTGGGCCGGGTGGGCACCGACATTGCACTGGCCGCGACGACGGCGGCCGCCCACGGACTGACTCAGTCCTTCGGCACCCCGCTGCTCGACCTGACGCAACGCACGCTTCAGATTTCCGAGGCGTCGGCGCACCGGCGCGTGTGGCGCGACCGTGAGCCGCAGCTGGCCTCCCCCGACCGGCCGCAGGCTCCGGTGGTGCCGGTCATCTCCTCCGCCAAGTCGGAGCTACCCCGGCACAGCTGGGCCGCCGCGGCGGCGGGCGAGGCCTCCCACGTCGTGGTCGGCGGGACCATCGACGCGGCGATGGACACGGCCAAGGGCTCGATGGCGGGGCCGGTGGAAAACTACGTCGATTCGGCGGCCAACGGCTCGCTGATCGCCGCGGTCAGCGCGCTTGTCGCAGGCGGTGGCATCGAGGATGCGGCCGCGGCCGTCACGGCCGGGGTGCCCCGCGCCGCGCACATGGGCCGGCAGGCGTTCGCGGCGATCCTGGGCCGCGGGCTGGCCAATTCCGGCCAGCTGGTCCTCGACCCGGGGGCGCTGCGGCGACTCGACCGGGTGAAGGTGGTCGTCATCGACGGCGCGGCGCTGCGCGGTGACCATCGCGCGGTGCTGCATGTCCGTGGCGACGCTCCCGGCTGGGACGACGACCGGGTCTACGAGGTGGCCGACGCGCTGCTGCACGGCGAAGAGGCGCCCGAGCCCGATCCCGACGAGTTGCCCGCGACCGGCGCGCGACTGAGATGGGTTCCCGCTCAGGGCTCCTCGGCGACACCCGCGCAGGGCCTGGAAAGCGCCGACCTGATCGTCGACGGCGAATGCGTCGGCAGTGTCGACGTGGGCTGGGAGGTCGACCCCTACGCGATTCCGCTCTTTCAGACCGCGAACCGCACCGGCGCGCGCGTGGTGTTGCGCCATGTCGCGGGCACCGAGGACCTCACCGCCAGCGTCGGCACCACACATCCGCCCGGGACGCCACTGCTCAACGTGGTCCGCGAGCTGCGCGCCGATCGCGGGCCGGTGCTGCTGATCACCGCGCTGCACCGGGACTTCGCCTCGACCGACACCCTGGCCGCGCTCGCGATCGCCGATGTCGGTGTGGCACTTGATGATCCGCGCGCCGCCACGGCGTGGACGGCGGACATCATCACCGGCACCGACCTGGCCGACGCGGTGCGCATCCTGTCGGCGATCCCGGTGGCGCGCTCGGCCAGCGAATCGGCGGTGCACCTGGCGCAGGGCGGCACCACGCTGGCCGGTCTGCTGCTCGTGACCGGCGAGCAGCAGGCGGGCACCAGCCCGGTGAGCTTCCGGCGCTGGCTCAACCCGGTCAACGCCGCGGCGGCCACCGCCCTGCTGACGGGCACCTTCTCGGCCGCGCGGGTGCTCCGGCTGCCCGACCCCACACCCCAACCGCTGACCGCCTGGCACGCACTGGATCCCGAGATCGTGTACTCGCGGCTGGCCGGCGGCGCGCGGCCGCTGGCCGTGGAGACCGAGTCGTCCTGGCGGCGCCGTCTCGACGATCTGTCGTACAGCCCGGCGCTGGAGCCCCTGCGCAAGCCACTGCACAACGTGGCCCGGCTGGCGGCGGCCACCCGCACCGAGCTCGCCGACCCGTTGACTCCCATCCTGGCCGTCGGCGCCGCCGCGTCGGCGATCGTCGGCAGCAATGTCGACGCGCTGCTGGTGGCCGGCGTCATGACGGTCAACGCGATAACCGGTGGAGCGCAACGGCTTCGGGCCGAGTCCGCCGCAGCCGAGCTGTTCGCCGAGCAGGACCAGCTGGTGCGCCGCGTGGTCGTCCCGGCCGTCGCGACGACGCGCCGCCGGCTCGAGGCCGCCCGGCACGCGACCCGCACCGCGACGGTGTCCGCGAAGTCCCTGCGACCCGGCGACGTCATCGATCTGGCCGCACCCGAAGTCGTCCCTGCCGATGCGCGCCTGCTGATCGCCGAAGACCTCGAGGTCGACGAGTCGTTGCTGACCGGCGAGTCGCTGCCGGTCGACAAGCAGGTGGAACCCATCGCCGTCAACGACCCCGACCGCGCCAGCATGCTGTTCGAGGGGAGCACCATCGTCGCCGGGCATGCCCGGGCCATCGTCGTGGCCACCGGCGTCGGGACCGCCGCGCACCGCGCGATCTCGGCGGTGGCCGGCGTCGAGACGTCGGCGGGCATCCAGGCGCGGCTGCGCGAGCTGACCAGCAAGGTGCTGCCGCTGACGCTCGCCGGCGGTGCAACGGTGACGGCGCTCGGGCTGCTACGCCGGGCGACGCTGCGCCAGGCGGTGGCCGACGGCGTCGCGATCGCGGTGGCTGCGGTGCCCGAGGGGCTGCCGCTGGTGGCCACCCTCTCCCAGCTCTCGGCCGCCCAGCGGCTGACGGCGCGCGGCGCCCTGGTTCGCGCGCCGCGCACCATCGAGGCGCTGGGCCGCGTCGACACCATCTGCTTCGACAAGACCGGCACGCTCACCGAGAACCGCCTGCGCGTCGTCTGCGCCGTGCCCGACGACGTCGACCCGCGCGACCCCTTCCCGGAACTGGCCGACCCTGAATCGACCGGACTGCTGCGGGCCGCGGCGCGCGCGTCCGCCCAGCCGCAGGCGGGCCAGGGACACGCGCACGCCACCGACGAGGCGATCCTTACCGCCGCGAGTTCGCTGAACGGCCAGGGCGATTCGGACTGGACGATGCTCGCGGAGGTGCCGTTCGAGTCCAGTCGCGGCTTCGCCGCCGCGATCGGCACCGCGGGCCACGACAACGGCCACCCCGCGGAGACACCGGTGCTGATCCTCAAGGGAGCGCCCGAGGTCATCTTGCCGCGCTGCAAGTTCGCCGACCCGCAGTCCGACCAAGCCCGGGCCGAGGCGGTGGTGCACGGTCTGGCCGAGCAGGGACTGCGGGTGCTCGCCGTCGCGCAGCGCGGATGGAAACACGACACCGACGACGATGACACCGATGCCGACGCGGTGGACGCCGCGGCGCACAACCTCGAACTGCTCGGCTACGTCGGCCTGGCCGACACCGCGCGGGCGTCGGCGCGCCCGCTGATCGAGGCGCTGGTGGACGCCGACCGCGACGTCGTGCTGATCACAGGCGACCACCCGATCACCGCGCGAGCGATCGCTGGGCAGTTGGGGCTGCCCGCGGACGTGCGGGTGGTGACCGGCGCCGAACTCGCCGGCCTCGATGAGGACGCGTGTGCCCGGTTGGTCGACGACGTGCAGGTGTTCGCCCGGGTCAGCCCGGAGCAGAAAGTGCAGATCGTGGCCGCCCTGCAGCGTAGCGGCCGGGTGACCGCGATGGTCGGTGACGGCGCCAACGACGCCGCCGCCATCCGGATGGCCGATGTTGGCATCGGGGTGAGCGGTCGCGGGTCGTCGGCCGCCCGCGGCGCCGCCGACATCGTGTTGACCGATGACGATCTGGGCGTGCTGATGGACGCCCTGGTCGAAGGCCGCGGCATGTGGTCCGGGGTCCGCGACGCCGTCACGATCCTGGTCGGCGGCAACGTGGGCGAGGTGTTGTTCACCATCATCGGAACGGCCTTCGGCGCGGGACGCGCGCCGGTGGGGACGCGTCAGCTGCTGCTGGTCAACCTGCTCACCGACATGTTCCCCGCCCTCGCTGTCGCGGTCACGTCGCAATACGTCGAGCCCGACGAGGCCGAGTACGAATCGGCCGAAGCCGCCGAGGAGGCGCGCCGCCTGCACCGCCGCGCGGTGCTGACCGGACCCACGCCCTCACTCGACGCCCCGCTGATGCGCCAGATCGTCACCCGCGGCGCCGTCACGGCCGCGGGGGCGACAGCCGCCTGGGCCATCGGACGATGGACGCCGGGCACCGAACGCCGAACGGCGACAATGGGTTTGACCGCACTCGTGACGACGCAGCTGGCGCAGACGCTGCTGACACGCCGGCACAGCCCGCTCGTGGTGGCGACCGCTTTGGGCAGCGCCGGCGTTTTGGTGGGCATCGTGCAGACCCCCGTGCTCAGTCAATTCTTCGGCTGCACGCCGCTGGGACCGGTCGCCTGGTCGGGTGTGCTGGGTTCGACGGCGGGAGCCACCGCGATCTCGGCGCTGGCACCCAACTGGCTGTCCAAGCAGGTCGCCGCCCTGGAGCCCGGCGAACAGTGAGCGGTCAGCCGGTCAGCTCCCTGCGCAACACCTTGCCGGTGGGGTTGCGCGGGATGCTGTCCACGACGTTGACGTCGCGGGGCTGTTCGAAGCGCGAGACCCGGCCCCTCAGGTATTCACGCAGCTCCGCCACGTCGATCTCGCGGCCCGGCTGCGCGACCACGAATGCCGCCAGACGCTGACCGAAGCGTTCGTCGGGGACGCCGATGACCGCGTTGTCGGCGACGGCAGGGTGCTGGGCGAGCGCGTTCTCGACCGCGCGCGGATACACGTTCTCGCCGCCGGAGATGATCATGTCGTCTTCGCGGCCGACGATGAACAGCCGGCCCGCGTTGTCCAGATAGCCCATGTCGCCGGTGCTGGTCATGCCGTCGACCACGGCCTTCGCCGCGCCATCGGTGTAGCCCTCGCTGGTCAGCTCGCCGCCCACGAAGATCCGCCCGGTGACCCGCGGGCCGACCGGCCGGTCGTGCTTGTCCAGGATGCGCACCGGGCACCCCACGACGGGCCTTCCGACGGTTTCGGGAGCTTCGCGCAGATCCGCCGGCGTGGCCAGCGCGCCGATGCCGACCTCGGTGGAGCCGTAGCCGTTGTAGAGGATGTCGCCGTAGGCGTCCATGAACCGCTGGCCCAGAGTGGGGTCGAGGCGGTCGCCGCTGGATATCACCGTGCGCAGGTAGGGCAGCGGGTTTCGCGCTCGGACGTGCTCGGGCAGCTCCAGGATGCGTGCGAGCACCACCGGCACCGCGGTGAAGGCGTCGGCACGGTGCAACGACGCCTGGGCCAGCGCGGCTTCGGCGTCGAACTCGCGGCGCGTCAGAACGGTGCCCCCGAGCGCCAGGGTCAGCATCAGCATGCCAAGCCCCAGACCGTGAAACATGGGCATTGCCACAGAGATTCGCGACCCGGTGCGCAATCGGGTGCGGTCGAGCATGGTCACCCACGCGCCCACCGCGGACCGCATCTGCGGGGAGCGCGGCACCCCCTTGGGTTTGCCGGTGGTGCCCGACGTCAGCAGCACGATGCGACCGGGCGCGGCCACGTTCGGCCTGTGCGCACCTTCGTCGGCGCCCACCGTCGCCGGATCGACCGTGACGATCGATGCATCCGCCGCCCGGAGCCGCTCGGCGAATTCGGCGTCGGCGATGACGGCCGAAACCCGGTGGGCCTGCACGGCGGCCGCGAGCGCGTCGCTACGAAATTCCGTACTCATCGGCACGACGTCGCTGCCCAACAGGGCGGCGGCGAAAACGCCCGCCACGAAACCGCGTCCGTTGCGGCACATCACCCCCACCGCCTGCCCCGGCGTCACACCGTCGCCGGTCAGCCGCCGCGCCAGCGCCTCGGCCGCCTGCTGCAGCCGGCGATAGCTCAGCGCCCCGTCGTCGTCGACGATCGCCGTCCGGTCGGGCCAGCGTGCGGCCCCGACCGCCAGCAGCGTGTAGGGATTGGTGCCGCCCCGGCGCGCCTCGCGAAGCAGGCGGAAGCCCGCAAGCGGCGCCGGCGGATGGAGCAGGCCGGAATGCAGCAGGGCCCGGGCGGCCGCCGCGATCACGCGGTCATTGGTCATCGTCGGCCTCGTCGGTGTCGGACTCGCTGAAGAACCGGCGATGCCACAGCCGGGCGGCGTAGTCGGCGGGACCTGCCAGCAGCACCGAGGCCAACTCGGCCGGCAGCACCCACGGCGGTTCGATGGTGCGGGGGCGCTCGATGACCGCCTTGGCGACGGTGTCGGCGGCTTCGTCCGGCGACATGCCGGGAAGACGGCCCAACAGCGGAGTGGGCGCGATCATCCTGGTTCGGACCAGCGCGAAGTAGACCGTGGTGACATCGACACCGTCGGCGTGCAGCTCCGGGGCCACGCTGCGCAGCCACCGGTCGAAGGCGCCCTTGGACGCCTGGTAGGCCCCCCATTGCGGACCCGGCACCACGCGCACGCCGACACTGGACACATTCACGATGTGCCCACAGCCGTGGTCGCGCATGGCCGGCAGCAGACCCAGCAGCAGCCGCACCGGCCCCAGGTAGTTGATGTCGATGGTGCGCTGGAAGTCGTGCGGGCGGTCGTACTGATCATGCAGGGAGCGGCGCAACGACTTGCCCGCGTTGCTTACCACGACATCGAGCGGACCGTGCTCCTCGGTGAGCAGCTTGGTCAAGTCGCTCACCGCGGACTCGTCGGTGAGGTCGGTCGGATACGCGACCGCGTGACCGCCGCCGGCGTTGATCGACGCCGCCAGGTCGCCGAGCCGTTCCTCGGACCGGGCGACCAGCACCACGGTCGCGCCCGCCGCCGCCAGGCTGCGCGCAGTCGCCTCCCCGATGCCGTAGGACGCGCCGGTCACCAAGGCCGTCTTGCCGAAGACGGCCGCGCGCAACCTGTCCGGGTCCGACACCCGTCCCGGGTTGGCCACGTGGTCGGTGACCGTGTTCAAGGCCTTCGCTATCGCGTTCAACTTCGCTGCCGCATTCACTCGTGCCGCTCGCCGAGGCCGGCCACTGCTGCACCGCATCCCCGACTCGTAAGTACAAGTAGCAGACCACATTGCGGTCCGGGCCCGCACTCCGGCCCATCCAACACGGCCCCCGGGGCGGCCTCGATGATGCGCGGGCGCATGCCGTTCCGGCGCCCGAGTCGGATGAGCGCCGGGCGCAACCACTCTCAGTCCGTCCGCACCGGCGGCAGGTACTTTATGAGAACACAGTAATTTCGGTGTTTCAGGTGTTTAACTGGCGTGTCGGCTGGGCACAATGGCGGCATGGTTGCGCGTCAATGTGTTCGTTCTCTTGGTTCAGCAATAGTGCTCGCCGCGTCGGGTGTGGCCGTGTCGGCCCTGTCCACGTCCGTGATCCCCACCGCGTCGGCCCAGTGTCCGGACGTGCAAGT
>NZ_JAPIYN010000006.1:0-275320 GCF_035617725.1 Mycobacterium sp. 94-17
TCCCGGACCTACTACAACCGCAAGAGAACCGAAGGCAAAACCCACACCCAAGCCATCCTCGCCCTGGCCCGCCGACGCCTCAACGTCCTGTGGGCCGTGCTCCGCGACCACGCCGTCTACCAACCCGGGACCAAACCCGCGGCCGCTTGACAACGTCATTGAGAATCCTCCTCATCATCTGCAAACGCGCTCGAGACAGTCTCGCAAATACTTCGCTCTGATAGTTGAACAGCTAATCCAATGGCGAGCAATCACGACGGCCGCGCGCCGGCGAGTCAGCTGCGGCCCACATACGCCGCTCATCACCGCATCCTTCGCGTCACGTCGCTTTGGGCTGACTCCCACGCCGGATCGTCGCTTCCCGTCGCCAAACCTACGGTCGCGAGGTTTGCGCGGTCATTCCATCTGTCTCAGTCTGCGCAGCACATGCGGTGAGTTTGTATGCGACACAAAGCTTTTGGTGGCCTACAGACACTTCGGCGGCCTACAGACACTTCGGCGGCGCTGTAGGTGAGCTCCCTACTCGCGCCCACGTGATCGCCGGCCACATCCGTGACGGTTGCCCTACCGGCGGTCCAACTGCGGCCCCGCACCCGGATATGAAGGTGGGTCCTGCATCACGGGCGTTCGTTACACATCCCGCGTGGAAGGACCGGCACTCGGTCGCAGCGCTTCCAGTTCGGTGGCGTTGTCGTTGTCCATGTTGGTGAACCCGGTGGCCGCATGGTGTGCTTTGGTGCCGACGCCCGTGAGCGCTTCACTGTGATCCCGCAGGGTTTGCACGTGCTGCCCGTGCGCCGTCGACACCGCACCGTGAAAGGCGTCGGCCGCAGCGAAGTCTCCGAACATCCCCGAGGCCACGGTCCCTCCCGCGAGGTGATCAGCCCCCTCCTGGGCGTGTCCGCCCGCGCGGTGGGACTGGTTTCCGCCGGAGTGCAATAGCCCGGTGTCGACGAACATCAGCGCTCCTTTCGAGCGTCAACCAATGCTGAGCAGGCTAAATGCCGACCCGCGACGCGGTCAATTCACCCCAGCCCGCGCCTCAAAACCCATGGCCATCGGTGATCGAACGCGCCGGGCGATCCCATTCCGGATCGACGGTGACGGGCAGCTGGACGCCGATTTGCGGCAACGAGACCGTCCCCCATGGGGTGCGCAACTGGAGAGGCAGGGCGATGCGCGCGGCGGCGCGGTCGGGGGCCAGCATGCCTTCTCCGGCCAGACGATCACCATGCCCGGTGACGATCTCGGTCATGTTGTGTAGCGATTCGCTGCCCACGTCGTAGTAGTGCGAGTGGTCGGTGAACCACGGCATGACGCTGTGCGAACCGGCGACTTCGGCGTGGAACCGCAGCGCGCCAAAGCCCGCGTGGGCGGGATCGCTGCCCAGCCCGGCCACTGGACCCAGCGGTTGGTCCAGTGCCGCGTTCAGGCCGTTCGGGAGGACGCTGCCCGAGTCCCCGATCCAGCTGATCGCATCGGTTGAAGCCGCACCCACATACAGCCTGCCGCCGTCGAGATGGAAGTCTGCGGCGCTGCACGCCAAGTCGGTTCCCGGGCAACCGGTTAGCACGGCATCGTTGGCGCGCATGCCACTGTTGGCGAAGGCGTCGGCGACGGTCGTGGACCCATAGGAATGCCCGAGGACGGTCACGTGCATCTGCATCGACGGATCATGTGTGGCGCCAAGGCCGTTGACGTCGGCGGCCAGCAGCGCACCGGCCTGTCGCGCCCGCCAGGGGGTGCCGACCTGTTCCAGCGTGGCCGGGTCGGTGACAGCCTGCTGCCAGTGCGGGGAATCGAATTCGGGCGCGTCATAACCCATCCAGGCCACCACCGAGGTCGAGTGGCGGGGGTCGGCCTTCATCGCCTGCCCGTAGAGGTTGATCGCATCGTCCGGCCCGTCGGACATCCACCCGCCCCGCACACTGCTGTTGGTGCCGGGCACGATGACCGCCGTGTTGCGGGATCTGTCCGGATTGCCGATCGCGATGGCTGCCCTGCCTTTGCCGTTGAAGGCCAACGGTTCGTAGGCCCACAGCATGACGGGGAGCCCGTCGGATACGTCGGGCCCTTTGTCGCGCTCGAGGAAGTCGTTGGTCTTCACCGCGTTCTGGTATCGAACGATGTCGGTGGCGCACAGCCCGTAATCGCCCGGGTTGGTGAACACATCCGCATCTCGATTGTTGAAGGCGCTTTGCCGAAGCGCCGCGGGATCCAGCCCGCGCCGGCGGGCGGCATCCTCGACCCTGCGCAGGTCGGATTTCATCGCTGCCTGATTCACCGAATCACGCGTGTCGGCCGGTACGCCGTTGAGGTTGCCCAACTCGTTTGGGTGCTGGTCGATCAGCATACGTTTTTGGTTGGTGCCCAACGAATCCCACCACCGCTTGACGTCTCGTGGGCCGCTGTCATCCCGCGGAATCGACAACTCGTCGACGCCTTGGATCTCCGCCGGGTCCGCCCCATCCACGCGCAGGTTCCCTGACGCGGCCGCAAGCATCGCCGAATAACGGTCGCGGATCTGTCGCACTACGAAGACGATTGCGTTCGTTTCGCTAACCGCGTCCCCGCGCAGATCGGCGATCGCGCAGGGGTCGTTATCGGCAAGGGCATCGCAAAGCTCGTCGTCAATATCCTCGAGGTCGTACTCCAGCGCGGACAGATACCAGGCGGAGGCCCGTTGTGCCTCGGCCAACGCGGCGGCGATGTTCTCCAAATCGATTGCGATCTTGGGCAATTGCTCGGCCTGCAGGCCCAGCGACAAGGTCACGCGCCGCACCTCGCCGGCGTCGTTGATCGGATGTTCGCCGTGCTGGTGATTCCACGAGGCCTCGAACCGGCGGCGGGCAGCTTCGAACGCGACGCCGGCCTCCAGCGTGCTCGCCCCGGCATCACGAAAGGCCTGCGCCAGAGCTGAGATCTGCGCCGGGCGACCCGCTTGCAGGCTGGCGTCGGCCGCCCAGGGATCACCACCGGCCTCGGCGACGAGGAACGGAATGCTCAGATGGCGCAGTTGCATCGCGTCGCGTCCGCGGCCCAATGCGCGTTACGTCAGCGGGCCCTCGTCACAGCGCGCTCGCGCCATCGGCGAGACCGTCGCCGTCGGAGTCGCTCAGCCGGACGTTCCACTTGCCGTCACCGTCGGTGTCGACGTAACCGGTTACGCCGTTGTCGTCAGATCGCACGACGCGGTCGGCCAGCCCGTTGCCATCGGTATCGACGAGGCGGGCGTCGGCGCGCCCGTGACCGTCGAAGTCGACCAGCGGGCCGCCGGTGTGCTCGACACCATCGAGACCGAACCAACGCAGTTGACCACCGCGATCCATCGCCACCGCCCACGTCCCGGATCCGTCGTCGGTGAAGTACGCCTCGGGGTGGCCGTCGTTGTCGAGGTCAAGCACGGCGTGATCGACGAGGCCATCGCCGTCTAAGTCCGCGAGCGCGTCGTCACGCAAACCGTCGTGGTCGAAATCCAGCCCGATCGATTCGAAGCGACCGTCGCCGTCCAAGTCGAGGTCGGGTTGCCCGTGCCAAAAGGCGGTCGCGCCGTCATCGCCGGCCATGCAGTAGTCCATGCGTATTCGGACGCGTGGACACCGCTAGCCGTTCCCCCGAGATTGCCACCACGCCAACAGTTCCGCGGTCGCCTCGTCATCGCTGAGCGGTCCGCGCTCCAGCCGCAGCTCCTTCAAAAACCGCCACGCCTCGCCCACTTGCGGGCCGGCCGGAATGCCAAGCAACTCCATGATCTGGTTGCCGTCCAAATCGGGTCGCACCCGTGCCAAATCCTCTTGGGCGGCCAGCTCGGCGATCCGCGTCTCGAGCCGGTCATAACTGGCCTGCAATCGCGCGGCCCGGCGCTTGTTGCGCGTCGTGCAGTCGGCCCGCACCAGTTTGTGCAACCTGGGCAGCAGCGGGCCGGCGTCGGTGACGTAACGGCGCACCGCCGAATCGGTCCATTTACCGTCGCCGTAGCCGTGAAAGCGTAGATGCAGAAACACCAATTGCGAGATGTCCTCAACCATCTGCTTGGAATACTTCAGCGCCCGCAACCGCTTTCGCACCATCTTGGCACCGACGACCTCGTGGTGGTGAAAACTCACACCGCCGTTGGCCTCGTGGCGCCGAGTCGCGGGCTTGCCGATGTCATGCAGCAGTGCGGCCCAACGCAACACCAGGTCCGGGCTGTTGTCCTCCAAGGCGATCGCCTGGCGCAGCACGGTCAGTGAGTGCTGGTAGACGTCCTTGTGTTGGTGGTGTTCGTCGATGGCCATCTGCATGCCACCGATCTCGGGCAGCACCACCTCGCCCATGCCGGTCTGCACCAGCAGATCGATGCCTGCGGTCGGGTCGTCGCCGAGCACGAGCTTGTCCAGTTCGGCGGCCACCCGTTCGGCGCTGATCCGAGACAGCTGCGGCGCCATCTGCGCTATCGCCTCCCGCACGCGCGGCGCGACGGTGAAACCCAGTTGGGAGACGAACCTCGCCGCGCGCAGCATCCGCAATGGATCGTCTCCGAACGAAACCTCTGGCGCGGCAGGGGTGTCCAACACGCAATCACGCAGCGCCGCCAAACCGCCCAGCGGATCGAGAAATTCGCCCGGCCCCTCCGAGGTGATGCGGACGGCCATCGCGTTGACCGTGAAATCGCGCCGCACCAGATCGTCCTCCAGGCGATCGCCGAAGCGCACCTCCGGATTTCGTGACACCTGGTCATAGCTGTCGGCGCGAAAAGTGGTGATCTCCAGACGATGTTCGCCCTTGCCGATGCCGACGGTCCCGAATGCGATCCCGGTGTCCCACAGGTTGTCTGCCCACCGCCGCAGGATTTGCTGAACCTGCTCGGGGCGTGCGTCGGTGGTGAAATCCAGGTCGGGACTCAACCTGCCCAACGACGCATCCCGGACCGACCCGCCGACGAGGTACAACTCGTGGCCCGCGGCGTCGAACGCGGAGCCCAGTTCGGCCAGCATGGGCGCATGCCGATTCAGAGCGACCGCGGCGGCGGTCAGCAGGTCGGCATCCTGGGCGGCATCGGGCACGTTCGATCAGCCTAGTCGGCCGAGGTCGAAAAGCCCGTGTGAGGAGGCTCGCACGTCATCCAAGGTGAATTGACCGCGGGCCACACGCCAGTAGCGTTGCGCGCGACAGGGAGGGTGAACGGCCGGGTGCAGCTCCAATACATCAGCAAGGCGGCGCTGATCATGCTCGCGGGTGGCGACCCGTGGAAGATCAACGACACCGTGCAGCGTGGCTGCCCTGCCCAGATCTCGAACCTCGCGAAAGCGTTTCATGACGCGGGACGCTCTACGGGGGAAGCGGAAGCCGCTTTCACCCGGGCACGGATCCGCTTCGAGAAGGCCTGGGCCCATGAGGACAGCGACAATCCGATCAACGACTCGGCCGAGGTGCGGCGGGCCACCACCTCGCTCGGTGTGCAAGCCGCACAGTTGCCCAAGATCGGGGCCGACCTGGAGACCATCGCGGCGGCACTGGCCGAGGCGCGGCGCTTCGGCAGAGGCGAGATCGCCAAGCTGGAGGGACAGCTGCAAGCCCTCGACGATCAAATCGGTGAGGCCGTCAAGCTGGAG
This sequence comes from Mycobacterium sp. 94-17, assembly GCF_035617725.1. Taxonomy (NCBI): domain Bacteria; kingdom Bacillati; phylum Actinomycetota; class Actinomycetes; order Mycobacteriales; family Mycobacteriaceae; genus Mycobacterium; species Mycobacterium sp. 94-17. The sequence goes on from NZ_JAPIYN010000006.1 coordinate 5,595, forward strand.
AAAGACCCTCAGCTCACCGCGTTGGAACGGCTGCTGCTCGACCAGTACATCGACGGGCTCGAGAAGCATGCGCTCGATGACACCAAGGCGTCGGTCAAAACGCTGGACCGAATTCGTGATCTGTACTCAAGGCAGCTGCAAGCTTCGATGGCTAACCTGCGCAAGGAGGACGGGTACGCACCCGCAATCCAAGCCTTCGAGGGCGACCTTCCAGAAGCTCGCCTGCCGAGCGATGAGCAGCGCCTGCACAACCAGATCGAGGTATTCAGACAGGCCTTCGGTCGCGAACCGACGTCTGCAGCCGATTGGGACACTGCGGCAGCTCTGGATCCACAGACCTACGACCCCAAGTTCAACGGCGCCAAATCGCAGGTCCGAGTCGTAAATATTCGTCCAGTGCCCGGGCAGGGAGTGGTCCGCGTCTCGCAGTGGATCGAACAACGTGATGTGACCAGCTTCCCACCCTGGAAGCGAGACCTCGGGAACAACCGGACAGCCAATCTCAATTTCGACCCGGAAGACACCAAGGTCACCACGTACATCGACTACGAAAATGGAATCGTCATCTTAAGGCAGAATCCTTCTGTCGAGGAGAACTCGAGAGGCGGACCAGGCCAGGTGAAGGTAGGAATTCCTAAGGGCAACGTCACTCAACTTGCCGACGGATCGGTCCGGATCAAGTACGACGCCGGCAATCCTTTCGCACCAGGCATAACGGGCGATCCCCATGGCCCGTTTTCAGGTCATACAGTGACGGTCAATGGCGACCTTGTTTTCACGCCCGGGCAAGGAGGTGTGCAAGTTAACGGAACGCGCACCGACTACCCGTCCTTGGAGGTGTATCAGGATTTGCCAAACGGCAGCACTCGCACAGTGCTCATCGACCCCGCCCAGTCGGGTCGATCTTGGGGGCCAGCATTCAACTTGCCCGGCCACCATGATGTAGGTCCCCTGGGGGGCAGAGGCTTCGCGCCGTTTGACACGGGTGGGTGGAGCCCTAAGTACGACGTGCCGGTTCCTCTGCCCGCCACCGACTTTGGCCCCGTTACCGCGATGCCTACCGTGCCCTCCTTGCCCACGAGTAGTGCAGTTCCAGCATGATGCCGAACAATCGAGAGCGGCGGCAGATGCGGGCATATCTTCGGTTTCCTAACTTGGACGAACGCGCTTGGCGCACCGCGACGTGGTCCGCGCCGTTCGTCGTGCAGATTGTCCTTGGGTTGCTGCTCATTACGATGTGGCTGCTGGGCAAGGCCTTCACGACGGAGAGCGGGTCCTCAGAACGCACCTGGATGCTCACCGCCACTGCAATCACCACGCTGGTGTCTCTTACGTTCGGCGCCGAACTTATGCAGTCACCGTCGCCGCGCAATCGCGGTCTGGGCCTGAGCGTCGCGGCATCATCCGCTGTCGTCCTCGCCGGCGCCGGCATTTTCGCCTACCTGAATTTGCGCTGAAAGGTCTTGTGGTGACTGGCGAACCAACGCTCAACGGATCAAAACCCCTCTACGGCCCGATCACTTTTCTGGTCGCCGTACTGCATCTATTCGTCGTTGAGGTCGCCACATGGCTCCTCATGCCGTACTCGATCGTGGTTGTGCTTCCGGTAGTCCTCGTCTACATGGCGATCTCGGCGCTTGTTCTACGGGCTCCGGGCAGATGGGGCCAGGTCGGGCGCGGAATGATGATCGGCAGCCTGTCCGGGCCGCTCTCTTTCCTGATCTTCATTCCCGCTTTTATCGTCGCCCAGGCCATCGGCCCCATCTGACGGTGCGCATTCCTGCGTGACGTTGCGGGCTCACCCGGCGGCGAGCATCTCTAGGAGAACAAGCGGTGCCAGCTACTATCGCTTGGGTGTCGGACGGCGAACAAGGCAAACCACGTCGGCGCCGGGGCCGGCGCCGGGGCCGGGGCGCCGCGAAGTCGTCCGAGAAACAGGCCACACACCAACCGACCGGCGACTCGAAAGCCACCAGATCGCGCCGATCGGGTGCGTCTCGCCACGAGTCTGATCAGCTGCGGACTGTCCACGAAACCTCGGCCGGCGGGCTGGTCATCGACGGTCTCGACGGGCCACGCGAGTCGCAGGTCGCCGCGTTGATCGGGCGCACCGACCGCCGCGGCCGCATGTTGTGGTCGCTGCCCAAGGGACACATCGAACTGGGTGAGACCGCCGAGCAGACCGCTATTAGAGAGGTGGCCGAGGAGACCGGCGTCCGCGGCAGTGTGCTGGCCGCGCTGGGCCGCATCGACTATTGGTTCGTCACCGACGGCCGGCGCGTGCACAAGACCGTGCACCACTATCTAATGCGTTTCTCCGGCGGCGAGTTGTCCGACGAGGATCTCGAAGTCACTGAGGTGGCCTGGGTGCCGATGGGCGAATTGCCGTCCCGGCTGGCCTACGCCGACGAACGCCGGCTGGCCCGCGTGGCCGACGAGCTGATCGACAGGCTGCAGAGCGACGGCCCGGCCTCGCTTCCCCCGCTGCCGCCCAGTTCGCCGCGGCGCCGTCCGCAGACCCATTCGCGGACCCGACATGCTGAGAAACCGGCCACCGGTCGGAAGAACGGCCACGGACCGGGGCCGTGACAGCCGTGCGTGTGCGTCGGGCCGGCCTGGTGCGTGTCGCCGCCGTGCTCGCCATCGTGGCCGGACTCGCGCTGCTCACCGGCCCGGTGATGCCGCGCGCGGCGGCGGGCGAGCCCGGGGTGACGCCGTTTGTCCGGGTCCGCATCGATCAAGTCACTCCGGACGTGGTCACCACGACCAGTCCGCCCGTCGTGACCGTCAGCGGCATGGTGAGCAACATCGGCGACCGTCCGGTCCGCGACGTCATGGTCCGCCTCGAGCACGCCGGCGCGGTCATCGCTTCCGCGGGTTTGCGCACCACCCTCGACGGCGACACCGATGGTTATCAGGCCGCCGCGGATTTCCTCACGGTGGCGCCCGAACTGCAGCGGGGACAAGAAGTCAGCTTCACGCTGTCGGCCCCACTGCGCGCATTGACCAAGCCGTCGCTGGGAGTGGAGAAGCCCGGCATCTACCCCGTCCTGGTCAACGTCAACGGCACACCGGACTACGGCGCACCCGCCCGGCTGGACAACGCGCGGTTCCTGCTGCCTGTGGTGGGCGTGCCGCCCGACCGCGCCGACGACATCGGATCCACCGTCGCACCCGACACCTCCAAACCGGTGTCGATCACCATGCTCTGGCCCCTGGCCGACCGGCCCAGGCTGGCGCCCGGCGTGCCGGGGGGAACCATCCCGGTGCGCCTGGTCGACGACGACCTGGCAACCTCCTTGGCCGGCGGCGGCCGGCTCGACATCCTGCTGGCCTCGGCCGAAGTCGCCACCAGTCACGACGTCGACCCCGACGGCGCCATCAGCCGCGCGCTCTGTCTGGCGATCGACCCGGACCTCCTGGTCACCGTCAACGCGATGACCGCCGGTTACGTCGTGTCCAACTCGCCCGACGGCCCCGCGCAACTGCCCGGCACCCCCACCCACCCCGGCGGCGGACAGGCCGCCGCGACCGGGTGGCTGAACCGTCTGCGCGCCCTGGCGCACCGCACCTGCGTAGCCCCCCTCCCTTACGCCCAAGCCGACCTCGATGCGGTGCAGCGCGTCAACGATCCCGGCCTGAGCGCCATCGCCACCACGAGCGCCAACGGGATCATCGACAAGATCCTGGACGTCTCCTCCGTCCGCGGCGCCACGCTGCTGCCCGACGGTCCGCTGACCGACCGCACGGTCAAGCTGCTCAGCGCGAACGACAACACGGTCGCGGTCGCCGCCGCCGACCTCTCGGCCGGCGAGGCGCAGGGATCCTCCGAGGCCGGGGTCGACACCGCCCCCCGGCGGCTGTCGCCCCAGGTCATGGTCGCGCCCTTCGATCCCGCCGTCGGCGCCGCGCTGGCCGGAGCCGGTGCCTCCCCCGAGGCGCCGACGTACCTGGACCCCTCCCTGACGGTCCGGCTGGGACACGATTCGGTGACCGCGCGCCGGCAGGACGCCCTGGGCTCGATCTTCTGGCATGCGCTCCGCACCGACGAGCCACGCACCCAGATCCTCGTCCCGCCGTCGACGTGGGACCTGCAGGCCGACGACGCCCAAGTCATCCTGACCGCGCTGAGCACCACCATCCGCTCGGGTCTGGCGGTGCCGCGCCCGCTGCCGGTCGTGGTCGCCGACGCCAACCAGGCCGGACAGGCCCGCACCGAACCGGCGGAAGAGGTCGGCGACTACAGCTCCGCACGCGGCCAGTTCAGCGACGACGTCGCCGCCGGCATCGCCGGGCAGGTCGGCCGGCTGTGGGGGCTGACGTCGTCGCTGATGACCGACGACCGCACCGGGCTGACCGGCGTCCAGTACACCGCCCCCCTGCGCGAGGACATGCTGCGCGCGCTGAGCCAGTCCGAACCGCCCGACACCCGCAACGGGCTGGCCCAGCTGCGCCTGGCGGTGGTCGGCAAGACGGTCAACGATTTGTTCGGCGCCGTGACGATCGTCAACCCGGGCGGCTCTTACACGCTGGCCACCGAGCACAGCCCGCTGCCGCTGGCCCTGCACAACGGCCTGTCCGTGCCGATTCGCGTGCGGCTGCATTTCGACGCCCCGCCCGGGATGAATGTCACCGACATCGGTCAGATCGAACTGCCGCCGGGCTACCTGCCGCTGCGCATCCCGGTCGAAGTGAACTTCACCCAGCGCGTCGCCGTCGACGCGACGCTGCGGACCCCGGACGGTCTGCGGCTGGGCGACCCGGTGCGGTTATCGGTGCATTCCAACGCCTACGGCAAGGTCCTGTTCGCCATCACGCTGTCCGCCGCGGCGGTCCTGTTCCTGCTGGCGGGCCGGCGGCTGTGGCACCGGTTCCGAGGCCAGCCCGACCGCGCCGACCTGGACCGCCCCGACCCACCCGGCGCCCGGCACACCGTCGATGCCGATGACCGGGTCGAACAAAAGCACGTCGAGCAAAAGCACCGAGTATGAGCCCCGCCTACCGGCAGGCCCAACCACACCACCGCCTGCCCGAGCCGCGGCAGTCACAGGCGCCCGGCTCACCGCCGACCGGCCCGCTGCCGCCCGTGGCCGCCGAGATCGATCGCCGGCGCCCCGAGCTGTCCGACTCCGCGCTGGTATCGCGGTCGTGGGCGATGGCCTTCGCCACGTTGGTCAGCCGCCTCACCGGCTTCGCCCGGATCGTGCTGCTCGCCGCGATTTTGGGCGCCGCGCTGTCCAGCGCGTTCTCGGTGGCCAACCAGCTGCCCAACCTGGTGGCCGCGCTGGTGCTGGAGGCGACGTTCACCGCGATCTTCGTGCCGGTGCTGGCGCGCGCCGAGCAGAGTGACCCCGACGGCGGCACGGCCTTCGTGCGGCGCCTGGTCACGCTGACCACCGCACTGTTGATCGTCGCCACCGTGCTGTCGGTCGCGGCCGCCCCGCTGCTGGTGCGCCTGATGCTGGGCCGCAGCCCGCAAGTCAACGAGCCGTTGACCATCGCCTTCGCCTACCTGCTACTCCCCCAGGTCCTGGCCTACGGCCTGACGTCGGTGTTCATGGCGATCCTGAACACCCGCAACGTGTTCGGGCCCACGGCGTGGGCGCCGGTGGTCAACAACGTCGTCGCGCTCGTCACGCTGGCGGTCTACGCGCTGGTGCCCGGCGAGCTGTCGGTCGATCCGGTCCGGATGGGCAACGCCAAGCTGCTGGTACTCGCCGTCGGCACCACGCTGGGCGTGTTCGCCCAGACCGGGCTGCTGCTGGTGGCATTGCGTCGCCAGCACGTCGACCTGCGCCCCCTATGGGGAATCGACCAGCGCCTCAAGCGCTTCGGCACCATGGCCGCCGCCATGGTGCTCTACGTGCTGATCAGCCAGCTCGGCCTGGTGGTCGGCAACCAGATCGCCAGCACCGCGGCGGCGTCGGGCCCAGCGATCTACAACTACACCTGGCTGGTCCTGATGCTGCCGTTCGGCATGATCGGCGTGACCGTGCTGACCGTGGTGATGCCCCGCCTGAGCCGCAACGCGGCCGCCGACGACACCGCGGCCGTGCTCGGGGACCTGTCGCTGGCCACCCGGCTGACGTTGATCACGCTGATCCCGATCGTGGCGTTCATGACCGTCGGCGGTCCCGCGATGGGCAGCGCCCTGTTCGCCTACGGCCATTTCGGAAACGTCGACGCCGGATACCTCGGCGCCGCGATCACCCTGTCGGCCTTCACGCTGATCCCCTACGGGCTGGTGCTCTTGCAACTGCGGGTGTTCTACGCACGCGAACAGCCGTGGACGCCGATCGTCATCATCCTGGTGATCACCGCGGTCAAGATCCTCGGCTCCGTGCTGGCGCCACACCTGACCGACGACCCCAAGCTGGTGGCGGGCTTTCTGGGGCTCGCGAACGGCGTGGGCTTTCTCGCTGGCGCCGTCATCGGCTACGTCCTGCTGCGCCGCACGCTGCTGCCGGCCGGCGGCCACCTGATCGGCGTCGGCGAGGTCCGCACGATCCTGGTGACGCTCACCGCATCCATGCTGGCCGGATTGATCGCCCACGTGGCCGACCGGCTGCTCGGGCTGGACGGGCTTACCGAGCACGGCGCGCCCGGTTCGCTGCTCCGCCTGCTCGTGTTGGGGCTGATCATGCTGCCGATCACGGCCGCGGTCATGCTGCGCGCGCAGGTCCCCGAGGCGCGCGCGGCGCTGGAGGCCCTCCGGTACCGCGTCACAGGTCGCGGACCGCGTCCGCGCAAACCGAGTCCACCCGATCGATCGTCTCGGCGGCACCCGTTCACGTACCCTGAGCAGAGGAATTCGGCCCCGCCTGGGGTAAATGCGGTCCAGGAGCCGATCCGGCGCAAGCCACCGGAGCGGGCAAACCGAGCCCGGCTAGTGAAAGGACCGGAGGTGACCGACCGCCCCATGGAGAGCCCAGCCCCCAGCGCTGGGCCTGGCGCGGGCTCCGATGCTGCGCGGCCGGTCGCCGACGACTTTCAGCCTGACATCCCCGCCGAGGAACCGAAGCGCCCCGCCCAGCATGCGTCCGACCAGGCGAATGGCGATGTCCGCGGCGATTCCCGGCACGCTCACACCCCGTTCGACGCGCCGCGCGACCGGTCGGCGAATGCCGCCGGAGACGACGTGCACCTTGTCCCCGGCGCGCGCATCGCCGGCGGCCGGTACCGCCTGCTGGTGTTCCACGGCGGCGCTCCGCCCCTGCAGTTCTGGCAGGCGCTGGACACCGCCCTGGACCGGCAGGTGGCGCTGACCTTCGTCGACCCGGACGGCGCCCTGCCCGACGAGGTCCTCCAGGAGATTCTGTCCCGCACCCTGCGGCTCAGCCGCATCGACAAACCCGGCATCGCCCGGGTGCTCGACGTGGTGCACACCGGCTCCGGCGGCCTGGTGGTCTCGGAGTGGATCCGCGGCGGCTCGCTGCAGGAGGTGGCCGACACCGCACCCTCACCGGTGGGCGCCGTGCGGGCCATGCAGTCGCTGGCTGCCGCCGCCGACGCGGCCCACCGCGCCGGCGTCGCCCTGTCGATCGACCACCCCAGCCGGGTGCGGGTCAGCATCGAGGGTGACGTCGTGCTGGCCTACCCGGCGACCATGCCCGACGCCGGCCCGCACGACGACATCCGCGGCATCGGCGCCGCGCTCTACGCCTTGCTGGTCAACCGGTGGCCCATCGTGGAGAGCGGGGTGCGCAGCGGGCTCGCGCCGGCCGAACGCGACTCCGCGGGCAACCCCGTCGAACCCATGTCCGTCGACCGCGACATCCCCTTCCAGATCTCCGCGGTTGCCGTCCGAGCGGTCCAGGATGACGGCGGAATACGCAGTGCCTCAACGCTTTTGAACCTGCTCCAGCAGGCTACCGCGGTCGCCGACCGCACCGAGGTGCTCGGCCCGATCGACGATTCACCCGCCCGATCGACTGCCCTGATCTCGCCCGGGCAGGAGCAGGCGGCCTTCGCCCGGCGCCGACGCAACGTGCTGATCGGGGTGGGCGCCGGCCTCGCCGTCATCGTGGTGGCACTGCTGGTGCTGGCGTCGATCGTCAGCAAGATCTTCGGCGACGTCGGCGGGGGCCTCAACAAGGACGAGCTCGGACTGAACGGCCCCTCCTCGTCGTCGTCCGCGTCGGCGGCATCCAGCGCCCCACCCACGGCCGCGGGCAGCGTGGTCAAACCCACCAAGGCGACGGTCTTCTCCCCCGACGGCGACGCCGACAACCCGGGCACGGCGGGGCAGGCCATCGACGGCGATCCCTCGACGGCCTGGGCGACCGAGGTCTACACCGACGCCGTCCCCTTCCCCAGTTTCAAGCAGGGCGAGGGGCTGATCCTGCAGCTGCCGAGCCCCACCGTAGTCGGCCAAGTCGCCATCGACACCCCGAGCAGCGACACCAAAGTCGAGATCCGCGCGGCCTCCTCGGCGACGCCGTCCAGCCTCAGCGACACCACCGTGCTGGCCCCGGCTTTCACGCTGAAGCCCGGCCACAACGTGATCCCGGTCCGGTCCGGCGCGCCGACCTCGAATCTGCTGGTGTGGATCTCCACCTTGGGAACCACCAACGGCAAGAGCCAGGCCGGCTTCTCGGAGATCACGATCCAGGCCGCGTCCTGATCGCGGCCGATTTCGCGCACTCACACACCGCGTCCCAAGTGAAGTGCCGCGGCATACGCGATTGGTTAATGTCCCGGCCGTGGGCTTCGGGAGAAACGCCAGGCACGAGCGCAGCGACGCCGAGCTGCTGGCAGCCCACGTCGCCGGCGACCGGCATGCCTTCGGCGAGCTGTTCGGTCGTCACCGGCGGCACCTGCACCGGCTCGCCCGACTCACCACCCGCACCCCCGAGGATGCCGAAGACGCGCTGCAGGACGCCATGCTCTCCGCGCACCGCGGCGCCGGCGCGTTCCGGCACGACGCCGCCGTCGGCAGCTGGCTGCACCGCATCGTCGTCAACGCCTGCCTGGACCGCCTGCGCCGCACCAAAGCTCACCCGACGGTGCCGCTGGAAGACATCTATCCGGTGGCCGATCGCACGGCTCAGGTCGAGACCGCGTTGGCGGTGCAGCGCGCCCTGATGCGGCTTCCCGTCGAGCAGCGCGCCGCCGTGGTTGCCGTCGACATGCAGGGTTACTCAGTGGCCGACACCGCCCGACTTCTCGGCGTCGCCGAGGGGACGGTCAAGAGCCGCTGTGCGCGGGGCCGGGTCCGGCTCGCCCAGCTGCTGGGCTACCTCAACACCGGCGCGCACGCGCTGCCCGACGCCGCCGCCGGCCAGGCCTGACCCACCGACGCTCGGCCGCCCCACCGCGCCGTGCGTGGCCATCGGCGCGCGCATGACGGACACTGGGTCCGATGAATGCAGCGGACGACGACGCGGCGGGTGACCGCGGCGCGGGATCTGATCCGCCGCTGACCGTCGAACTGCTCGCGGACCTGCAGGCCGGCATCCTCGACGACGAGGCCGCCGCCCGCCTCCGCAGCCGAGTCCGCGGCGACCCGCAGGCTGCCGCCGTGCTGGGCGCGTTGAACCGGGTTCGCCGCGACGTCGCCGCCTCCGGCGCCGATCCGGACACCGCACCCGAACCGCCGTCTCAGGTGACGAACCGGATTTCCGCGGCGCTGCGCTCGGCGGACGCGGCCCCCGGCGATGGGGGCGGGCCGGCCGGGCACTCCGCCCGCCCGCGCATCGGCCGGGCCCGGGTCGTCGCGGCGGCCGCCGGCCTGTGCGCCGTGGTCTCCGCGATCGGTTTCGGCACCGTCGCGCTGTTGCACGCTCCCGAGCCCGTCCCGGACACCCCCGGCGACATCCAGCACATCACGGTGTCGACACCGCCGATGGAGATCCCGCTGTCGCCGCGCGAGATCCTCCGCCTGCTCGAGCGCAGCCCCGACTACGGGTCGCTGAGCGACCCCGGGCGGCGCGCCTCCTGCCTCACCGGGCTCGGCTACGCGGCGTCCACGCCGGTCCTGGGGGCGCGCCCGGTCGACATCAACGCCCGCCCCGGGATCGTTGTGGTGCTTCCCGGCGATGGTCCGCACACGCTGGCCGTCTACGCCGTCTCGCCGAATTGCTCGGCCGCCGATACCGGGTTGCTGGCCAACACGCAGGTCCCCCGCCCCTAATGTGGTGCCATGGGTGGTGCGACACACCCGGGAACAGCCATGCCTACGCTGGCGTTTACACAGATCCAGACGAATCGCTTGAAAGGTTTTCATGACCGCCCACACTGTGCATGACGTGATCGTTATCGGCTCGGGTCCTGCCGGGTATACCGCGGCGTTGTATGCGGCGCGGGCGCAGTTGGCGCCGGTGGTGTTTGAGGGGACGTCGTTTGGTGGGGCGTTGATGACGACGACCGAGGTGGAGAATTTCCCGGGCTTTCGTGACGGGATCACGGGTCCGGAGTTGATGGACGAGATGCGTGAGCAGGCCTTGCGCTTTGGTGCCGATCTGCGGATGGAGGATGTGGAGTCGGTGTCGCTGCAGGGTCGGGTCAAGACCGTGACCACGGCTGAAGGGCAGACGCTTTCCGCGCGCGCGGTGATCTTGGCGATGGGCGCTGCGGCGCGGTATCTGGGAGTGCCCGGCGAGCAGGAGTTGCTCGGTCGCGGGGTGTCGTCGTGTGCGACCTGTGACGGCTTCTTTTTCAAGGACCAGGACATCGCGGTGATCGGCGGTGGCGACTCGGCGATGGAGGAGGCCACGTTTTTGACGCGGTTCGCGCGCAGCGTGACCCTGGTGCATCGCCGGGCGGAGTTTCGCGCCTCGCGGATCATGCTGGACCGCGCCCGCGCCAACGACAAGATCACCATCCTGACCAACAAGGCTGTCGAGGCGGTCGAGGGTGAGGCCACGGTGACGGGGCTGCGGCTGCGCGACACGCGCAGCGGTCAGGTGACCACACTGCCGGTCACGGGGGTATTCGTGGCCATCGGCCATGACCCGCGCTCGGAGTTGGTGCGTGAGGTCCTCGACACCGATGCCGCGGGGTATGTCCTGGTGCGCGGGCGCACCACGGCCACCTCGATCGATGGGGTCTTCGCCGCCGGGGACTTGGTGGACCGCACCTATCGTCAGGCCATCACCGCCGCGGGCAGCGGCTGCTCGGCCGCCATCGACGCCGAACGCTGGCTCGCCGACCACGAGGAGTCCAGCACGGCCGCACAAGGCGACGCCACCGAATTTCCGGGCAGTAACGACACATTGATTGGAGCGCCAAAATGACCGACGCCGAAAAAGCCGGTGCCACAATAGAAGTCTCCGACGCGTCATTTTCCACCGACGTGCTGTCCAGCAATAAGCCTGTCCTGGTTGACTTTTGGGCTACCTGGTGCGGCCCCTGCAAGATGGTGGCGCCGGTGCTCGAGGAGATCGCCAGCGAGCGGGGCGAACAGCTGACGGTCGCCAAGCTCGACGTGGACGCCAACCCCGAAACCGCGCAGAACTTCCAGGTGGTCTCCATTCCCACCCTGATCCTGTTCAAAGACGGGCAGCCGGTGAAGCGCATCGTCGGCGCGAAGGGTAAGGCATCGTTGCTGCGTGAGCTCTCGGACGCCGTTCCGGGGCTTGGCTGATCCTCATTTGATTCGTCGCACCACGCCCCGCGCATAGCCTGGGGTTTTCCGGAATTTGCGAACCGTCTGCGACAATACGGTGAGCTGTTGCCCGATCTGAGCGTGTTAATTAGTCCCGGAGGGCCCTTGGTATGTCGAGTCCGCGCCGTGAATACGGCGACGCGCTGCGCTGTGGTGACCGCAGCGCAGCCGTGACCGAGATCCGGGCGACGCTGGCCACCCTGGGCCTGCTGGACAGCTCCGAGGACGATCTCAACACCGGGCAGCACGTCGCCCCCGATTTCTTCGATGCCGAACTCGACCAAGCGGTCCGCGCCTTTCAACAGCATCGCGGCTTGCTGGTGGACGGCATCGTCGGCGAGGCGACCTACCGGGCGCTCAAGGAGGCGTCGTACCGGCTCGGCGCCCGCACGCTCTATCACCAATTCGGGGCCCCGCTGTTCGGCGACGACGTCGCGACGCTGCAGGCCCGGCTGCAGGATCTCGGCTTCTATACCGGACTGGTCGACGGGTATTTCGGGTTGCAGACCCACAACGCGTTGATGTCGTACCAGCGCGAGTATGGGCTCTCCGCCGACGGTATCTGCGGCCCGGAAACGTTGCGCTCCTTCCATTTCCTGAGCTCACGGGTCAGCGGTGGATCGCCCCACGCGATCCGCGAGGAGGAGCTGGTCCGCTCGTCCGGTCCCAAATTGTCGGGCAAGCGGATCATCATCGATCCGGGCCGCGGCGGCGCGGACCACGGCGCGATCATGCAGGGCCCGTCGGGACCCGTCAGTGAAGCAGATGTGTTGTGGGACTTGGCCAGCCGCTTGGAAGGCCGGATGGCCGCGATCGGCATGGAGACCTTTCTGTCGCGACCGGTCAACCGCAGTCCGCTCGATGCCGAGCGCGCCGCCACAGCGAACAACGTCGGCGCCGACCTGATGATCAGCCTGCGCTGCGAGAGTCAGGTCAGTGCCGCCGCCAGCGGGGTGGCGTCCTTTCACTTCGGCAACTCGCACGGTTCGGTCTCCACCATCGGGCGCAATCTGGCCGACTTCATCCAGCGAGAAGTGGTGGCCCGCACCGGTTTACGGGATTGCCGCACACATGGACGGACGTGGGATCTGCTGCGCCTGACCCGGATGCCGACGGTCCAGGTGGACGTCGGCTACATCACCAACCCGCGGGACCGCTCGCTGCTGGTCTCGACGCAGACCCGCGACGCCGTCGCCGAAGGAATCCTCGCCGCGGTCAAGCGGCTTTATCTGTTGGGCAAGAACGACCGCCCAACGGGCACATTCACTTTCGCCGAGTTGCTGGCCCACGAACTGTCGGTGGAGCGCGCGAGCCACCTCGGCGGTCCCTAGCCGCCGCTAATCGCCCGGGGTGGTTGCCGGCACGTTCGCTGTCGTGGACCCGGCGCCCGCGGCCGTGGAGCCGGCGCCCACCGGCTGCTCCAGGTGTGCGTTCTCCAGCAGGCGCTCCAGCGCCGCCTCCACTTCCGCCTTCCACCCGAGGCCCTTGTCCAGTTCGAGCCGCAGCCTCGGGAAGTACGTATGTGGCGCTACCACAACGAATCCCGCGTCCTTCAAGAATTCGGCGTCCATGACACAGTGGTCCACCGAGCAGTCGCCGATGGCTTCCAGCACCGGTCGCACGTCCGGGCCGACCAGGCGCGGATCCTGCAATTCCGACGCCGCCGGGGTGCGGCCGAACGCTTCGAGCGCGCGCACACCGCGGCGCACCAGCTCGTCGATGACCCGGCCGATCAAGCCGCGGGGCAGGTCGTCGGCGGCCGGCCCGGGTTCGATGCCCATCGACGTCAGCAGCACCGCGTCCGCGGACACCGGACCAGTCGGGAACCGCTGCGCGCGCGGCACCGCCCGCGGCGGGGCATAGAACACGTAGCCCAGGCACGGGGGTTCGGCCTGGCTCCGCTCATCCGGGATCGCGGTCGCGACTTGCCCGCACGATCCCCACTCCAGCATCACCATCGACAGCCACGCCTCTTTTTCGAACTCGGGGTCGGCGAGGTGGTCCTGATTACCCAGGGTCGCCGGGTCGACCTCCCAGAAGACGCACCGGCGTGCGTGCTTGGGAAGCTGCTCGAATGCCTCGAGCCGTAGCGGCATGATTCGAGCGGACACTAGCCTCCTGGCTCCTGTGCGGTACTGCAGCCATCTGGACCGGCAACCCCTCCAGGATAGGAGAGGTGGTCGTGATCGGGCCAGCTTTGGCCGGGCCACGGCGATTGGCGCGCCCCTCCGGCCGGCGTCGTGCGGCCGGAGCCCGCGGCTTGGTGAAAGTTGTTGATGCGCATGCTCTTTCGGGTGCCGGGGGATTCGCTCATGCGGACTTGCCGTAAAAATCGGCCCCGGCGTCACAGTGACGTAATTACACGGTGTCCCTGTTCATGCCTTGGGCGGGGACATGACGTCGATGATCCGCTGTAAATCGTCCACCGAGCCGAACTCGACCACGATCTTGCCCTTGCGCTTGCCCAGGCTGACCGTGACACGGGTGTCGAAGGCGGTCGAGAGGCGGTCGGCCACGTCTTGCAGGCCCGGCATCTGGATCGGCTTGCGCCGCGGTGCGGTCGGGGTGGCCGCATCGCTCCGGTTGGCCAGCGTGACGGCTTCCTCGGTCGCCCGCACCGAGAGTCCCTCCGCGACGATCCGGGTTGCCAGCTCCTCCTGGGCCTCCGGGCCGGCCTCCAGCGACAGCAGGGCGCGGGCGTGGCCCGCGGAGAGCACTCCGGCGGCCACCCGCCGCTGCACTGCGATCGGCAGCTTGAGCAACCGGATCATGTTGGTGATCAACGGCCGCGACCGGCCGATGCGCGCCGCCAGTTCATCGTGGGTGACGCCGAACTCGTCGAGCAGCTGTTGGTAGGCGGCCGCTTCTTCCAACGGGTTCAGCTGCACCCGGTGGATGTTTTCCAACAGAGCGTCGCGCAGCAGGTCGTCGTCGCCGGTCTCGCGGACGATGGCCGGGATCGTCGCCAGTCCCGCCTCTTGAGCCGCGCGCCAGCGCCGCTCCCCCATCACGATTTGGTAGCGGGCGCCGCTGGTCGAATCCTTGACGGCGCGCACCACGATCGGCTGCAAGAGGCCGAACTCGCGGATGGAGTGCACCAGCTCCGACAGGGCTTCCTCGTCGAAGACCTGCCGGGGCTGGCGCGGGTTGCGTTCGATGTCGGCCGGCGCGATCTCGCGATAGACGGCTCCCATCGCGGCGGCGTCCTGTGGGGCGGGTCCTCCGATCAGGACGTCGGCGGCGGCGTCGCCCATCCGCGGGCCCAGCGTCGCAGGACCGGAGTCGCCCTCGGCGGGACCGGTCGGAATCAGGGAAGCCAGGCCCCGGCCGAGGCCACCCTTCTTACGTAACGGCTGCGTCATGGTCGTCCCTTCGCGGATGGTGGTCAATCGCGCTCGGCGAGTTCTCGGCTCGCGTCGAGATAGCTCATCGCCCCTCGTGACCCGGGGTCGTAATCGATGATGGTCATGCTGTAGCCCGGCGCCTCGGACACCTTGACGCTGCGCGGGATCACCGTGCGCAACACCTTGCTTCCGAAGTATCGGCGCACCTCTTCGGCGACCTGGTCCGCGAGTTTGGTGCGGCCGTCGTACATGGTCAGCACCACGGTCGTCACCTCGAGCTTCGGATTGAGGTGGGCCTTCACCATCTCGATGTTGCGCATCAGTTGCGACACACCCTCGAGGGCGTAGTACTCGCACTGGATCGGGATCATCACCTCCGGTGCGGCGACGAGCGCGTTGATGGTCAGCAGGCCGAGCGAGGGCGGGCAGTCGATGAAGACGCAGTCGAAGTCGAGGTTGTCGAGGTCGGCCAGCGCGGTGCGCAGCCGGTTCTCGCGCGCCACCATGCTGACCAATTCGATCTCGGCGCCCGCCAGGTCGATGGTCGCCGGGATGCAGAACAGGCGCTGGTTGTGTGGGCTCTGGCGGAGCGCGTCGTGCACGGCTACCTCGCCGAGCAGGACCTCGTACGACGAGGGTGTCCCCGACTGCCTGTCGGTGATCCCGAGCGCCGTGCTCGCATTGCCCTGCGGGTCGAGATCGATGACGAGCGTCCTGAGTCCCTGTAGCGCGAGGGCGGCCGCGAGGTTGACGGCGGTGGTTGTCTTGCCGACCCCACCCTTCTGGTTGGCGACGGTGAAGACCCGGCGATGGGACGGCCGGCGCAGCGGCGGGTAGGTCGTGTGCAGTACCCGCATCGCGCGTTCGGCCGCGGCGCCGATCGGGGTGTCGAATTCGTCCGTTGTTTCACGTGAAACATTCGCCGATGGACTCGACTCACCCGGCGCCGGGGCGACCGGCGGGGGCGCCGAACCGTCCCGATTTCCCGGAGCGGCGGCGGCCGCGCCGACCTGGTGGACGTCTGCCGGCGCTTGCGGAGCTACCGGCGAATCGCCTGAAGAAGTCATCGGGTTCCGGCCTTCCCGCTCCGTGCCTGCTTGTGGTGCGGCGAGTTTCCGCGTCGCGCTGAAACTACGGTTGCGGGGGGACGCAAATAGTTCGCGCCACATGTCACCACCCTGACATCAGCGGCGCCGGATGCTGCCATCACACGCCGGTATCGGTCAACTTCATCGGAGGCCCGCTCCCCCTTGATGGCGAGCATCCGCCCGGCGGGCCGCAGCAACGGCAAGCTCCACTTCGTCAGCTTGTCCAACGACGCAACCGCTCGCGACACCGCAGCATCCCTCTCCCCGAACCGGTTGCGCACCCCGGGTTCCTCCGCCCGGCCACGGACCACCTCGACGGCTAACCCTAGTTCGTTCACGACCTCGTTGAGAAATTCGCTGCGCCGCAACAGCGGCTCGAGCAGAACGACCTCGAGATCCGGCCGCGCGATCGCCAGCGGGATCCCGGGCAGGCCTGCTCCGCTGCCGATGTCGACGATGCGTTCGCCACGGTCGAGCAGTTCGGCCAGCGCCGCGCTATTGAGTATGTGACGGTTCCAGATGCGGTCCACCTCCCGCGGGCCGAGCAGTCCGCGCTCCACGCCGGCGGTCGCGAGAATTTGGGCATACCGCTCTGCCGCTTCGCGTCGATCGCCGAAGATGGCGACCACGGCCTCCACCGCACTATCGCCACCGGCGCCCTCTCTCGATGGACCCGGCGCGGCA
The DNA here is from genome assembly GCF_035617725.1 of Mycobacterium sp. 94-17. Taxonomy (NCBI): domain Bacteria; kingdom Bacillati; phylum Actinomycetota; class Actinomycetes; order Mycobacteriales; family Mycobacteriaceae; genus Mycobacterium; species Mycobacterium sp. 94-17. The sequence continues at coordinate 22,316 of NZ_JAPIYN010000006.1, forward strand.
CCGGCGGGACCGACATGTTTCACGTGAAACATTCGCGGGTGGGAGCGCGCACTTTCAACCTTCGGGGGCCGGGAGGACGGGAACTACACCGCTGTAACTCGGTCAGTCGCGCAGGACAACGACGCGGCGCGCGGGCTCGACGCCCTCGCTCTCGCTGTGCACCCCGGGCACCGCGGCGACGGCATCGTGCACGATCTTGCGCTCGAACGGCGTCATCGGGGACAGCTCTTCGCGTTCACCGGATTCGAGCACCCGGCGCGCGACCTTGTCGCCCAGCGCCGCCAGCTCCTCCCGGCGCCGCCGGCGCCAGCTCGCGATGTCTAGCATCAACCGGCTACGCACCCCGGTCTTCTGGTGCACCGCGAGCCGGGTGAGTTCCTGCAGCGCGTCGAGCACCTCGCCGCCGCGTCCCACCAACTTGTTCAAGTCGTCGCTGCCATCGATGCTCACGATGGCGCGGCTGCCCTCGACGTCCAGGTCGATGTCACCGTCAAAGTCCAACAGGTCCAACAACTCTTCGAGGTAATCGCCGGCTATCTCGCCCTCGGCGACCAACCGGTCCTCCAGGTCATCGGTTTCCTCCGCACCGGATTCCGCACCGGATTCCGTGGCGTCCGATCGTGTGTCGAGCTCCGCGTCAACGTCGCGCTCGGTGGTCTCGGCGTCTGTCATGTCTTCTCTCCCTCGTTCCATGGGCCCCGGCCCAGTTGGGGTCGCCGTGTTGGGGGCGGCCCCCGATAGCTCTTGTGCCCGTATCAGCGCTTGCGCTTTTTCGGTCGCGCCCCGGGCCGCGGTGTGCGGTTCGTCGGGCCGTCGCCCGCCTCAGCCGCGGGGGCATCGTCAGCGCCGGAATCCGTCTCCGTATCGGAGGCATCCCCGTCCGGCGTCTCCGAACCGTTACTACCCGACGACGCCTTGGGGTTGCGCTTCGGCTTGGCTCCCGGCGCCGGCGCGTTCGCCGCCCGGCGCTGGATCGCTTCCTGCTTCTTGGCTTCGTCCTCTTTCTCGATCATCCCGAAGACGTAGTGCTGCTGCCCGAACGTCCAGATGTTGTTCGCGAACCAGTACAGGATGATCGCCAGCGGAAGGAACGGGCCCCCGACCACCACGCCGAGCGGGAACACGTAGAGCGCAAGCTTGTTCATCATCGCGGTCTGCGGGTTGGCCGCCGCCTCGGGGCTCTGTCGCGCCACCGATGCCCGGCTGTTGAAGTAGGTCGCGACGCCGGCCAGGACCATTACCGGCAACCCCACCGCAACCACCGCCGGGCGGCTGAAGAAGGTGAACGCATCCAACCCGGTGCGCTGCGTCATGAACGCGCCGATCGGCGCCCCGAACAGGTTCGCGTCGAGGAAGTGTCCGACGTCGGTCGGGGTGAAGATGTAGTTCCCGGTCAGGCGGTTCTGTGCCACCGACAAGTGCGGCTGCCCGAAGCCTCCGGTGGTCCGGTTGAACGAGCGCAGCACGTGATAGAGGCCGAGGAACACCGGGATCTGCGCCAGCATCGGCAGGCAGCCCAGGATCGGGTTGAAGCCGTGTTCGCGCTGCAGCTTCTGCATCTCGAGCGCCATGCGTTGGCGGTCCTTGCCGTACTTCTTCTGCAGCGCCTTGATCTGCGGCTGCAGTTCCTGCATCTGGCGCGTGGTACGGATCTGGCGCACGAAGGGCTTGTAGAGCAGCGCGCGCAGGCTGAAGACCAGGAACATCACCGACAGCGCCCAGGCGAAGAAATTCGACGGCCCCAGCAGGGAGGCGAACAGCTTGTACCAAACCCACATGATCCACGACACCGGGTAGTAGACGAAGTCGAGGCTGAAGAAATCAAACAAAAGATCCACTCTCCCCTCGCGCCGCTCGGACCTCCCGAGCGTCGCTCGCATCTTGGCAATTCACGTGGCTTTCCCGGCGGTCCGGGATCGGATCCCATCCGCCGTCATGCCATGGTCCGCACTTGGCCAGTCTGGCCGCCGCCAGCCAGCTCCCCCGAATCAGGCCGTACTCGTCGAGCGCGTCGACCGCGTACTGGCTGCAGGTCGGCACGAAGCGACACGTCGCCGGCCGGAGCGGCGACACCATGTGCCGGTACAGCTGGATCAGAGAAATCAGTCCGCGCGCGGCGGTCTTTCCGCCCGTACGGGTGGCCGCGCTCACCCGTGCCGCCGCTGTCACTCGGTCCTCCCCGCCGCCGACACGCGGCGCAAGCACCGGCGCAATTCCTGCTCGAGGCGGGCCGACGACGCGCCCCGGCTGCCGGGCAGCGCGCGGATCACCAGTTGATCGGAGTGGCCGAGATCGTCCAGCAGGGTGCGGGCCACATGGCGTAGCCGGCGGGCGACTTGGTGGCGGTCCACGGCGGATCCGACGGCCTTGCCCACCACCAGTCCGACGCGTGGCGCCCGGATCTCGTCGCCCTTCTCGCCACGGCGGAAGTGGACGACGAGATCGGGCTGCGCCATCCGGATCCCGTGCTTCACCGTCGCGTCAAAGTCAATTGAGCGCGTCATGCGGTTGCGCGCGGAAAGCACCGCCGAAAGACCTGACGTGGCGATCAGGCAGAGAGTGCGCGGCGGCCCTTGCGGCGCCGACCGGACACGATCGCGCGCCCGGCACGGGTGCGCATCCGCAGCCGGAAGCCATGAACTCGGGCTCGGCGCCGGTTATTCGGCTGGAAGGTCCGCTTGCCCTTGGCCACGACGTTCTCCTCGTTGTGTTGCCATCCGGCCGCTCAGACGTTGCGCATCGGACTCGTCCGCGGTTCGACCGGAGGTGGTCTTGGTGCTGCTGGCCGGCGCGGTCCCCGAGTGGTTCGGGTCGCAGCCGCATCGCCGACTTTCGGGCGACTGTTTGAGGGTACTGACGAGGCTTCGCCTGGTCAAACCTGGCTTCCCACAACGAAGCCGCGCCGCGGCGTCGCACAGATTCTGTGGTTCGATCACACTCACCGCGGACATGGCTGGCATAACGAGCCGAAGCAAGCCTCACGCACCCTAAACCGCCGGGTTGGAATGCAGCAGAACTGTTGGCAGCCGAACGGAAAACTGTTAGCTTCTGCGAAGTCGCTTTAGACTAAGCAGCGCTCGACAACGAAGCGAGGATGGTAGATCGACTAGCTGCCTAGACAACCTCTCGAGGTTCTCTACCAGCGCGGAGATCGCGAGCCGTCGCCGGTAGGTTGTGGCTCACCTACGATCATCCTGTCCACACCTGTGCATAACTATGTGGACAGTTGCTTTGTCGTCAAGCGGGTGTGGCTCGGGGCGGGATGTTCGAGAACCAGGGAGATGTGTCGTTGTCCGATGACCCCGGTTCCAGTTTCACCACCGTGTGGAATGCGGTCGTTTCCGAACTCAACGGGGAACACGCCGACGGCATGGCCGCCAACCGCACGGCTCTTGTCACACCGCTGACCCCACAGCAGCGAGCGTGGCTGAATCTGGTCCGGCCGCTGACCATCGTCGAGGGCTTCGCCTTGCTGTCGGTGCCGAGCAGTTTCGTCCAGAACGAAATCGAGCGCCACCTCCGGGCCCCCATCACCGACGCGCTCAGCCGCCGGCTCGGCCAGCAGATCCAGCTGGGGGTCCGCATCGCTCCCCCACCCGACGACGTCGATGACCCGCTGATCCCGTCGGCGGAATCGTTCCCAGGATCCGACCCCGGTCTCCCCGCCGACGATGCCGTCGTCGACATCGAGGAAGTTCTCGACAGCAACGGAACGGGCAACGACAACCAGCCGGACTGGCCCAACTACTTCACCGAGCGGCCGCACACGATCGACCCGGCCGTGGCCGCCGGCACAAGCCTCAACCGCCGCTACACGTTCGACACCTTCGTCATCGGCGCCTCCAACCGCTTCGCGCACGCGGCCGCGCTGGCAATCGCCGAAGCCCCGGCCCGGGCATACAACCCGTTGTTCATCTGGGGTGAGTCCGGGCTCGGCAAGACCCACCTGTTGCACGCCGCGGGGAACTACGCGCAGCGGCTCTTTCCGGGGATGCGGGTCAAGTACGTCTCCACCGAGGAATTCACCAACGACTTCATCAACTCGCTGCGCGACGACCGCAAGGTCGCGTTCAAGCGCAGCTACCGCGACGTCGACGTGCTGCTGGTCGACGACATCCAGTTCATCGAGGGCAAGGAAGGCATCCAGGAGGAGTTCTTCCACACCTTCAACACGCTGCACAACGCCAACAAGCAGATCGTCATCTCGTCGGACCGGCCGCCCAAACAGCTGGCCACCCTGGAAGACCGGCTCAGAACGCGGTTCGAGTGGGGCCTGATCACCGACGTGCAGCCCCCGGAGCTGGAAACCCGCATCGCCATCTTGCGTAAGAAGGCTCAGATGGACCGGCTGGCCGTGCCCGACGACGTGTTGGAACTCATCGCCAGCAGCATCGAACGCAACATCCGCGAGCTTGAGGGCGCGCTGATCCGGGTGACGGCGTTCGCCTCACTGAACAAGACGCCGATCGACAAGGCGCTCGCCGAGATCGTGTTGCGCGATCTGATCGCCGACGCCAGCACCATGCAGATCAGCGCGGCCACCATCATGGCCGCCACCGCGGAATACTTCGACACCACCGTGGAGGAACTCCGCGGTCCCGGCAAGACCCGGGCCCTGGCCCAGTCGCGCCAGATCGCGATGTACCTGTGCCGGGAACTCACCGATCTCTCACTGCCCAAGATCGGGCAGGCATTCGGCCGCGACCACACCACCGTCATGTATGCGCAACGCAAGATCTTGTCCGAGATGGCCGAGCGGCGTGAGGTTTTTGATCACGTCAAGGAGCTCACCACGCGCATCCGTCAGCGCTCCAAGCGCTGAATTCCGCTCTCCCCCAACGCCGCAAACCACGATTTCTGCCCTTTTGCCGGCCCCTGCCCGAAATTTTTTCGAGAAACTTGCTGCTCGTCCGTCACACCCGCCCCACCGAGGACATGTGTGCGGGGCTGTGCACAGCGCGCTGAGAACGCGGTGTATTGCCAGGGCTCGCGTGCACAACCGTGATCGGTCCCCACCCGCCCAACATGTCACCCACAGGCGTTCACACCCTGATGCACAACCCGATCGCGGCCCTAGCTGCGCCGAGACGGTGCTGTCCCCAGAATGCACAGGCCTTACTACTGTTACTGATATCCCTTCATCTCTTGATCTTTGAAATACAGGCTTGGGGAAGCACGGTGCACTCGGCCCGTCGTGGCCGTCATCGGCCCGGGTTGTCGGCCTTTGCGATTAGCTTTCAAGATGGCGTCGGAGGATCTACGGTTGTTCTTCGACTGCCATTGCGGTCGGCGGTGGTGTGACATGCCATCGGCGTTCGTGACGGAGCCCCGTGCTAGCGGGGGAGGCTAGCCAATGGATTCGACAACGCTGGGTAGGTGAAGGGACGCTATGGACGCGGCGACGACGACGGCTGGCCTCAGCGACTTGAAGTTTCGCTTGGTACGGGAGTCATTCGCGGACGCGGTGTCATGGGTGGCGAAGAACCTGCCGTCCAGACCCGCGGTGCCGGTGCTCTCCGGTGTGCTGCTGTCGGGCACCGACGAGGGCCTGACGATCTCCGGATTCGACTACGAGGTTTCCGCCGAGGCTCAGGTCGCGGCCGAAATAGCTTCTCCGGGAAGCGTTTTGGTATCCGGGCGGTTGCTCTCCGACATCGTCCGGGCATTGCCCAACAAGCCGATCGACTTCTACGTCGACGGCAACCGGGTGGCGCTGCACTGCGGAAACGCCAGGTTCTCGTTGCCGACGATGGCGGTGGAGGACTACCCGACGTTGCCTGCGCTGCCGGAAGAGACTGGGGCGCTGCCCGCCGATCTGTTCGCCGAGGCGATCGGCCAGGTGGCCATCGCCGCCGGCCGCGACGATACGTTGCCGATGCTGACCGGAATCAGGGTGGAGATTTCGGGTGACACGGTGGTATTGGCGGCCACCGACAGGTTCCGCCTCGCGGTACGCGAGCTGACCTGGTCGTCGGCCTCGCCTGATATCGAAGCCGCGGTCCTGGTGCCGGCCAAGACCCTGGCCGAAGCCGCCCGGACGGGCGCCGACGGCTCGGAGGTCCGGCTGTCCTTGGGGGCGGGGCCCGGCGTCGGCAAAGACGGGTTGCTCGGCATCAGCGGCAACGGAAAGCGGAGCACCACGCGCCTGCTCGATGCGGAATTCCCGAAATTCCGCCAGCTGCTGCCAGCCGAGCACACGGCGGTCGCGACCATCGACGTGGCGGAGCTGACCGAGGCCATCAAGCTGGTGGCGTTGGTGGCCGACCGGGGCGCGCAGGTGCGGATGGAATTCAGCGAAGGGTCCCTGCGGCTGTCCGCGGGCGCCGACGACGTCGGCCGGGCCGAGGAAGACTTGGCCGTTGATTTTGTCGGGGAGCCGTTGACCATCGCCTTCAACCCGACATATCTGACCGACGGGTTGGGGTCGGTCCATTCCGAACGGGTGTCGTTCGGTTTCACCACCCCGGGCAAGCCGGCGTTGCTGCGCCCGGCACTCAGTGATGACAGCCACCCGACCGGGTCGGGCCCGTACGGCGCGCTACCCACCGATTACGTCTACCTGTTGATGCCTGTCCGGTTGCCTGGCTAGGTGTACGTCCGGCATTTGGGACTGCGTGACTTCCGGTCCTGGGCACACGCTGACCTCGACTTGCAGCCTGGTCGGACGGTTTTCATCGGATCGAACGGGTTTGGGAAGACGAATCTTCTTGAGGCGCTGTGGTATTCGAGTACCTTGGGGTCGCACCGGGTGGGAACCGATGCGCCGCTGATCCGTGCCGGCGCCGAGCGCGCGGTGGTCTCCACGATCGTGGTCAACGAGGGCAGGGAGTGCGCGGTCGATGTGGAGATCGCATCCGGCCGGGCCAACAAGGCGCGATTCAATCGTTCACCCGTACGGAGCACGCGCGAGGTCATCGGGGTGTTGCGCGCGGTGTTGTTCGCGCCCGAAGACCTGTCGCTGGTCCGGGGCGACCCATCCGACCGCAGGCGCTACCTCGATGATTTGGCGACGGTGCGCCGCCCCGCGGTGGCCGCGGTGCGCGCCGACTACGACAAGGTCTTGCGGCAGCGCACGGCGCTGTTGAAGTCCCTTTCCGGTGCCCGTTATCGCGGTGATACGAGCGCATTGGACACCCTCGACGTCTGGGACAGCCGGCTCGCCGAGCACGGTGCCCAATTGATGGCCGCGCGTATCGATCTGGCGAACCAGTTGGCCCCGGAAGTCGAGAAGGCTTATCAGCTGTTGGCGCCCGGATCGCGGGCGGCCTCCATCGGCTATCGATCCAGCCTGGGAGCCGAAGCAGCCGCTGAGCTCGCCGGAGCCGACCGCGAATTCCTGGAAGCCGCCCTACTGGCCGCGCTCTCGGCGCGCCGCAATACGGAGCTGGAACGCGGCATGTGTCTGGTCGGTCCCCACCGCGACGACCTGGAATTGTGGCTCGGTGAGCAGCCCGCGAAAGGCTTTGCCAGCCATGGGGAATCGTGGTCGTTGGCGTTATCGCTGCGGCTGGCCGCTTACGAATTGCTGCGGGCCGAAGAAAGTGAACCCGTGTTGTTGCTCGACGACGTGTTCGCCGAGCTGGACGCGGCCCGGCGGCGGGCGCTGGCCGCGGTGGCCGAGTCGGCCGAACAGGTGTTGGTCACCGCGGCGGTGCCGGAAGACATTCCGGCAGGCTGGGAAGCCCGGCAGATCTATGTCGAGTTGCGTGACGGCGACGCCGGCCGGGTCTCGGAGATGCGTCCGTGACGGGCACGGATGACTTCCGTCCCGCCGAGCCGTCGGAGGCCCTCAGTGGCATCGACCTGGTCCGCCGCACCCTGGAAGAGGCCCGGGCCGCCGCTCGTGCTCAGGGCAAAGACGCCGGGCGCGGGCGGGCGGCGACGCCGCCGCGCCGGGTGGCCGGGCGGCGCCGCAGTTGGTCGGGACCCGGGCCCGATGCCCGCGATCCCCAGCCGCTGGGCCGTCTGACGCGTGATCTGGCGAAGAAGCGGGGGTGGTCCGCGCAGGTTGCCGAGGGCACGGTGCTGGGCAATTGGGCAGCCGTCGTCGGCCACCAGATCGCCGATCACGCGGCGCCGACCGCCCTGAACGACGGGGTGCTCAGCGTCGCCGCCGAGTCCACGGCCTGGGCCACCCAGTTGCGGATGATCCAGGCGCAGTTACTGGCCAAGATCGCCGCCGCCGTCGGCAACGGTGTGGTGACGTCGCTAAAGATCACCGGGCCGGCCGCGCCGTCCTGGCGCAAGGGGCCGCGTCATATCGCCGGACGGGGCCCGCGCGACACCTACGGCTAGCAAGCCTTGACGGCGGCCGCGGATCCCCAGACCGGAGTTCATCCACAGCCCCTGAAATCCGCCAGAAGCACCCGGAACCCCTCAACGCACGTCGGGACGCGGCGGGAATAAAGAAATCGTGCGCACGGCGCAGTTAGCTAGGTAGAAACGCGCCCAGAAAATCGGTGCGGACGGCCGATCAGGCTAGACTGGCATGGTGCGACTGTCGCGGTCATGAGGAACCGCCCGCATGAAACCCCAAGGAGAGCATTCCGACCGTGGCTGCCCAGAAGAAAAAGGCGCAAGACGAATACGGCGCTTCAGCGATCACTGTGCTCGAAGGTCTCGAGGCCGTCCGCAAACGCCCCGGTATGTATATCGGGTCCACCGGTGAGCGTGGTCTGCACCACCTCATCTGGGAGGTGGTCGACAACTCGGTCGACGAGGCGATGGCCGGCTACGCCGACAGGGTCGACGTCCGCATTCTCGACGACGCCAGCGTCGAGGTTTCGGACAACGGCCGCGGCATCCCGGTGGCCATGCACGCCACCGGCGCCCCCACCGTCGACGTCGTGATGACGCAACTGCACGCCGGCGGCAAGTTCGGCGGCGAGAACAGTGGCTACAACGTCAGCGGTGGCCTGCACGGCGTCGGCGTGTCGGTGGTCAACGCGCTCTCTACCCGCCTCGAGGTGGACATCGCCCGCGACGGGCACGAGTGGTCGCAGTACTACGACCGTGCCGTGCCCGGAACCCTCAAGCAGGGCGAGGCCACCAAGCGCACCGGCACCACGATCAGGTTCTGGGCCGATCGCGAGATCTTCGAGACCACCAACTACGACTTCGAGACCGTCGCGCGCCGGCTGCAGGAAATGGCGTTCCTCAACAAGGGTTTGACGATCAACCTCACCGACGAGCGGGTCGAGCAGGACGAGGTCGTCGACGAAGTGGTCAGCGACACCGCCGAAGCGCCCAAGTCGGCGCAGGAAAAGGCCGCGGAATCCACTGCGCCGCACAAGGTCAAGCACCGCACCTTCCACTACCCCGGCGGGCTCGTCGACTTCGTCAAGCACATCAACCGCACCAAGAGCCCCATCCAGCAGAGCATCATCGACTTCGACGGCAAGGGACCGGGCCACGAGGTCGAAATCGCGATGCAGTGGAACGGGGGCTACTCCGAGTCGGTGCACACCTTCGCCAACACCATCAACACCCACGAGGGCGGCACCCACGAAGAGGGCTTCCGCAGCGCGCTGACGACGGTGGTCAACAAGTACGCCAAAGACAAGAAGCTGCTCAAGGACAAGGACCCGAACCTCACCGGCGACGACATCCGCGAGGGCCTGGCCGCGGTGATCTCGGTCAAGGTCAGCGAACCGCAGTTCGAGGGCCAGACCAAGACCAAGCTGGGCAACACCGAGGTCAAGTCGTTTGTGCAGAAGGTCTGTAACGAACAGTTGACGCACTGGTTCGAGGCCAACCCGTCGGAGGCCAAAACCGTTGTCAACAAGGCGGTCTCGTCGGCGCAGGCCCGCATCGCCGCGCGTAAGGCGCGGGAGTTGGTGCGACGCAAGAGCGCGACCGACCTGGGCGGGCTGCCCGGCAAGCTCGCCGACTGCCGTTCCACGGATCCGCGCAAGTCGGAACTCTATGTGGTGGAGGGTGATTCGGCGGGTGGTTCGGCTAAGAGCGGCCGCGACTCGATGTTCCAGGCGATCCTGCCGTTGCGCGGCAAGATCATCAACGTTGAGAAGGCACGCATCGACCGGGTTTTGAAGAACACCGAAGTCCAGGCGATCATCACCGCGCTGGGCACCGGGATCCACGACGAGTTCGACATCGCCAAGCTGCGCTATCACAAGATCGTGTTGATGGCCGACGCAGACGTCGACGGCCAGCATATCTCGACGCTGTTGCTGACCCTGTTGTTCCGGTTCATGCGGCCGCTGATCGAGCACGGGCACGTGTTCCTCGCCCAGCCGCCGCTGTACAAGCTGAAGTGGCAGCGCAGCGACCCCGAGTTCGCCTACTCCGATCGCGAGCGCGACGGCCTGCTGGAGGCCGGCCAGAAGGCGGGCAAGAAGATCAACAAGGACGATGGCATCCAGCGCTACAAAGGTCTCGGTGAGATGGACGCGAAGGAATTGTGGGAAACCACAATGGATCCCACCGTCCGGGTGCTGCGCCAAGTCACGCTCGACGACGCCGCCGCCGCCGACGAACTGTTCTCCATCCTGATGGGCGAGGACGTCGACGCGCGCCGCAGCTTCATCACCCGTAATGCCAAGGACGTCCGCTTCCTGGACGTCTGACGGCGTCCGCCTGATTCCGCCAACCCGAGGAATACATGACTGACACCACGCTGCCGCCAGGCGACGACTCCGTCGACCGGATCCAGCCGGTCGACATTCAGCAGGAGATGCAGCGCAGCTACATCGATTACGCGATGAGCGTGATCGTCGGACGCGCGCTGCCCGAGGTGCGCGACGGCCTCAAGCCGGTGCACCGCCGGGTGCTCTATGCGATGTATGACTCCGGGTTCCGGCCGGACCGCAGCCACGCCAAGTCGGCGCGTTCGGTCGCCGAGACGATGGGCAACTACCACCCGCACGGTGATGCGTCGATCTACGACACGCTGGTCCGAATGGCCCAGCCGTGGTCGCTGCGCTATCCGCTGGTCGACGGCCAGGGCAACTTCGGTTCGCCGGGTAACGACCCGCCGGCCGCGATGCGCTACACCGAAGCACGGCTGACTCCGTTGGCGATGGAGATGCTGCGTGAAATCGACGAGGAGACAGTCGATTTCATTCCCAACTATGACGGCCGGGTGCAAGAGCCCACCGTGCTGCCCAGCCGGTTCCCCAACCTGCTGGCCAACGGGTCCGGCGGCATCGCGGTCGGCATGGCGACCAATATCCCGCCGCACAACCTGCGCGAGCTGGCCGAGGCCGTCTACTGGTGCCTGGACAACCACGAGGCCGACGAGGAGGCCACGCTGGCCGCGGTCTGCGAGCGGGTCAAGGGCCCGGACTTCCCCACCCACGGCCTGATCGTCGGATCGCAGGGCATCCACGACGCCTACACCACCGGCCGCGGATCGATCCGGATGCGCGGAGTCGTTGAGGTGGAAGAGGATTCGCGGGGCCGCACGTCGCTGGTGATCACCGAGCTGCCGTATCAGGTGAACCACGACAACTTCATCACCTCGATCGCCGAGCAGGTCCGCGACGGCAAGCTGGCCGGCATCTCCAACATCGAGGACCAGTCCAGCGACCGGGTGGGCCTGCGCATCGTCGTCGAGATCAAGCGCGACGCAGTGGCCAAGGTGGTGCTGAACAACCTCTACAAGCACACCCAGCTGCAGACGAGTTTCGGCGCCAACATGCTGTCCATCGTCGACGGGGTGCCCCGCACCCTGCGCCTGGACCAGATGATCCGCTACTACGTCGACCACCAGCTCGACGTGATCATCCGGCGCACCACCTACCGGCTGCGCAAGGCCAACGAGCGCGCGCACATCTTGCGCGGTTTGGTGAAAGCCCTTGACGCGCTTGACGAAGTGATCGCGTTGATCCGCGCGTCGGAGACCGTGGAGATCGCGCGGGCCGGCCTGATCGAGCTGCTGGACATCGACGAGATCCAGGCCCAGGCCATCCTGGACATGCAGTTGCGCCGGCTGGCCGCCCTGGAGCGCCAGCGCATCATCGACGACCTGGCCAAGATCGAGGCCGAGATCGCCGACCTGGAGGACATCCTGGCCAAGCCGGAGCGGCAGCGGCGGATCGTGCACGACGAGCTCGCCGAGATCGTCGACAAGCACGGCGACGACCGTCGCACCCGGATCATCGCGGCCGACGGCGACGTCAACGACGAAGACCTGATCGCCCGCGAGGACGTCGTCGTCACCATCACCGAGACCGGCTACGCGAAGCGCACCAAGACCGACCTGTACCGCAGCCAGAAGCGCGGCGGCAAGGGCGTGCAGGGCGCCGGGCTGAAGCAGGACGACATCGTGCGGCACTTCTTCGTATGCTCCACGCACGACTGGATCCTGTTCTTCACCACGCAGGGCCGGGTGTATCGGGCCAAGGCATACGAACTGCCCGAGGCCTCGCGGACCGCTCGCGGTCAGCACGTCGCCAACCTGCTGGCGTTCCAGCCCGAGGAACGCATCGCGCAGGTCATTCAGATCCGGGGCTACGAGGACGCCCCCTACCTGGTGCTGGCGACCCGCAACGGTCTGGTGAAGAAGACCAAGCTGACCGACTTCGACTCCAACCGATCGGGTGGGATCGTCGCGATCAACTTGCGCGGCGAAGACGAACTGGTCGGCGCGGTGCTGTGCTCCGCCGAGGACGATCTGCTGCTGGTCTCGGCCAACGGCCAGTCCATCCGCTTCTCGGCGACCGACGAAGCGTTGCGCCCGATGGGCCGCGCCACCTCCGGCGTGCAGGGCATGCGGTTCAACGCCGACGACAACCTGTTGTCGCTGAACGTCGTTCGCGAAGGCACCTACCTGCTGGTGGCGACGTCGGGCGGGTACGCCAAGCGCACGGCGATCGAGGAGTATCCGGTGCAGGGCCGCGGCGGCAAGGGAGTCCTGACGGTGATGTACGACCGCCGGCGTGGCAGGCTGGTGGGTGCGTTGATTGTCGATGACGACAGCGAGCTCTACGCCATCACCTCGGGAGGCGGCGTCATCCGCACTGCGGCAGGCCAGGTCCGCAAGGCGGGGCGGCAGACCAAGGGCGTGCGCCTGATGAACCTGGGCGAAGAGAACACGCTGTTGGCCATCGCCCGCAACGCCGAAGAAAACGCGGACGAAGTCGTCGAGGAAAGCCAGGGGTCCGCGGAGTCGGCCGGTTAGCCGATAATCGGGCAATTAGACTCGGCGCGACCAGACATAATGCGACTGCCACCGCGTGCGCGGCCAGGGTAGGAGACCTAAGGAGTCGGGGTGACCTCACCGAACGAGCCGGGCACCCCCAACACGGGGGATGGCCCCGGCGGGGATGGTTCGGCCGAGCGCGCGGGTGTGCGCCGCACGACGCCGCCCGCACAGGGCGGGCGCACCCAGGAGGGCGGAGAGGGACCACCGTGGCAGCGCGGTGGCGCCCGGCCCCAGGAGTCCGCGTCACGGCAGAGCGAGCCCTTCACCGAGAAGCGATCATCGGGCCAGGCCGGCGGCGTCGAGGCCCGGCTGAACCGCTTCATCTCCGGCACTTCGGCACCGGGGACCGGTGCTCCGGCCCACGCCAAGCAACCGGAGTCCGCATCGACCCGCAGTGAGAGCTCGCCGAGTGAGGCCTACGCCAGCGAGCTACCGGATCTGTCCGGCCCGGTGCCGCGCGGCCCGCAACGCAAGCCGGCCGCCGAGCGGCCCGCGGAGGCGCCGAGCGGATCGCGAGGCGCACGTCCGGCCACCGCCGACAGCCGGGAAGTCCGGGAGAACCGCGACAACCGGGTGCAGGTGTCGCGCCGGACGCGAGGCCCGGTGCGCGCCAGCATGCAGATCCGCCGCATCGATCCGTGGAGCACGCTGAAGGTGTCACTGCTGCTCTCGGTGGCGCTGTTCTTCGTCTGGATGATCGCCGTCGCGTTTCTCTACCTGGTGCTCGGCGGCATGGGCGTGTGGTCGAAGTTGAACAGCAATGTCGGCGACCTGCTCAACAACACCAGCGGCAGCAGCGGCGAACTGGTGTCCAGCGGCACGATTTTCGGCGGCGCCGTCCTGATCGGCCTGGTGAATGTCGTGCTGCTGACCGCGATGGCCACCATCGCCGCGTTCGTCTACAACTTGACGACCGATCTGATCGGCGGCGTCGAGGTCACGCTGGCGGACCGCGACTAGCGTGGGTGCTGCGCTTTTGGGAGTCGGGCGCGGATTGCGGTAATCTCGTCGCTCGGCCGTACGCGTGTACGGGCCTATAGCTCAGGCGGTTAGAGCGCTTCGCTGATAACGAAGAGGTCGGAGGTTCGAGTCCTCCTAGGCCCACAACCATGTGCCCGTCAAGACGTTGCGTAAGGCTCGCACTGCCGCTGGGACTCATCGCCGTATCGGCAGCGGTGGCGTGGTCACGACGTGGAGTCGAGGTCTGGCACGTGGCGGTGGATGACCAGGGTCAGCCACGCAGTCACGATCCGGGGCCTTAGCTCAGTTGGTAGAGCACCGCCTTTGCAAGGCGGGTGTCAGGGGTTCGATTCCCCTAGGCTCCACCCTTTTCCGGAAGCCCGTACGCCGAGTTGACTCGGGCACCATCCACTTTTTGCTCGCGGAAGCCGACGCGGCCCGACGGTGTCCGCTACCATCTGTTGCCTAAGCGCGTAACCTTCGAGCCACCACCGCTGCGAGGCGACTGACCTGCAGAAAGCTTCATCCTGACCACACACTCCCCAGATTGGCGCCGCAACATGCGGCCCGACGACCGGGAGGTTGCTACCCGGCGATAGGAGCGCCCACTGCGCATTTCCACCTTTGCTATCAGGAGGAAGCGGATTTGTCGGGGCTAGTCCGCAACGGGGTGGGGATTCGGGATCGGCGATGTCGACGGCCCGGGTAGACGCAGCGTCTCCCGGCCCCGTCGCCGTTATCGGCATGGCGTGCCGGTTACCCGGCGGCATCGTCTCTCCCGAACAGTTGTGGGAGGCGTTGCTGCGCGGCGACGACCTGGTCACCGAGATTCCGCCGGACCGGTGGGACGCCGACGAGTACTACGACCCGCAGGCCGGTGTGCCGGGACGCTCGGTGTGCAAGTGGGGCGCGTTCCTCGACGACATCGCGGGCTTTGATGCCGAGTTCTTCGGCATCACCGAAACAGAGGCCACCGCGATGGATCCGCAGCATCGCCTGCTGCTGGAAACCTCCTGGGAGGCTATCGAGCACGGCGGCCTGACCCCGCAGGCGCTGGCCGGATCGCAGACCGGCGTGTTCATGGGGTTGATGCATGGCGACTACCAACTCATGCATGCCGAGGCCGACGCGCTGGAGGGCCCCTACGGATACCTGGGCAACAGCTTCGCCATGGGTTCGGGGCGGATCGCCTACGCACTGGGACTGCGCGGCCCGGCGATGACGGTGGACACCGCATGCTCGTCCGGGCTCGCCGCGGTCCACATGGCCCTCCGAAGCCTGCGCGACGGCGAAAGCGACATCGCGTTGGCGGGGGGCGCATCGGTGTCGCTGGAACCCCGCAAATCGTGTTCGGGTTCTGCCATCGGCATGCTGTCGCCGACCGGACGCTGCCACGCGTTCGACGTCGCCGCCGACGGGTTCGTGGTGGGCGAGGGCTGCGTCGTCTTCTTGCTCAAGCGGTTACCCGACGCGATCGCCGCGGGCGATCGGATCCTGGCCGTGGTGCGCGGCAGCGCCGCCAATCAAGACGGCCACACCGTGAACATCGTGACGCCGTCGCGGGCGGCGCAAGTCGAGGCCTATCGAGCGGCACTGGCCGCGGCGGGCGTCGACGCGTCCACCGTCGGCATGGTGGAGGCACACGGTCCCGGCACCCCCGTCGGCGATCCCATCGAATACGCCGGCCTGGCCGAGGTCTATGGCCTCGACGGGCCCTGCGCGTTGGCATCGGTGAAGACCAATTTCGGTCACACCCAGTCGGCCGCGGGAGCGCTGGGCCTGATGAAGGCGATCCTCGCCGTGCGGCACGGCGTGATACCGCGCAACCTGCATTTCGCCCGCCTGCCCGACGAGATGGCCGAAATCGACACCAAACTCTTTGTGCCGCAAGCGACTATGCAATGGCCCGACGATGCGGACCGGGGTCCGCGGCGGGCGGCGGTGTCGTCGTACGGGTTCTCGGGCACCAACGTGCACGCGATCGTCGAGCAGGCTCCCGAGGCGACCGCACCGGGCGACGCGATCACGCCGGGGCACGCCGGCACGCGACTGTTTGCGCTGTCGGCGACGTCGGCGGACGGGCTGCGGCACACCGCCGGACGGCTCGCCGATTGGCTCGACGCACGCGAACAACGCGTTGCGGCGAGCGATCTCGCCTACACCCTGGCTCGTCGCCGCGCCCACCGCCCGGTGCGCACCGCCGTCATCGCGGACGGCCTGACCGACCTCACCGCCCGCCTGCGCGCGGTCGCCGCCGACGAATTTCCCTTTTTACCCGCGGCCGGCCAGGACGACCGGGGTCCGGTCTGGCTGTTCTCCGGGCAGGGCTCGCAGTGGGCCGCGATGGGAGCCGAACTCCTCGCCACCGAACCGGTGGTGGCCGCGACCATCGGCAAGCTGGAGCCGCTGATCGCCGCCGAGTCAGGTTTCTCTGTCACACAAGCGATTTCGATGCCGGATACGGTGACCGGGATCGATCGGATCCAGCCCTCGCTGTTCGCCATGCAGGTCGCGCTGGCGGACGCGATGAGGGCGTACGGGGTGCAGCCGGGGGCGGTGATCGGCCACTCGATGGGCGAGGCCGCGGCCGCGGTGGTCGCTGGGGCGCTCTCGCTCGAAGACGGGGTGCGGGTGATCTGCCGCCGCTCGCGACTGATGTCGACGATCGCCGGTTCCGGAGCGATGGCCTCGGTGGACCTGCCTGCCGAGCAAGTGCTGCTGGAACTGATGGCCCGCGGCGTCGATGACGTCGCGCTGGCGGTGGTGGCCTCACCCCATTCCACGGTGATCGGCGGTGCCGCGCAGCCGGTGCGCGACCTGGTGACCGCGTGGGAGCAGCGCGACGTGCTGGCCCGCGAGATCGCCGTCGACGTCGCCTCGCACTCCCCCCAGGTCGATCCGATCCTCGACGAGCTGTGCGATGCCCTGGCGGGGCTGGCACCCATGACTCCGCGGGTGCCCTTCTACACCGCGACCGCTTTCGATCCCCGCGAGCAGCCCGTGTGCGACGCCTGGTACTGGTCGGACAATCTGCGGCACATGGTGCGTTTCGCCGCGGCGGTGGAGGCCGCGCTGGAGGACGGCCACCGGGTCTTCGCCGAGTTGGCCCCGCACCCCCTGCTCACCCACGCCGTCGAGCAGACCGCAGGCAGCGCCGGCATGCCGGTGGCCGCGCTCGCCGCCATGCGCCGCGAGCAGGCGCTGCCGCACGGATTGCGCGGCTTTTTGGCCGACCTGTTCAGCGCCGGTGCGGCGATGGACTTTTCGGCGATCCACCCGGCCGGCCGGCTGGTGGACGCCCCACTGCCCACCTGGACCCACCGCCCGTTGCTGCTGACCCGCAAGGCTCCGGATCCGCGGGCACGCATCGGTTCGGTGCCGGCGCACCCGCTGCTGGGGGCGCACGTGCGATTGCACGAGGAGCCCGAGCGCCATGTCTGGCAGGGCGAGGCCGGTACGGCGGCACACCCGTGGCTGGGCGACCACCGGGTACACCTGGTGGCCGCCCTGCCGGGCGCGGCCTACTGCGAGATGGCGATGGCCGCGGCCCGCACGATTTTCGGCGAGAGCTCCGAAGCCCGCGACGTCCGCTTCGAGACGATGCTGTTGCTCGACGACGAGACGCCTGTCTCGGCGGTTGCCTCGGTGACCGCAACGGGCGCAGTCGATTTCGCGGTGCAGACCGTCCAGGACGGCGCGCAGACCCGCCGGGCGACCGCGGCGCTGCACCCGGTGGCGGACGAGGACCGCCCACCGGCATACGACATGCCCGCCCTCTTCGCGGCCTACCCGTGCCGGCTGGAAGGGACCGAGCTGCGCACGCAGTTCGACGGGCACGGCTTGCAGTACGGCCCGGCCTTCGCCGGACTGGCCGCGGTGCACCACGCAGACGAGGCGGTCGACACGGTGCTGGCCGAGGTGGGCCTGCCCGGTCCGCTGCGCTCGCAGCACCACGCCTACGGGGTGCATCCCGCCCTGCTGGACGCGTGTTTCCAGTCGGTGGCGGCCCACTTCAGCATCCGGGGCGCGCGCTACGCCGGGCTGCTGCTGCCGCTGGGCCTGCGCCGGATCCGGGCCTACGGTCCCGCCCGCACCGCGCGTTACTGCCATACGACGCTGACGCGGGCCGACGGGGCCGCCCTGGAGGCGGACCTCGATGTGCTCGACGAGGACGGGACAGTCCTGCTGGCCGTGCGCGGATTGCAGCTCGGGACCGGAACTTCCGAGAGCGCAAACCGCGAGCGCGTACTGAACGAACGGCTGCTGGCCATCGAGTGGAAGCAGCGCGACCTGCCCGAGGTGGATCACGCCGGCCCGCGAAAGTGCCTGCTGATCAGTACTTCCGCCACCGCCGATCTGATGGCGACCGGGCTGGCCGATGCGCTGAAAATCGAGGGCGCCGGGTGCGCGACCATGACGTGGCCGCAGCACGTCGATCACCAGGCCAACACGGACTCCCTCGGCTCCCATCTTGCCGACGGGGTCGGCGGGATCGTCATACTCACCGGCTCCGACAACGGCGACCCGGAGGTCGCGGGGGGCCCGCCCGGCGCGGACCAGGTGCGTCACCTGGCGCGAATTACCCGGGAAATCACCAAGATCGGCGGAGACCCGCCGCGGCTCTACGTCGTCACCCGCAACGCCCAGAGCGTGTTGCCCGGCGACGTGGCGAACCTCGAGCAGGCCGGGCTGCGCGGCCTGGTGCGGGCGATCAACACCGAGTATCCGCATCTGCGCGCCACGCAGCTCGACCTGGACGAGCACGGCGAGGCCGAGCAACTGGCCCGACAGCTGCTGGGCGACTCGGAGGAGGACGAGACAGCCTGGCGAGGCGGCCAGTGGTACGTGGCGCGCCTGGGGCCCGCACCGCTACGCCCCGAGGAACGGCGGACCGCCGTGCTGGACCCCCGGCACGACGGCATGCGCGTGCAGATCCGGACGCCCGGGGACGCGCAGACGATGGAACTGGCCGCGTGTCAACGCGTTCCACCGGGGCCCGGCGAGATCGAGGTCAGGGTGGGCGCCGCCGGTGTCAACTTCGCGGATGTCTTGTTGGCCTGTGCGGGGCATCCCGATATGGACGGCGACCGACGGCAGCTCGGTATGGATTTTGCCGGCGTCGTGACCGCGGTGGGTTCCGACGTGACGGACCACCGGGTGGGGGACCGCGTCGGCGGTTTTTCCGAAAGCGGTTGCTGGGCCACCTTCGTCACCTGTGACGCCCGCCTGGCCGTGACGCTGCCGCCGGGTCTCACCGAGGCCCGGGCGGCGGCGGTGACCACCCCGCACGCCGTCGCGTGGTATGCCCTGCACGATCAGGCCAGGGTGACCGGTAGCGACCGGGTGTTGATCCACTCCGCGACCGGCAGCGTGGGGCGCGCGGCGATCGCGATCGCGCGGGCCGCCGGAGCCGAGATCTTCGCCACCGCAGGCACCCCGGAGCGTCGGGAACTGCTGCACGACTTGGGGATCGGGCACGTCTACGACTCCCACGGCACCGACTTCGCTGAGCGGATCGGCCGCGAAACCGACGGGGAAGGCGTCGACATCGTGCTCAACCCCCTGCCCGGCGCGGCGCAGCGCGCCGGACTGGACGTGCTGCGTGCCGGGGGTCGATTTGTGGAGATCGGTCAGCACGGCGTCCGCGCCGGCACCCGGCTGGACCTCGCTGTGTTCCAGCGCAATCTCACGTTCCACTACGTCGACCTGGCGCTGATGTCGCAGTGCCATCCCAACCGCATCGGCGACCTGCTGCGCACGGTGTACCGGCTCGCCGCGGAAGGCGCGCTGCCGCCGCCCCAGAGCACGCACTACCCCCTCGGCGATGCGGCCGCGGCCATCCGCGCAATCGACGCGGCAGCGCTGACGGGCAAGGCCGTCCTCGACGTCGCCCGGTCCGGGCCGGCCCGCGTCGTCGTCCCGCCAGGGCAGGCCCGGCCCTTCCGGCAGGACGGCTCCTACATCGTCACCGGCGGGCTGGGCGGCATCGGGCTCTTTCTCGCCGAGAAGATGGCCGCGGGCGGCTGCGGTCGCATCGTGCTCAGCTCACGCTCCGAACCCAGTCCCAAGACGTTGGAAACGATCGAACTGATCCGGGCCATGGGCACCGACATCGCGGTGGAATGCGGCGACATCACCGACGCCGATACGGCGACGCGGTTGGTGAGCGCCGCGACCGCCACCGGCCGCCCGTTGCGCGGGGTGCTACACGCCGCCGCGGTCTTCGAAAACGCGATGCTGGCCGACATGACCGACGAACTCATCGACCGCAACTGGGCGCCAAAGGTGCACGGCGCGTGGAACTTACATCGGGCCACGGCCACCCTCGCCCTGGACTGGTTCTGCTTGTTCTCCTCGGCGGTCGGCCTGGTGGGCTCCCCCGGGCAGGGGGCGTACGCCGCCGCCAACGGCTGGCTGGACTCCTTCGCGCGGCGCCGCCGGGCTCGGGGACTGCCCGCCACCGCGATCGGGTGGGGGCTGTGGGCCGAGGTAGGTCGCGCCGCCGAGCTGCGCGCCGGCGACGGGCTCACACCCGGCCACGACGGCGAGGGCACCGCCATCGCGCACTGGCGTGACACCGCCTTCACGGCCGACGACGGTGCCGAGGCGTTCGCGGCCCTGCTGCGCCACGACCGCGCGTACTCCGGGTATGCGGACCTGGCCGGAACCCCGTGGTTCGCGGCCTACGCGCAACGCAGCCGGTTCGCCGAAGCGTTCCGCTCCAACGACCAAACCCATTCGGACGCCGGAACATTGCTGAACGAGCTGCACGCGCTGCCGGCGCAGGAGTGGCCCGTGCGGCTGCGCCGCATGATCTCCGACGCGGTGAGCCTGATTCTGCGCCGCACCATCGACCCGGATCATCCCCTTTCCGAATACGGGCTCGACTCCATGGGCAACCTGGAGCTGCGCACCCGCATCGAGGCGGAGACGGGCATCCGCGTCACCACCAACGACATCACCACCATTCAGGGCCTGGCCGAATTGCTCCGCGAAAAGCTCCGCGAGAGGCTGGATCCCGCATCGTCCGGGCCGCAGGTGGACCAAAGGAGCGAAGGGTGTTCATAGGTGCAGGGCCGTCGCGCGGACTGTTCGTCGGAACGGTCCACGACTGGGTGCCGGAGGCGGGCAGGATCGTGTCCTGGCACCCGTCGCCCACCTCGCTGGCTAAAGCCTGGCAAGCTCCGATCAGCGAGGTACCGCTGAGCGCAATGCAAGACGCGCACCTGCGCGGCTTTTCCCGATATGCGGCACGGGGGCTCGACTATGCCCGCCTGGTGATCGGCTGCGGAGACGAACCCGGTCGATGCGACGTCCGCGCCATGAGTTACGTGATCAACTCGCACCTGCGCCGGCACAAGACGTACCACAGTTGGTTCGAGTACGACGACGCGGAAAGCTGCGGTGACGCGAAAAGCATCGTGCGGCACACCATCGCCGACCCCGCCGACATCGAGTTCATCCCGGTCCGCCAGGACAACCTGACGCCAAACGAGTGGCAGCAGTACGTAATGTCCACTCCGGACCCGCTGCACTGGGATTGCTTCAGGTTCGGCATCATTCAGCGTGGCGACCACTTCACCATCTTCGCGATCGTCGACCACCTGCACTGCGACCCGACCATCATCTCGGGCTTATACACCGAAATCGTGATGAATTACCGTGTGCTGGTGGCGGGCCGGGCGCTCGTGCAGGCGCCGCTTCCGTCCAGTCATGACGACTTCTGCATCCGCGAGCAGCAGCACGTGGCGACCCTGACCCTGGATTCCACCGAGGTCCGCGCGTGGATCGAATTCGCCGAAAACAACGGCGGAACCCTGCCGGACTTCCCGCTGCCACTCGGTGACCTGTCGCGGCCCGCGGGCGGCGACGTGGTGGTCGATCGGCTGATGGATCAGCAACAGACGGCCGAATTCGAATCCCGCTGCATCGCGGCGGGGGCACGCGTCAGCGGCGGACTGTTTGCTTGTATAGCCCTCGCGCAGTATGAGCTGACCGGCGCCACAACATATTACGGCCTGGCGCCGACCGACAAGCGCCGGTCGCTGGCGGAGTTCGCGACGATGGGCTGGTTCACCGGCGTCGTCCCGTTCACCGTGCCGGTGAACCCGGCGTCCTTCGACGAGACCGCCCGTGCCGCGCAGGCGTCCTTCGACTCGAACATGGACCTCGCCAACGTATCGTTCAACGAAATCTTGAGGCTGGCACCCTGGCTCAGGCCATGGGGCCCCAACTGCACGATGGTCAACTACATGGACGCGGGCCTGCCGCCCTTCTCCGCCACCGTCACCTCCCACATGAAAGATGCGAATGTCAGCATCTACTGCGACCCCAGAGATCCGGCGCACCTGTACTTCTCGATCATCCGGCTCTTCGACGAGGTATCGATGTGGGTGAACCTCCCGAAGAATCCGATCGCGAAGGAATCGGTGATCCGGTACGTGAGTGCGATGAAGTCCGTGTTGCACCGAGTCGTGGACAGGCGCTATACGGGCGCCGCGGTACAGGTTTCCTGACAACGGAATGCCAGGGAGGGGCCGGGTTTCGCCGATGAAGATCGTCTTGGCCGCACATGGGACTCGCGGTGACGTCGAGCCCTGCGCCGCAGTCGGTTTGGAGCTGCTGAGCAGGGGACACGACGTACGCGTGGCGGTCCCGCCGGACCTGGTCGGGTTCGTCGAGTCGGCCGGCCTCAGCGCTTCCGCGTACGGCCCGGATTCCCGCGCGCAGTCCAGCGCGCTCGCCGACTTCGTTCACCACGCCTTCACGCCGCAGAACCCCGTCAACCTGGTGCGCGCCGGCCAGGATCTCTTCGTCGAGGGCTGGGCGCAGATGGGCCGGACGCTGACCTCGCTGGCGGGCGGCGCCGACCTGCTGGCGACCGGCCAGACATACCACGGCGTGGTCGCCAATGTCGCCGAGTACTACGACATTCCGCTGGCGGCGATCCACCACATGCCGATCTGCGTCAACGGGCAGCTTGCCCTGCCGGCGATACCGTCTCCGGCGCCCCTGGTCCGCTCCACGTTGCGGGCGGCCTGGTGGCTCTATGCGCGCATCACCAAGGACGCCGACGACACGCAACGTCGTGAACTCGGCCTACCGCGGGCGGTGGGCCCCGCGGCGAGGCGGATGGCGGAACGCGGGACGCTCGAAATCCAGGCCTACGACGCGGCGTGCTTTCCGGGCCTCGCGGCCGAATGGCAGGGGCGGCGGCCCTTCGTCGGTGCGCTGACGCTCCGGCTGCCGACCGATGCCGACGGCGAGGTCGCGACATGGATCGGCGCGGCATCCCCGCCCATCTACTTCGGCTTCGGCAGCACAGGGGTCCAATCTCCGGCCGACACGATCGCCACGATCGTCGCCGCCTGCGCGGAGCTCGGCGAACGGGCCCTGATCTATTGCGATGCGGGCGAGTCCACCATGGTCGGGGATGCCGGCGACGTGAAATTGGTGGGCCCGGTGAACTACGCGACAATCTTTCCGCTCTGCCGCGCGGCCGTCCACCACGGCGGCGCGGGCACCACGGCGGCCGCCCTGCGGGCCGGAATCCCGATGCTGATCCTGTGGGATGTGGCCGATCAGCCCATGTGGGCGGCACAGGCGGTGCGCATGAAAGTCGGTCGTGCGCAACGCCTGTCGTCCGTCACCCGCAGGGCGCTCGTCACACAGCTGCGCCGCGTTCTCGCGCCGCAATATGCGGCCCGCGCCGGGGCGATGGCCACCCGAATGACCGACCCGGCCGAAAGCGTCGCCGCGGCAGCCGATCTCCTGGAGGGCGTCGCGGTCCGTAAGGGTGTGGCCTGATGTGGGCCACTGTGCTGGTACTCGCACTCTGGGTGGCCACAGACCCGACGCGCCTGGTCATCGTGGCGCTCTTGATGTCGCGCCTGCGGCCCAGGCGCAACCTGGTCGCGTACTGGCTGGGCGGCCTGGCGGCCGGTATCGGCCCGGCGGCCGGGATTTTCGGCCTGATGCTGGCGACGCGTAGCTCCGTGCCGCCGGTCATGGCCGACATGAGGTCCGCGGCTTCCCGATTCACCGGCGGGTATTTCCAGATCGTCGTCGGCGTGATCGGGTTACTGATCGCGGCTGCGGTGGCGGCGAGGTTCCGGCCGCGCCGGCACGTCGAAGTGCCGACGTACGGCGGGTTTCCGTCGGCTGCGGACCGCCAGCCCCTCACCTCGACCGCAATCGCCCGGATGAGGGCCCGCGCCGGCCGCGCGTTGCAGGGCGGCAACCCGTGGCTCGCGTTCGGGATCGGCCTGGTGTCGACGATGCCGCCCATCGACTATCTGGTCGTGCTCGTCGTCATCGTCTCGTCGGGAGCCGCACTCGGCACGCAGCTGGGCGCAGTCGTGATATTCACGCTCGTGGTGCTCGTCTGCGTGGAGGTCCCCCTGGTGAGCTACCTCGTCATGCCCGTGCAAACCCATGCGCTCGTGCAGCGGTTGCGGCGGTTTGCCGTCGCGCAACGGCGGCGGATTCTGATCGCCGCACCCGCCGTGGCAGGGGTGCTGCTGATCGCCGCGGGCCTGGGCAGCGTCTGAGTCCTATCTGGCGGCGGGCGGGACACGACTCCCGCGGACGAGCCTGTCGGCGTTCGATTGGATGAGGCGATAGGGATAGGCGGTGTGTTGCTCGACGACGTCGCGCAGGCGCGTGACGGACCCGTGCAATCGCTTGTCGCGCACCACCTTCGCCTTCAGGAAGGGGAATCGGAAATCCTCGATGAGGCCGTCCCAGAAGTAGAGGGTGCCGTTGTTCCACCCGGTCCGGGTGCTGCGCCACAGCCGCGCCGGGCGGCCCCGGGCGGTCCTGATCGCGTCGGCGGAGACGAACGGTTTGACATCGAGCCCGGCCCCTCGCGCCCGCCGGGACAGGCCGACCTCGTACCGCCAGAGCAGGGCGCCCCGGTGGGTGATGTAGTCGAAGTCGTCCCAAAGTTCGTTGAGGAAGGCGCGGGTGCGGGAATTGAGGTCCCAGGCCAGGAAAAAGGACTGCAGGTGGGAGGCCATCTGGGTGTTCTCGATGGCGCCGTACATGTCCGCGCCGTGGAACGAGCCCCACATCTCTTCGAGCGGAAAGAGCGGACCGAAGACGCTGTCGTTGGCGAGGACCAGGCGATCGAACTGATCCAGCGACCAGCCGCGCCGCGTGAGGATGCACCACGCGAGGTGCCACGAGCCGAAGTCGAAAGCAAGCGTGCGGCGGGTGTAGATACCCGCGCACAGGGGATGGATGGGCGCGACCGACCCCGGCGAGAGCGAGGCCGAACCGGAAACGAAGACGATGGTCGCCCCGAGTCGGTGCAGCGCCTCCAGGTAATAGGTGACATAAGGATCGACGATGCCCTGCTGGTCGAAGTGCGCGAACAGCACGAGGGTGCGGCGGCCGCTCGGCGGTTGCGGCGGAAGCTCCAGGTGACTCTCGCAAACGAATCGTAAAGCGTTGCCGCCCAGCCGGTATCGCAGCGACGCCAAGGTGCGCTCGGACTCCGTTCGCAACGCGTCCGAGAGTTTCACGCAGCACCGGTTTTCACGGCGAGTGCGAAAAAGTCGGTACGCGTGGACGTCACATCCACGATCCGCAATCCACCGTGGTGCAGCATCGCTTCGATCAGCGCGACATCGAACACATGGTGGTGCAGGGTTCGGTTCTGAAAGTTCCGCCGGCTTCGTTCCCTGAACCGCCGGCGGCCGCCGGCCGGCCAGTCCCGGCGCAGGTCGTGGAGTGCCAGGATCTCGTCGAGATGGGTCAAATCGTCCTCGCCGACGTCCAGGGTGAAGTCGTCGAGCAGGTGCCCGAAGGTCGTGACCGCACGCCGGCGGTCGAAGTTGTTCTCTTTGTTGGGCACGACGAGTATCAAGGCCCCGCCGACCTTGAGGACCCTCGTCCATTCCACCAGCGCCTTCAACGGGTTCGCGATGTGCTCTAGGCAATTGGAGGACAGCAGGAAGTCGTACTGAGCAGTTGCGAAATCGGGCAGCGCGGTCGCGTCGGCGACGAATTGGCGACCGGGCTTGGCGCGGTAGTACCGGTAACCCGCGCCGGCTTCGATCCGTCCCTCCCAGAGGGTCTGCGTGGCGAAGTTGACGCCGTCCAAACCCCGGACCCTGGGATAGAGCGGCAGCACCGTTTTGAAAAGCACACTCGGACCGCCGATCTCGACACCGTACTTGTCTTCGACGCATGACTGATAGCGATGACGAGCCGGTAGGCGCCAGTGCGCATGCCGGGGGCCCAACGCGAACCTCGGCCCGTTCTCCCGCAACGAATAGTGTGACCAGTACGCGAACTCCGCGACCGCCCGTGGCCCCGGCACTACGCGTCCAGGCGGGCGAACTGATTCTGGCGGTAGCGCTCGACGCACGCCGCCCTTCTGACCTTGCCGCTAGTGGTAATCGGGATCGAACCAGGAGCCACCACAACGAGATCCGCGATGCTGAGGCCGTGCGCGTCGGAAATCGCAGAGGCGACTTTGCGTTTGACCACGTCGAAACCGGCGACGCCCGTGGCGTCCGACCGGTTCTTGAGCTCGACAATGGCGACCAGTTTCTCGGTCCCGTTGTCCGGCACCGCGATCGCCGCGCACCGCCCCGGGGCGACGCTCTGGATCGTCCCCTCCAGGTCGTCGGGCGAGTGATTGCGCCCGTACACGATCAATAGATCCTTGGTGCGTCCGATCATGAACAGCTCTCCGTCATAGACGAAGCCCAGGTCCCCGGTTCTCAGCCACGGCCCTTCGGGGGTTGCGGCCGACGGCGCGACCAGCGTCGCGCCGAACGTCTGCTCGGACTCGCCCGGCTTCTGCCAATACCCGGTGGCGACATTGTCTCCGTGCACCCAGATCTCACCGGTCATTCCCGGCGGACATTCAGTACCGGTCTCGGGATTGACGATTCGCACCATCGGCGACCGCGGCACGCCGTAGCTGACAAGCGCCGTACCGCCCTCATCCGCCCGCCGCTTGGCGCGGCCGGTGGTCAGCTCTTCGGAGTCGAAATGAACGATTTGCGGCGCATGACCGGCTTCGCGGGTCGAGACATACAAGGTCGCTTCGGCCAAGCCATACGATGGCCGTAACACCTTGTCCCGCAGGTTGAACCGGGCGAACCGCTCGGCGAAGCGCCGCAGTGTCGCCGGCTGTACCCGCTCGCCGCCGTTGAAGATGCACGACACATCCCCAAGGTCGAGACCGGCGAGGTCATCATCCGACGTTTTCCGGGCGGCCAGGTCGAAGGCGAAGTTGGGGGCCGCCGAATGTGCGCGACTGTGCTGTGCCAGCAATTGCATCCATCGGGCCGGCCGCTGCAGAAAGGAAACCGGGCTCGTGAGTACACTGCGAAACCCGCTGAGAACCGAAAAGATGATTCCCAGCTGCAAACCCATGTCGTGGTAGAGCGGCAACCAGGAGACCATCGTGCTGTCCGGTGGTGCGATTCCGCCGTAATCCCCGAAGAAGCCGGCATTCATATGCTCGAAGTTGGCCAGAATATTCTTGTGCGAAACCATGACCCCGGCGGGGGTACGGGTCGATCCCGAGGTGTATTGCAGATACACGGTGTCCGTTGAGTTTTCGAGCCGCCCGGCGGGCGCCGTCTTCGCGTCGAGGTCCAGCAGATCGACTTCGATGAGCGACGGAGCGGGTGCGCCGGACGTCGGCCCCAGGCAGCCGGCGATGTCGCTCGCGGCGGGCGATGTCGTGAGGACCGCGGCCGGCGACGCGTCGCGCAGAACCGAGCTGACGCGTTCGTCGCTGCCGGTACCCAGCGGAACCGCGATGAAGCCGGCCTGAAGCGCGCCGAGAAAGGCGGTGATGTAGTCGAGCCCCTGGGGGGCCACTATCAGGGCGCGGTCGCCGGTCGATCCGCATGCCCGAAGCTCGCGTGCGAGGTTGCACACCCGGCGATACAGTTGCGACCATGTCAAATCCTCGGCAATTCCGTCCGGGTTCTGCTCGTAATTCATAAACGTGAACGCCGTCCGATTCGGCTGCAGGCTGGCGCGTTCGCGCAGCAGGGCAGGAATGGGAGACTTGAGCATGGGCGTCAGGCTACCCCGGCCGTTATTGCCACGGCGGCTTTGCAATAAAGACGATGGTCTGCTGAAACGCACGCCGATGGAAAGCGTGATCGACCGGCTGAATCGCAACCGGGTCTTGCTGAAGCTGTCGAATTTGCGTTTTACGTACGGCTACCGGTTTTTGAGCCGCCTGCTGATTAAAGACGACGTGTTGTTCCTGAATTACGGGTACGAAGAAGACCCGCCGATGGCTTTGGCGCTGGAGGCGTTGGACGAGGCCGACCGGTTCCCGATCCAGCTCTACCACCGCACCGCCACGCAGGTGGACCTCGCGGGCAAGGATGTGCTGGAAGTGAGTTGTGGCCATGGCGGCGGGGCCGCGTATCTGATGCGGACCTTGCGCCCGGCGTCCTATGTGGGCCTGGACCTGAACACGGTCGGCATCGAGTTCTGCCGAAAGAGGCACCACGTACCCGGACTGAGCTTCGTGCAGGGCAACTCCGAAAGCCTTCCCTTCCCCGATCGGTCCTTCGACGCGGTGATCAACGTCGAAGCCGCGATCAACTACCACGACGTTCCCCGGTTCTTCGCCCAGGTGCGGCGCGTGCTGCGCCCGGGCGGGCGGTTCTTGTACGCCGATATGCGCTACGCCGACGAAATCGCCGCCTGGGAGGCGGACCTGGCCCACATCCCCCTGCGGCTGGTGTCGGAACGGGTCATCAACGCTGAGGTGATGCGCGGGCTGGAGGGAAACCGGTTCGCCGACCAGATCACACGTCGTCTGCCGAACATCGCGCCGTTGCGCGGCATCGTCAACGACTACGCGGGCGGGCCGGGCTCGTTGATCTACCGGCGCCTGGGCAGCGGCGAGGCCTCGTACCGGCTGTTTTGCTTTGCCAACGATTGAGGCATGGTGTGTTAAAACTTCGTGCCGACGTCACCCAGAGTGACACTAACGCTCCCGCGGGGAGGGCCCGACGGCCTATTCTTTGGGCACCCAGCAAACCTCGGGGGTCGGGATTGGCGGAGGTCGGATGACGGCCGGAGCGGCGTGCCAGGCGTGCGGCACCGAACTCTTCGAGAATGCGCGGTTCTGTCACGAATGCGGGGCGCCGGCCGCCCGGCCCGCCGCACATGCGGAGTACAAGCAAGTATCGGTGCTGTTCGCGGATGTGGTGCATTCCATGGACATCGCCGCGGCCGTCGGTCCGGAGCGATTGCGCGAGATCATGGCCGACCTGGTCGACCGTTGCAGCGAGGTGGTGCATCGCTATGGGGGCACGGTGGACAAGTTCACCGGCGACGGGATCATGGCGGTTTTCGGCGCCCCGGTAGCAATGGAAGACCACGCATTTCGCGCCTGTCTCACGGCCTTGGGCGTCCAGGACGAGATCAAGGACCTCGCCGCCGACGTGCGGCAGCGCGACGGCGTGGACCTGCAACTGCGGGTAGGGATCAACTCCGGTCAGGTGATCGCGGGCGAAGTCGGTTCGGGGCCGCTGGGTTACACCGCGATCGGCGACCAGGTCGGCATGGCGCAACGGATGGAATCCGTGGCGCCCCCGGGTGGGGTGATGCTCAGCGAGTCCACCGCCCGGCTCGTTCAACAGGTCGCCGTGCTGGGCGACGCCGAGCAGGTGCGCATCAAGGGCAGCGCCTTCCCGGTGCTGGCCCGCCGTCTGCTCAGCCTGGCGTCCGGCCCGCAACGGCGCGACGACCTGCAAGGCGCGTTGGTCGGACGAGAGCTGGAAGTGACGACGCTTGCCGGCCTCCTGGATCGGTCGATGAGCGGGCGGGGGTGTTTGGTCTGCGTCGTCGGGCCGCCGGGCATCGGCAAGACGCGCCTGACCGGCGAGGCGACCGCGATGGCCGATCGTCGCGGCCTGGTGGTGTCTTCGGTTTTCTGCGAGTCGCACGCCAGCGACGTCCCCTTCTTCGTGGTGGCGGGGCTGCTGCGCGATGTCGCCCGAATAGTCGGACTCGACGACGAGGCGGCGCGCGCGCAGGTGCGCGCCGGCGTCCCCGACGCCTCCGATGAGGACATGTTGCTGCTCTATGACCTGATGGGCATTCGTGACCCCGACACGCCGCCTCCCACAATCCATCCCGACGCGCGGCGACGGCGGTTGAGTGCACTGGTCAACTCGTTGTCGCTGAACCGCACCCAACCCGTTCTCTACGTCATCGAGGATGCGCACTGGATCGATGAGGTGAGCGAATCGATGCTGGCCGAATTCCTCAGCGTCATACCCCAAACGCCGTCGATGGTGCTGATCACCTACCGCCCCGAATACCATGGCTCATTGACGGAAGTGCCTGGTACACAGACGATCTCGCTGACGCCACTGAGTGATTCGGAAGTCGCGGCGTTGCTTGACGAATTGCTCGGCACCGAGCCGTCGGTCTCCGGGATCAAGACCCTGGTCGCCGAACGGGCCGGCGGGAATCCGTTTTTCGCCCAAGAAGTGGTACGTGAGCTCGCGGAGCGCGGTGTGCTCACCGGTGACCGCGGTGGTTTCACCTGCGCCACAGACCCTGCCGAGGTCACCGTACCGGCCACCCTGCAGGCCACCATCGCCGCGCGGATCGACCGGTTGCCGCCCGAGGCCAAGCGCACGCTGAACGCCGCGGCGGTGATCGGGTCGCGCTTCACCCCCGAGCTTCTCGAAGCGGTGGGCAACGACCCCGCTCTCGACGCCCTGCTGAAAGCCGCGCTGATCGATCAGGTCCGATTCACCCCGGGCGCCGAGTTCGCCTTCCGCCACCCGCTGATCCGGGCCGTGGCCTACGAATCACAGCTGAAATCCGATCGCGCCCAGATGCACCGCCGGCTGGCGGTCGCCATCGAGGGGCACGAACCGGACTCGGCCGACCAGAACGCCGCGCTGATCGCCGAACATCTCGAAGCGGCGAGTGACTTGCGGGATGCCTACGGCTGGCACATGCGCGCGGCGACGTGGGCGCGATACCGCGACATCGTCGCGGCGCGGCTGGGCTGGGAGAGTGCGACGAGGATCGCCGACGCGCTGCCCGTCGATGACCCGGACCGGGCGGCCATGTGCATCGCCCCGCGCACCATGTTGTGCGGGATCGCCTGGCGGGTGCATGTGAACAACATCGGGGACCGTTTCGACGAGTTGCGGAAGTTGTGCAGCGCGGCAGGGGACAAGGCGTCACTGGCCATCGCGATGGCGGGGCTGGTGATGGATCACGCGTTCCAGGACAGGGTGCGCCAGGCGTCCCGACTGGCCTCCGAGGCCATCGCTCTCATCGAGTCCATCGGCGATCCTGCGCTGACGGTGGGACTGTCCTTCACGCCGATCCGCGCCAAGATAGCGACGGGCGAGTGGGATGAGATGCATCGCCTGTCGCAGCGGGTCATCGACCTCGCCGACGGTGACCCCACAATGGGCAACTTCCTTTTCGGGTCTCCCCTGGCGCTCGCCTTCGCCCAGCGGGGTACCGCCCGGTGGGCCCTGGGCCGTCCCGGATGGCGAGACGACTTGCGGCGCGGCGTGGCCACGGCGCACGGCGCCGACTCCCTGACCTACGTCACGGTCGTCAGCTACGTGTACACCACGGGGATACCGGCCGGCGCGCTGCGGCCCGACGATGCCGCGGTACGCGAGATCGAGGATGCGCTGGTGATCGCCCAACCGTCCGGCGACAACCTCCAATTAGGTGTCGCCTGGCTGACTTTGGGGCTTGCGCTGGTGCACCGTCACACGGATGCCGAGCGTGAGCGCGGACGGCAGCTGCTGGCCGAGGTCCGCGAAGTGTTCGTGCGAGGGGGCCATTTCCTGTGCGATCTACCGATGATCGACGTGTACCTGGCCCGCGAGCAGGCGCGCGGTGGCGATCGCGACGAGGCGATACCGCTGATGCGCGCCGCGGTCGACCATCTCATGCTTGAGGGACAAGGGCTTTCGTGGGGCGTGCTGACGACGGGCGTCCTGGTGGACACGCTGCTCGACCGCGGGACCGAGAGCGACATCACCGAAGCCGAGGCCGCGATCGAGCGGTTGGCGAACGTGCCTGCGGAGGGGCGGCTGGCGATGCGTGAGACATGGTTGCAGCGGATGCGGGCCCTGCTGGCGCGCGCCCAAGGCGATGCCGAGGGTTACGTGCGCTTCAGAGATCGCTACTGCGACATGGCGAAAATGCTTGGCCTGGAAGGGCATATCGACCGGGCCGAGGAGATGCCCTAGGTCCGCGTTCGGGTGTAGGACGAACCGAAGAAGGGGTGCACCGGCTCGCGTTCGGCGGCAACGTCTCTGAGCGGCCGGCACCACGGCGCCAGGAAGACCTGGATAGCCACTGCGCCGCGAACGGTTGCGGTTGGTGGTGCGGTGAACTCAGGGGCGCGGCTGCACGTCGACGCTGGGCGGACGCGACTGGGGGTCCTGAGGCTTCTCCAGCACGGAGCGCCGGACGATGCTGAACGCCGCGGCGCCGCCCGCCAGCAACGCGACGGCGACTCCGGCAAAGACCAACGGGCGCTTGCCGCGACGCTGCGCGCGGCGCGCGTCCTGCAGCGCCTGGGGCAGGCCGCTGACCACTTCCTGCGCCGCGGCCAGCTCCTGGGCCAGGGTTTCCTGGGCCGCGGCGAGCTCGCGGGCCAGCCGCCCCTCCTGGTAGCGCCGCCGCAGCTGCGCGGCGGCCGACTGCGCGGACTGCACGCTGAGACCGACCACGCCCCGGGTGACGTCCACCGGTCCCTGCGCCGAATTGCTCAGGCCGCGGGTCAGTCGCTGCCGCGGGGTCAGCCGGGAATCCGTCTTCGCGCTCATCTGTCGCCTTTCTGTCCCGCCAAAAGTCCGTTACCTGAACAGACTGCCAGCATAGAGACGCCGGCCTCCGCGGTACCCGCGCGCCGCGTCTCGCTTTGGGTGACACCGCGTGCGCCAACGCCCGCCCGTAGTGGCAGACTCTCATGCCGTGACCAACAGCCCCATTCAGACCGCTACCGCCACGCTCCACACCAACCGCGGCGACATCAAGGTCGCCCTCTTCGGAAACCACGCGCCCAAGACCGTCGCCAACTTCGTCGGCCTGGCGCAGGGCACCAAGGAATACTCGACGCAGAATGCGTCGGGAGGCTCGTCGGGCCCCTTCTACGACGGCGCGGTCTTCCACCGGGTGATCCGGGGCTTCATGATCCAGGGTGGCGATCCGACGGGCACCGGTCGCGGCGGCCCGGGCTACAAGTTCGCCGACGAATTCCACCCCGAGCTGCAGTTCGACAAGCCCTACCTGCTGGCGATGGCGAACGCGGGCCCGGGCACCAACGGCTCGCAGTTCTTCATCACGGTGGGTCAGACCCCGCACCTGAATCGGCGCCACACGATCTTCGGCGAAGTGACCGACCCCGAGTCGCAGCAGGTCGTCGATGCGATCGCGGCGACGGGCACCGACGGCAACGACCGCCCCACCGAGCCGGTCGTCATCGAGTCGATCACCACTTCCTAACGCGCCGGGCCGGCTGGGTCAGCCCTGCTGAGGGCCGGCGTATCCCGCCGCGGTGAGTGCGTCGAGCACGTCCACCGGGTCGGTCCCGAGGTCCCAGCGGGAGAACAGCACCAAGTCTTCGCCGACCGTTTCCACCTCGAGTAATCGCGTCTTGCGCCCAAAGCGGCGGAACTCGATGATGCGGATGATCTTGATGTCGGGATGGCGCAATAACTGCGTCCTGAACCAGCCGCGCAGCAGCAGGCCTTCGGGCGTGATTGCCAGCTTGGGACGTGCGTACCAGGACACGCCGGCAAACATGATCAGCCCCGCTGCGGCAACCCCGGCCAGAACGCGCCCGGGCGGGTCTGTGACCACGGTCACAGCGGAGATAGCCATCAAAATCCCCGCGACTCCACAACCAGCGATTCCGGCCGTGTGGGGCTGCCATTGTGTTTGCTGCATGTGCTCCTTAACCCCTCCCACCACCGGCGATGCAGTTATCCACATCAGCTATCAACAGTGGGGATAAATCACACGCGTGTGATTGGGTGCCGTAAAGGTTGCTGACGCGGTGCCAAATAAGGCCGGAAATGAATTCATCACGCCGGCCGTCCCGCTCAGTGCCAGCGCATCGTGAGCAACAGGCCGGTGATCATGAAGGCGAACGCGATGGCGTAGTTCCACGGACCCAGTTGCGCCATCCAGTTCAGCGCGGCCGGTGCCTGACTCCCCACCGCGGC
Organism: Mycobacterium sp. 94-17; assembly: GCF_035617725.1. Lineage (NCBI taxonomy): Bacteria > Bacillati > Actinomycetota > Actinomycetes > Mycobacteriales > Mycobacteriaceae > Mycobacterium > Mycobacterium sp. 94-17. Next base: position 56,657 of record NZ_JAPIYN010000006.1, read on the forward strand.
CAGCTGGAACACCATCAGCCAGACCAGGCCGATCAGCATCAGACCGATGAACAGCGCGACGAACCACACACTCGACGGCCCGACCTTGACTTTCACCGGGGTGCGGCTGACCGCGCTGACGGTGAAGTCGTTCTTCTTGCGGACCTTGGACTTGGGCATGATTACCTCGCGGATTACCTCAACGACACGGTGAGCGGGACGGGGTGCAACGATAAACCCTGCAACTGCACCCATAGCTTGGCTACGAGACTAACTCACCTGGGACGGTGACCAGGAATGGAGAGGCGATGATCCAGCCGCGCCGTTCGCCATGGCGCTGGGGCGTCCCGGTCGTCTGCCTGCTGGCCGGATTGCTGCTCGCCGCCACCCACGGAGTCTCTGGCGGCGCCGAAATCCGCCGCAGCGACGCCCCACGGCTGGTGGACCTGGTCCGCGAGGCGCAGTCCTCGGTGAACCGTCTCAGCGCCGAGCGCGAGGCGCTGGCGGGCAAGATCGACGCCTCGCACGGGCGCTCGTCGGATGCGGCGCTGGCGGCCATGCTGCGACGGTCCAACCAGCTCGCCGGCGAGGCGGGGATGACTCCGGTACACGGGCCCGGTCTGGTGGTCACCCTCGCGGACGCACAGCGCGATGCCAACGGCCGTTTCCCCCGCGATGCCTCCCCCGACGACCTGGTGGTGCACCAGCAAGACATCGAGGCCGTACTCAACGCGGTGTGGAGCGCCGGCGCCGAGGCGATCCAGATGCAGGATCAGCGGATCATCGCGACGTCGGTGCCGCGCTGCGTCGGCAACACCCTGCTGCTCAACGGGCGTACCTACAGCCCGCCGTACACGATCACCGCGATCGGCAACCCGACGGCTATGCAGGCCGCCCTTGCCGCCGCCCCCCTGGTGGTTCTGTACAAGCAGTACGTCGTGCGCTTCGGCCTCGGCTACCAGGAAGAGGTCAAGTCCGACGTGCAGGTCGTCGGCCACTTCGAGCCCGAACGGCTGCATTCCGCGCAGCCCGACGGCCCGATCGACTACTGACACCCACCGACCCTTCTCGCGTGGCGGTAGCCTGGCACGATGCGCATCCTGGTTGTCGACAACTACGACAGCTTCGTGTTCAACCTGGTGCAGTACCTCGGTCAGCTGGGTGTGGACGCCGAAGTCTGGCGCAACGACGACCCCCGGCTCTCGGACTCGCCGGACGGGCACGCTGCCGTCGCCCGTCAGTTCGACGGGGTGCTGCTCAGCCCGGGGCCGGGCACCCCGGAGCGCGCGGGCGCGTCGATTCCGATGGTTCGGGCGTGCGCCGCCGAACACACCCCGCTGCTCGGGGTGTGCCTCGGGCACCAGGCCATCGGCGTCGCATTCGGCGCAACCGTCGACCGCGCCCCCGAACTGCTGCACGGCAAGACCAGCAGCGTCTACCACACCGATAGTGGTGTGCTGCAAGGACTTCCAAATCCGTTCACGGCGACCCGCTACCACTCGCTGACCATCCTGCCCGAGTCGCTTCCTCCGGCGCTCGAGGTCACGGCGCACACCCGCAGCGGCGTGATCATGGGAGTGCGACACACGGCGTTACCGATTCACGGCGTCCAGTTCCACCCGGAGTCGATTTTGACCGAAGGGGGCCACCGAATGCTGGCGAATTGGCTCGCCGACTGCGGGTGGGAACGTGACGACACGTTGGTGCGCCGCCTCGAAAACGACGTGCACGCCGCGGTGCGGCCGTACTTCCCGGTCGATCCGACCGCTACTGACCGAACTTCAGCGTGATGATGCCGTCCCGGTTGATCCCGGCGCCGGCCGGCGGGTTCTGATACACGACCCGATGGGATTGGCCGCCGCCGGCGTCGACGTCGGGGCCCTTGTCCAAGATCCCCGTCCAGCCCAGCGCGCGTAGCCGCGGTTCGGCGTCGGTCCAGAACATGCCGGACAGGTCGGGCATGACGAACTGATTGCCCTTGGACACCTGCAGTTCGATCACCGAGTCCACCGGAACCATCTGTCCCTTGGGCGGATTGGTGCCGATCACCTCACCGGCCGGGCGGGTGCTGTCCACCTGCACCTGCGTGACCTTGCTGAACCCGTAGACGGTGAGATTCTTCTGCGCGATGTCGACGGTTTGGCCCGCGATATCGGGAACCTGCTTGGTTTCCGGCCCGGACCCGACGATGAGGGTGACGACGTTGGTGATCGCCGACGTCTGGTTGGCCGGCGGGTTGGTCCCGATCACCTTGCCCAGCAATTCCGGGGTCGACGGGGAGTTGGCCTGCTTGAACTTGCTGAAACCGGCGGCTTTGAGCTTGCTGACCGCGTCGGAGTAGACCAGCGACGACACGTCGGGGATCTCGCGCTGCTCGGGCCCGGTAGAGACGTTGATGGTGATCTCGTCGCCGGCATTGACCGACGCGTTGGCGCCGGGATCGGTACCGATGACGTGATCGGGCGGGATCGTCGAATCCGGCTTCTGCAGCGTGCGGGTCTTGAAACCGCGGTTCTGCAGCGCCGCGACGGCGTCGGCGGACACCTGCCCGCGCACGTCGGGCACCTGCACATCACGGGCATTGCCGCCGAACGTGTTGAAAGCGATGACGACGACGATCGTCAACACCGCGAGCGCGGCCACGGCGATAACCCAGCGGCCTACCGAACCGACGCTGCGGTCCTCCCCCGCGTCGGAGAGAACCTGGCGCGGCAGCGGGTCGGTCCGCTGTGGGCCCGCGGTGGCCGACGACAGCAGGGAGGACCGGTCGGCGTCGGTGAATACCTTGGGCGCCTCCGGTCGTTCACCGTTGTGCACCCGGATCAGGTCGGCCCGCATCTCCGCCGCGGTCTGATAACGGTTGTCGGGATTCTTGGCCAGCGCCTTGAGCACCACGGCGTCGAGGTCGGCGGAGATGCCGTCGTGGCGCTGCGACGGCGGTACCGGGTCTTCCCGAACATGTTGGTAGGCAACGGCTACGGGTGAGTCACCGACGAAAGGCGGTTCACCCGTGAGGATTTCGTAGAGCACGCAGCCCAGTGAGTACACATCCGAACGCGCATCGACGCTGTCGCCGCGGGCCTGCTCGGGAGACAGATACTGCGCGGTCCCGATCACCGCGGCGGTCTGGGTGACGCTGTTGCCGCTGTCGGCGATCGCACGGGCGATCCCGAAGTCCATCACCTTGACCGCGTTGGTGGTGCTGATCATGATGTTGGCCGGCTTGACATCGCGGTGGATGATGCCGTTCTGGTGGCTGAAGTTCAGCGCCTGGCACGCGTCGGCGATGATCTCGATGGCCCGCCGCGGGGGCAGCGGGCCGTCGGTGTGCACGATGTCGCGCAGGGTGACGCCGTCGACATACTCCATCACGATGTAGGGCAGCGGGCCGGTGGGGGTCTCGGCCTCGCCGGTGTCGTAGACGGCGACGATGGACGGGTGATTGAGCGCGGCGGCGTTTTGCGCCTCGCGCCGAAAACGAAGATAGAAGCTGGGGTCGCGGGCCAGGTCCGCGCGCAGCACCTTGACCGCGACATCGCGATGCAAACGGACGTCGCGGGCCAGGTGAACCTCGGACATACCCCCGAAGCCGAGGATTTCGCCCAGCTCGTAGCGGTCGGACAGGTGCTGCGGCGTGCTCATTGCGGTGTTCCGTGTCGGGCCGGCGCGTGGTGAAGGCCGGACGATCCCATTGTCGCGTGAGCGGGCCGGTTGAGCCGTATTTCGGGCCGGGCCCCGAAACCGCTCGGCGTCTTGCTCGGCGCCGAGGTGGGCGGGATCCCGGTGTCCGTCACCGTCGGCGGCTGTTGCTGCTGGTCGCCGCGCGAATTGATGACGATGAGCACCGCGATGATGATCGCCAGCGCGCCGAGCACGCCGGCCGCCCACAGTAACGCGCGCTGGCCCGAGGAGAAGGTACGACGGGCCGGGGGCGGGCGGTGGCCGCCGGTGGTCGGACGCGACCGGCGCGGCGCGGCGCTCCGGCTCGGAGACACCACGGCGGCGCGGGTCGTCGGGCTGGACGGGATCGCCGCCGGCGAGGCGCGGCCCGGGGGCGGCGACTGACTCGGCCGCGGCGGACGGCGACCGGCGCGCACCGCGGCCACGGCGTCGGCGAACGGGCCGCCGCTGCGGTAGCGCATCGCGGGGTTCTTGACCAGGGTGATCTCGATGAGTTCGCGCACGTTGGGCGGCAACTCCGAGGGCAGCGGCGGCGGCGGCTCCTTGATGTGCTTCATCGCCACCGTCAGGGCGCCGTCACCGGTGAACGGCCGCTTGCCCGAAACGACCTCGTAACCAACGACTCCCAGCGAGTACACGTCGCTCGACGGGGTGGCGTCGTGGCCCAGGGCCTGCTCGGGCGCGATGTATTGGGCGGTGCCCATCACCATGCCCGTCTGGGTCACCGGGGCGGCGTCGACGGCCTTGGCGATCCCGAAGTCGGTGATCTTCACCTGGCCCGTCGGGGTGATCAGGATGTTGCCCGGCTTGACGTCGCGGTGCACCAGCCCGGCGGCGTGCGCCACCTGCAGCGCGCGACCGGTCTGCTCGAGCATGTCCAGCGCATGCCGCAGCGACAGCCGGCCGGTGCGTTTGAGCACCGAGTTCAGCGGCTCTCCGTTGACCAGCTCCATCACCAGGTAGGCCGTCCGGCCTTCCCCGTCCAGCTGGCTTTCGCCGTAGTCGTGGACGGCGGCGATGCCGGGGTGGTTGAGCATCGCGGTGGTCCGCGCTTCGGCGCGGAACCGTTCGATGAACTCGGGGTCCTGGGAGAACTCCTGCTTGAGGACCTTGACCGCGACGCGCCGGCCCAGCCGGCTGTCGACCGCCTCCCACACCTGACCCATGCCGCCGGTGGCGATCAGGCGCTGGAGGCGGTATCTGCCAGACAGCGTCACACCAACTCGCGGGCTCATGGTCCTCCCTGTAGCGCGGCCTGGATCACAGCCCGTCCGATCGGCGCGGCAAGTGCACCCCCCGTCGCGGACAGGCGGTCGGCGCCATCCTCTACCAACACCGCCACGGCGACCTTCGGGGTCTGTGCGGGCGCGAAAGCGATGTACCAGGCGTGCGGCGGTGTGTGCCGCGGATCGCTGCCGTGCTCTGCGGTGCCAGTCTTCGATGCGATCTGCACGCCGGGAATGGCCCCTTTCTGTTGTGCGACCTTCTCGGCGCCGACCATCAGCTCTGTTAGCTTAGCGGCGACCTGCGGCGACACGGCGCGCCGCTGCTCATATGGCGCCGTGGTGCTGATCGTGGTCAGGTCGGGCCCCTTGAGGCTGTCGATGAGGTAGGGCTGCATCGCCACCCCGGCGTTCGCGATGGTCGCGGCGATTTCGGCATTCTGCAGGGGCGTCAGGGCGACGTCCTTCTGGCCGATGCTCGACATGCCCAGCGCGGCGGCGTCCGGAATGATGCCCACGGTCGACTCCGCGACCTGCAGCGGGATGACGCTCGGCGTGCTGTCCAGCCCGAACGAGTGCGCCATGTTGCGCAGCGCGTCGGACCCGGTGAGGATGCCGAGCTGGACGAATGCGGTGTTGCAGGACAGGGCGAAGGCCTGCTGCAGGGTCACCGTCGGGTCGCTCCCACACGGCTGTCCGCCGTAATTCTCCAGCGTTGCGGTGCTGTCGGGTAGCGGAATGGACGGCGCGGCGGTCAGCCGCTGGGTGTCGGAGGCGCCGGCCTGCAGCGCGGCCGCGGTGGTGATCACCTTGAAGGTGGACCCCGGCGGGTACGTCTCGGAGATCGCGCGGTTGGTCAACGGGTTGTTGGGGTCGGCACCGAGCTTCTGCCACGCCTGCGCCTGCACGTCGGGATCGTGCGACGACAGCAGGTTGGGGTCATAGGACGGTGAGGACACCATCGCCAGGATCTTGCCGGTCGCCGGTTCGAGCGCGACAACGGCGCCCTTGCACGGCGGACCACCGCATTCCTGTTGCATCGCATCCCAGGCGGCCCGCTGGACCCGCGGCCGGATGGTGGTGTCGACGTTGGCGCCGCGTGGGTCGCGACCGGTGAAGAAGTCGGCCAGCCTGCGACCGAACAGCCGCTCGTCGGAACCGTTCAACAGCTGGTCCTCGGCGCGTTCCAGACCGGTGCTGGAATAGCGCAGCGAGTAGAAGCCGGTGACGGGCGCGTACTCGGCGGGGTTGGGGTAGACGCGCAGGAAGCGGAAGCGGTTGTCGGTGGCGACCGAATAGGCCAGCAGCTGCCCGCCGGCCACGATTTGGCCGCGCTGGCGCGAATACTCGTCGAGCAGGACCCGCTGGTTGCGCGGGTCGGCGCGCAGCGAGTCGGCGGCGAAGACCTGCGTCATCGTGGCGTTGATCAACAACAACACGATCAACGCCATCACGGTCACCGAGATCCGGCGCAGGGAGGCGTTCATACTTTCTCGATCACCTCAGTGCTGGCCGCGGCGATCGCCGGCTCTTTGTGGCGGCCGCGCAGCGGACGGCGGGCGCTGTGCGAAATGCGGACCAGGATGGCCAGCAGCACATAGTTCGCCAGCAGGGACGAGCCGCCGTAGGACATCCACGGCGTCGTCAGCCCGGTCAGGGGAATGAGCTGGGTCACCCCGCCGACGACGATGAACAGCTGAACGGCCAGCGTCGACGCCAAGCCCGCGGCCAGCAGCTTGCCGAAGCTGTCGCGGGTGGCGATCGCCGTGCGCAGGCCCCGCACGATGACGATGGTGTAGAGCATCAAGATGCTGGCCAGACCCACCAACCCCAGCTCTTCGCCGAACGCGGCGATGATGAAGTCGGTGGACGCGGCCGGCACCGTGTCGGGCTGACCGTTGCCCAGGCCGGTCCCGAAGATCCCGCCGGTGGCAAAACTGAAGAGCGACTGGACAATCTGGTAGCCGCTGCCGTCGGGGTCGGAGAACGGGTCCCACCACATGCGTACGCGGACCCGCACGTGGGCGAAAATGTAATACGCGACAACGCTTCCCGCGGCGAACAGCACCAGGCCGATCGCCACCCAGCTGAAGCGTTGGGTGGCGAGGTAGACCACCACCAGAAACGATGTGTAGAGCAATAGCGAAGTGCCAAGGTCTTTTTCGAACGCCATGACGCCGACGGAGATCACCCACGCCGCCAGCAGGGGCGCGAGATCACGGGGCCGGGGCAGCGTCAGACCCATGAAGTGCTTGCCCACGCTGGTGAACAGGCCGCGCTTGGCGATCAGCACCGCTGAGAAGAAGATCAGCAGCAGGATCTTGGAGAACTCGGCGGGCTGAATTGAGAAGCCGGGCAAGCGAATCCAAATCTTGGCGCCGTTCTGTTCCGACAGCGATGCCGGCAACAAAGCGGGGATCACCAGCAGGACCAAGCCGGCCAGTCCGCAGATGTAGCCGTAGCGTGCCAGCTGCCGATGGTCCTTCAAGAACGTGACCACCAACGAGAAGGTCACCACGCCGATGAGGGTCCACAGCATCTGCTGGGTCGCGCTGGGGTGGTGGCGGCCGCTGAGCTGATTGGTGACCAGGTCGAGCCGGTGAATCATCACCAGGCCAAGCCCGTTGAGCAGCGCCACGATCGGCAGCAGCAGTGGATCGGTATAGGGAGCGAAGCGCCTGATGGCCATGTGCGCCGACCCGAAAACGACAAGAAACACCAGCCCGTAGCTGATCGCGTTCCAGTGCAGGTCTCGCTCTTGGTTGGCTTCGACGATCAGCAGCGCGGCGACGGTGATCAGTGCGGCGAAGCCCAGTAGCAGCAATTCGGCGTTGCGCCTGGTGGGCAGCGGGGGTGTGACCGCGACCGGCGGCTGAAGTTGTGTCGTCATGCCACCGTCCGGCAATCGATGCCCGGCTGAGGTGGCGGCCCGGGAAGCGCGGTCACTGTCTGCGACGTGGTCGTCGGGCCTGCTGGCGCGGAGTTCGTAGGACCGCTGGCGCTGGTGCTCGGGGCGGGGCTGGCGCTCGACGAGCTGGGGGGAGGTGCTGGCGATGCTGTGGTGCCGGATTCGGGTGTCTCGCTGCGGGGGCGCGGTGAGCCGGGCGGGGAGGTGGCGCGTGGCGACGGACATATCGGTAAGAGGTATTCGGCCAATAACTGCCGCAGCTGCGACTCGGCCTGGTCCAGGCTGCCGCCCGGCAGTCCGGTCTGCACTTGGACCTGGCCGGGGCGGCGCAGGTCTTGCAGCGTCATCGGCTGGCAGTTGGACTGGCCGGCGGATTGCCCGTAGCTGATCAGGGAGAGCTCGTTGCGGGCGTTGAGACAGCCCACCAGATAGGGCTGCTGCAACGGAACGCCCAGCAGGGTGCCCTGGATTCCGCGGACGATGGAGATCCTGCCGCTGTATTCCGCGACGTAGTAATTGCGCTGGATGATCCACCACCCGACGGTGAGGCCCGCGAACGCCAACAGCACCGCCAGGCCGACGACAAAAAACATCTTGCGCCGCGACCAGCGTGGCCGGCTCGGCAGTTCCGATTGCGGCGCAACACGTTTGGCGGACTCATCGCGGGGCCGAATCGCTGACGCACGCCCGGCAGACGTGTTGGGCAGCGTCATTTGATCCTCGTCACCCGACACCGCGCCGGCGAGGATCGGCTGGGTCTGCCCGTAGTCGTAGTCGACGACGTCGGCGACCACGACGGTCACGTTGTCGGGGCCGCCGCCGCGCAGCGCCAGTTCGATGAGGCGGTAAGCGGCCTCGGCGACGTCGGGGATCTGCAGCGCCTCGAGGATGGTCTCGTCGCTCACCGGATCCGACAACCCGTCCGAGCACAGCAGATAGCGGTCGCCGGCACGCGCCTCGCGCATGGTCAGCGTCGGCTCGACCTCGTGACCGGTGAGCGCCCGCATGATCAACGACCGCTGCGGGTGGCTGTGAGCCTCTTCCCGGGTGATGCGGCCTTCGTCGACCAGGGTCTGGACGAACGTGTCGTCCTTGGTGATCTGGGTCAGCTCCCCGTCGCGCAACAGGTATCCGCGTGAGTCGCCGATGTGCACCAACCCGATGCGGTCGCCGGCGAACAAGACGGCGGTAAGGGTGGTGCCCATCCCCTCCAGCTCGGGTTCGGCTTCCACCTGGGCGGCGATGGCCGCGTTGCCGGAGCGCACCGCGTTGTCGAGCTTGGCCAGCAGATCGCCGCCCGGCTCGTCGTCATCCAGGTGCGCCAGCGCCGCGATCACCAGCTGGGACGCCACCTCGCCCGCGGCGTGACCGCCCATGCCGTCGGCCAGCGCGAGCAACCGGGCGCCGGCGTATACGGAATCTTCGTTGTTGGCGCGTACCAGGCCGCGATCACTCCGCGCGGCATATCGCAGGACCAACGTCATGGGCGCGACTCCTCGATCCCGGCTGTGCCGGCATCATCGTCGTAGGCGCGGGTCACGGGCGCAGCTCGATCGCCGTCTTGCCGATTCGAATCGGAGTTCCGATCGGAACTCGTACCGCAGTCGTCACCTTCGCCCTGTCAAGGTAAGTACCGTTGGTCGATCCTAGATCCTCGACGTACCACTCCGAGCCGCGCTGAGAAAGCCTGGCGTGCCGCGTCGACGCGTAGTCGTCGGTGAGCACCAGCGTGGAGTCGTCAGCCCGTCCGATCAACACCGGTTGTCCGCTGAGGGTGATGCGTCCGCCCGCCAGCGCGCCTTCGGTGACTACCAGATAGCGGGCGGCATGCCGGCGCTGGCGCGACGGCAGCAGCGTGGCGCGCAGCGCCAATCCTCGTCGCACCATGACCGCGCCGGTGGGCGCGTAGATGTCGGTCCGCAGGATCCGCAGCACGGACCAGATGAAAACCCACAGCAGCATCAAGAATCCGGCGCGCGTCAGCTGCAGTACCAGTCCCTGCATCTGGCGTCCTTTCCGTCCTAGCGTGGCATCCCCGGCGCCCGTGACTCCGAGCACATCGGCTACGTCACGATACTTGGACGGTGCACGACACGGGGCGAAGCACGGCAGCGTTGAGCCCTGCGGCTCAGTGGATCCGGACGATGATCTCGGAGTGGCCCAGGCGGACGACGTCGCCGTCGGCCAACTGCCACTCCTGGACCGGCGCATTGTTCACCGTGGTGCCGTTGGTCGAGTTCAGATCCGACAGCAGCGCGACCTGTCCGTCCCACCGGATCTCGAGGTGCCGCCGTGACACACCGGTGTCGGGCAACCGGAACTGGGCGTCTTGCCCCCGGCCCACGATGTTCGAGCCCTCGCGCAGCTGGTAGGTCCGGCCGCTGCCGTCGTCGAGCTGGAGGGTGATCGTGGTGCCGCCGGCGCCGTAGCCGCCCTGGCCGTAGCCGCCGTAACCACCCTGCTGGCCATAGTCGGCGGGCTGGCCGTACTCGGCCTGCTGCCCGTAGTCCGCTTGCTGCCCGTATTCGGCCTGCTGCCCGTATTCGTATTCGGGGCTGGCGGCCTCGGGGTAGCCGCCGTACGTTGCGCCCTGCGCGTGCTCGGAGTACTGGGTGTACTCGGCGGAGCCGTAGTCCTGGCGACCGTATCCCCCGCCCTGCGGGTAGCCCTGTTCGTAACCGCCGCCCTGATCGGGATAGCCGGGTCGTTGCTCGGGCGGAGCGTAGCCGCCCTCGTCCTGGCGGGCCGGGCCGCGACCGTAATCGCCGTATCCGCCGTAGCCCTGCTGTCCCCCGCCCTGCTGACCGCCGCCCTGCTGACCGCCGGGGGGAGGGCCGTAGCCGCCGCCCTGCCGGTAACCCTGGTCGTAGCCCTGGCCGCCGTAGCCGCCGGGCGCGGGCGGACGCTGCTCATACGACTGCGGATAACCGCCCTGCCCCTGCTCGGGGTAGCCACGCTGGTCTTGGTAGCCCTGCTGGGGCGCGTAGCCGCCCTGACCCTGCTGGTCGGGGTAGCCGCGCTGGTCCGGGTAGCCCTGCGCTGGGGGGTAGCCGCCGCCGTGGCCCTGGTCGGGGTAGCCGCCCTGCTCCGGGTAGCCGGCCTGTTCCGGCTGGCGGGGCGGCGGGTAGCCCTGCTGAGGCGGGTAGCCGTGCTGCTCGGGTGGGTATCCACCCCGCTGGTCGGGAGCCCCCTGGGGGTCCGGGCCACCGTGCGCGTCGTCCTGGGGACGGCCGTAGCGCTCGTCGTAGTACTCGTCGCCGGATCGGCCCGGCCCCTGAGCCCCTCGGTAGCCAGAATTGTCAGTCATTGGTGCTACTCCTCGTTCTTCGCCGAACGCGTTATGTGATTGTGGCCGGGCGCAATCGTCGGCCGTCGGTCGGGGCTGGACATCAGGGTTGACAGAACCGCGGGCGCGGTACTGGCCGGTGCGCAGGTCCGATGAGTGCTCGAACCGAACGACCACCTCACCATACGTTTGCCACCCCTGTTCGTGGATGTAGTCAGCCAAGTACCTCGCGAAAGCGCTCGACGTGCGACCCGAATCGGCGCCCACCTTCTCCAAGTCGTGCATACCGAGGGTAATGATGTATTCGTTGGGCGCCAAAAGGCGATTCCCATAAAGCTTTCGCACCCCGGCCCGCGCCTCGCGGCAGAGCAGGGCGTCGACCTCCTGCGGAACGACCGATCCACCGAACACCCGGGCGAACGCGTTGTCGACCGACGCTTCGAGCCTGCGCTCGATCCGCGCGGCCAGCCCCCGTTGGCTACTCATTTCCTACCGCTCGTGCCCACTTGTCTTGAGGTATTGGCGGTGGACGGCAAATGAATCACCCCGGTGCGCGATCACTTCCGCATCGTATCGGGACATCGTGGCGCTGCGGCACTTCCGAAATCGTGAGAACTGTATCGGCGCAGCTCACGGCCGTATTGGCGGACGGTCGCACCGCGCAGCGCGGCCTTTGGGCCCACTTCGCCGGTTCGGGAGCCGGGCCATTAGAGTGATATGGTCCATCGGTTGTTTTTCGCGGGCGAGTGGCGGAATGGCAGACGCGCTGGCTTCAGGTGCCAGTGTCCTTCGGGACGTGGGGGTTCAAGTCCCCCTTCGCCCACATTGAGCGGTTCGACGAATCGCACGCACACAGAGGTCGCGCATCAGAAATGGTGCGCGACCTCTGTGTTGTGCAGGTCGGCGCGCCGATGGGTTCTTAATCGACCGCTTGCGGAGTCGCGCACAAATCCCCGAACCACGCCTGCCGGCCACAACACACTTTCAAAGGCGAGTTTGACCTAGGCCTTTCGTTGCCCCGCAGGCGCCAGCACGTGATTGCCAACAGCTAGCAGAAGGTCGACGCAGTGGTCAATGAACTCGGCCTTGTCCATAGACAGGTCGCCAGCCAGCCAGGTCGTGGTGCATTCCATCAGGGCACCGAACAGATGGACACCTGCAAAGCCAATCCGACGGTTCAGCTCGTCCGGTAGCGCCCCACTCCGGGAAGAGGTGGCTTGTCGCCGCAGCAGTGCGATGAAGATGTGGCGTATTTGCATGCGGTGCGGTTGCGAGCTGTGCGCTGGCGCCTCGACAAACACGACCGGCGCCTTTCGCGGGTCTCCGGTAAGCAGGTCGATGCACGCCGCCAAGCCTGCTCGTGCAACATGCTCTGGATTGTCGCCTGCCGCAGCGATCGCCTGCCTGCCGCTTGCGTGCCTCGGTGACCACGCCATTCAAGCCTCGATGACTGAGCCACCGGGTGGGCATACGGTAGGGGACGACCCCCCATGGCCAGGGTAGCCTTACCTAAATGCAGGCGGTATGGTCTTGGCGCGTGGATCCCCCGATTTTATCCGTGCCCGCGCCGGCAATGATCCATTGGCCGGCGTCCTTTGTGACGGCCTCGGATCCAGGTTCGAATCAGCTACTCACACCGGGTGTTTGATACGTGCACTATGGGGGACGAGCTCGGGCGACTTGATGGGGCCGATTCCGGGGCCCGATGGGCGCTACTGAACACCACGGGTCAGATGGGAATTCGGAGAGAAGGCGGTCGAGTGCACAGCGTTACCATGGGAGAGGCTGTCGCGCCGGCCGTTGTGCCCTCATGACGACCGACCTACCCGCAACCGCACTCCCCCGCGAGCTGGCGGACACCTCCGACAAAGTGCGCAGGGTTCCACCCCCGCCGGTGCCGAAATTGTTGTCGCCCAACGCGATCCGCGTGGCGGATCCCGACGGGGCAGACGCGGAAATGGTGGCGGAGTGGATGAACCGGCCACATTTAGCCGACACCTGGGAGTACGACTGGCCGGTGGAACGTTGGCGTAACCACTTGCGCGCCCAGGTTGACGGCGCCTACTCGAGGCCGCTCATCGTCAGCCTCAATGGTGTGGACCGCGGCTACGTCGAGATCTACCGTGCCGCCAAGGACTCGATCGCCCGGTACTACGACAGTCAACCTCACGATCTGGGACTGCACGGGGCAATCGCAGACGCGGAACTGGTTGACCGTGGCCTGGGGCCGCTGATACTCCGCAAGGTCATCGCCAGCGTTCTGGCTATTGAGCCTGCGTGCCAACGGATTATGTTCGATCCAGACCATCGCAACACGACGGTGCGGCGCCTCTGCGAGTTCCTGCGTTGCGAATTCCTCGGCGAACACGACATGCCCAATCGGCGGATGGCGCTCTACGCGCTGGAGCGGACGACCATCCGATAGGTATTCGGCGAGTCAGCGCGCAAGAGACGCCTCGCTTCTACGAGCGCACCCACCGCGTGATCTCCGGAGTGACCGGGTCGGTGATGTCGTCGAATTCGGGATGCTTCTTGAGCACCGTGCCGATCATCGAGCACACCGGAACAATGCGCTTGCCCTCACTGCGCGCCTCATTGAGCGCCTCATTGACGAGGATGGTCGCCAGGCCGCGCCCGCCGTACGCGGGATCGATTTCGGTGTGGTAGAAGACGCGCTGATCGCCGCGGTCGGCGAAATCGGCCAGCCCCACCGTCTTACCGTCGACGGCGATCGTGTACTTGCCGTCCTGCATGCTTACCGTGGTTTCGGCGCCGGTCTTATCGGTTGTCATTTGTGCTTCCCTTTCTTTGCGGTACAGGCCGTGGCCGCAGCCGTGCGGTCGGCAGCGGCGGGGCGGGCAATCGGGCAACCCTGCCCCGGTATCCATGGACGGCGCCGAATCGATCGTCGGCGTCCTCCCACAGTCGGCGATAGGTGACGATGTCCTCGTGGCTTCGCCCGACGAAGTTCCACCACATCACCAACTCTTCAGTGAACGGCGTGCCGCCGAGGAGCAGCACGCGCGCGGGCCCCTCCCCCGCGTTGTGCACTTGCAGCCGGGCCAGGCCGGGGCTTCGGTAGGCCAACTCGGCGCTCGACAGGGCCGCCCCGTCCACGCGCACGGTTCCGGCATCACACAGCACCCCGTGCTCGAAGGCCGGGTTGACGTCGATGTCCAGGTCGGCGCCGCCCTCGAGGTCGATCTGGCTACCCAGCAACGGGGTGAACGTCGGCACCGGCGAGCGGCTGCCCAACAGCTCGCCCAGAAACACCCGCGCGGTCGCGCCGGGCAGCTCTACAGCGGCGGGCGTGTAATGGGCGAAGTCACGGCCGGTGTCGCGATTGGAAGCGGGCAGCGCGACCCAGAGCTGCACGCCGTGCAGCGGGGTGCCGGAATCGACGGACACCTCGGAATGGCAGATGCCGGCCCCGGCGGTCATCAGATTCAGCTCGCCGGGCCGAACGGCCGCGTGTACGCCGGCGCTGTCGCGGTGTTCCACTTCCCCACCGAACAACCAGCTGACGGTTTGTAGTCCCGTGTGCGGGTGGGGCGGGACGTCCATTCGTGCGCTCACCGGGCCGTAGTGGTCGACGAAACACCAGGCACCGATGAGCGAACGCTGACGCTGCGGAAGGGTGCGGCGGACCCGGATCGCCCGGGGGCCGCCCAACGGGACCTCCCGAGGCCGCAGCACCTCGAGCGTCGCGGAGCCCAGGGTTGGCGAAGCGGCACAGTCGAATTCGGCCGGCGCAGCTTCAAGGTTGCTCATCGTCCACTCTCCCGTGGCGGGGCCCACAGTGCAGCACCGCCAATCGCGACCGTACCCCGCGGGCCTACTTGCGCGGGGGCCGCAGCACCTTCATGGCGAGGCGCATGACGGGCTCGGGCACGCGATCCTTGACCGACAGGGCGCTGTCGGCGGCGCGGGAACGCAGCGGGGTCCCCCGCCCGAACACCCGGTTCAGCGGACCGCCGGACGGCTCGAGCACCACGTGCAGCGGCGGGGTACCGACGGCGGCGCCCAGCGCGTTGGAGATGACCATCCGCTGGATCTCACTGGTTCCTTCAAAGATGGTGTACAGCTTGGCATCCCGATACCATTTCTCCACCGGATGGTCGGTGATGTACCCCCAACCGCCCATGGTCTGGATAGCGCGCTCGGTGGCCTTGACCGCGACTTCGCTGGCGGCCATCTTCGACATCGAACCCTCACCCCGTTCGAAGGCGATGTTATTGGCCGCCATCCATGATGCGCGCCAGGTGAGCAGCCGAGCGGCATCGATCTGGGTGGCCAGTTCCGCCAGCGGAAACGCGATGCCCTGATTGTCGATGATGGGACCGCCGAAGGCCTCGCGCTCGGTGGCGTAGGCGGTGGCATATTCGAGTGCCGCGCGGGCGATGCCGATGGCCTGGGCCGCGACCATGGGCCGGGTCTGCTCGAAGGTACCCAATGTTGCTGAGCCGGAACGCTTTCCCCCTGCCACCACTTCCCTGGCCTTGGCGAGCTTGTGTTCCAGCTTTTCTTCTCCGCCGAGCAGATTGGCGCCTGGGGCGCGCACACCTTCGAAGAGCAACTCCGCGGTATGAGAGGCGCGACAGCCCAATTTGTCCAGCTTCCGCACCAGCTTCAGCCCGGGCGCGCCCCCCGGCACGATGAACAGCGCCTGGCCGCGATGGCCGAGCTCCTCGTCGACCACGGCGTTGACCACGTGCACGTTGGCGATTCCGCCATTGCCGATCCACATCTTGTGGCCGTCGATGATCCAGTCGTCACCGTCGCGTCGCGCATGGGTGCGCAGGTTGCGCACATCGCTGCCGCCCTCGGGTTCGGAGATGGCCAGCGCGGCAAGTTTGAGATCTCCTGGGGTGCCGAAACATTCGGGCGCCCATTCCAGCATCTGTTCCGGGGAAGCGGCCTGGCCGATCGCCGACAGTGCCAGCGCCGGCATGACGATGGCTAAGCCGATACCCGCGCAGCCCCAGAACAGCTCCTCCATGAACATCGGCAGCGAGATGCCGGTCGGATCGCCGATCAGATCGCGGTAGAACAGCGGGCTGTAGAACCCGCGCTGGGCCGCCTCTTCCAGCACGGGCCAGGGAAATTCCTGTCGCTGGTCGTAGTCGAGCGCCACCGGGCGTATCACGGATTCGGCGAACTCGTGCGTACGCCGGGCGAGGTCGTGCTGTGCTGCCGTCGGGGTCAGGTCGAACGTCATGGGTGCGCCTCTGGGTCGACAGACTGGTCTTGCCGAGCCGGACTACCCCGTACACCGGGCGAGCAAACTGCTGCGCCGGCGCTCGACGAAACGTCAGGCGGCCGAACGGGGTTTGGCTTGCGCCAGCGGCAGGTGCAGCACGACGGCGGGCGCCGGAACGGCCTCGTGTTCGTGGCGTGCCAGCAGCGCGACGTTCTCGGGTAGCTGGCGGGCATTGATCTCGCCGGCGGCGATGCGTCGCAGGATGTCGTGTGCCTGGGCGAGCTGTTCACGCTTGCGGTATTGGCCGCCCGGCAGCTTCACCCCGGCCCACACGCCGTACTCCTCGCGCTGAGCGATGGCGTGCGCCGCGCAGCGGCGCTGCTGCGCCAGCGGGCAGCGGCGCAGGCACTGAATCCGCGCTTCGGTGGCCGACCGCTCGTATGCGCGCGCCTTCGCGGCTCCGTCACCGCCGTCGTCGTCGGGATAGCCGAACCATAATTCCGGATTGGCTGCGCAGGGGTGTCCCATGTCGGTCTCCTATGTCTAGCGTGAAACGTAGGCGAAAGCGTATACAGAACCAGGCCGCGGATGCAAGATAAACGTGACGAAAACGTATATACCCGTCAGCGCGACTCCCCCTGTGTAATATCCGCCTCATGGGCCGGAGCCTGCGGTGACCCGTGAATCGGCGGGTGCGGCCATCCGCGCTTTGCGGGAATCACGCGATTGGTCATTGGCCGACCTCGCCGCCGCCACCGGGGTCAGCATCATGGGACTCAGCTTCCTCGAACGCGGTGCCCGAAAGCCGCACAAAAGTACAGTTCAGAAGATCGAAAACGGTCTGGGCCTGCCGCCGGGCACCTACTCGCGGCTGTTGGTGGCCGCCGATCCGGAGGCCGAGCTGGCGCGCGTGATGTCCGCGCAGCCGTCCACGGCCATGCCGGCGCGGCGCAGCGGACCGGTCGTGGTCGACCGTCACAGCGACACAGAAGTGCTGGAAGGCTATGCCGAAGCGCAACTCGATGCCCTCAAATCCGTCATCGATCGGCTGCCCGCGACAACATCAAACGAATATGAGACGTATATTCTGTCTGTGATCGCGCAGTGCGTGAAGGCCGAGATGCTCGCCGCCAGCTCGTGGCGGGTGGCCGTGAACGCGGGCGCCGACTCAACCGGCCGGCTGATGGAACATCTGCGAGCTCTGGAGGCTACGCGCGCGGCGCTGTTGGAGCGGCTGCCCACCAGCTTGAGCGCCCGTTTCGACCGGGCGTGCGTACGGTCGTCGTTGCCGGAGACCGTCATCGCCGCACTGATCGGCGTGGATGTCGACGAGATGTGGGACATCCGCAACCGGGGGGTGATCGCGCCGGGTGCGCTGCCCCGCGTGCGCGCCTTCACCGACGCGGTCGAGTCGGGCCGAACAGAAGAAGGCCGGGACGCCGAGGGGGCATCGTGAGCCGAGGCGAAGTCGAGATGTTGAGCCGTGCCCATCAACTCTTCGCCGGCAGCACCGAGCCGTCGGCCCTCAAGACGGATACCACGCATTACCGCCGTGTGTTGCAGCAGGCCGCCGGGCTGAGCGGCACGATGACGCACGGCGGTTACCGCCTCGCGGTGGACCACGCCCGGCAGCGGTTGGCCGCCGCGGGCGACACCGACGCCGCGGCCACCGGCATCATTGCTGCAGCGCACCGCGACCGGGCCCGAGCCGGCGACCTCACCCGAAGCGTCGTGGACGCCGCCCGCGCGGATGCGGACCCGCCAGCGACGCCCTTGGCTCAACGGGAGGCGTTGCGCCGCCGGGCGGCTCGCCTGCGGGCCCAGCGGGCACACGTCGTGTCGGCCCGCTCGCGGGCGCGCCGCCGCCACGCCGAACTTCGGGCCCTGCGTTACCGGTTGCTGTGGCGGGGGCTGCCGAACGACCGCGCTACGCGCGCGGTACGCGCCGCACTGTCTCGTCTGGGCCGGCCATATGTGTGGGGCGCGACCGGACCCGACCGGTTCGACTGTTCGGGACTGGTGCAGTGGAGCTACGCGCAGGCCGGTGTGCACCTGGATCGCACCACCTATCAACAGATCAACGAGGGCATCCGGGTGCCCCGCTCCCAGGTGCGGCCGGGCGATCTGGTGTTTCCGCACGCCGGCCACGTGCAGCTGGCCATCGGGCACAACCTGGTGATCGAGGCGCCCTATGCGGGCGCCTCGGTGCGAATTAGTCGACTGGGCAACAACATTGCGATCCGCCGTCCCGTATGACAACCCAAGACCGCCCGACCAGCCGGGCACGACGAACAGGGTGAGCCGATGCCGGAACAACCCGAGCCCCCGTTAGAGGCCGTTGAGGCGCGGCGGTCCACGCTGGCGGGTCAGCGCGACGCCGCGTCAGAAGCCGATCGCATGCTGATCGACGTGCTGACCAGCGCTCACGATGCAGCGCGTGCCGGCGTCAGGCGACTGGACGCCATTGCCGAGGAGATCGAGCGCGCGACCGTGAACCAGGCGGACCTCGCGATCGATACGCCCATGGGGGCGCGCGAGTTTCGAAAGTTCCTGGTGGCCAAGCAACGCGAGATCGCGTCGGTGGTCGCCGAGGCACGAGAATTCGGGCAGGCGAAAAGTGCTGTGTTGCAAAGCCTTCAGGACCAATATGCCCCCGATGGCGACTAACCGGCATCAGTCCACACCGTGCAATACAGTGAATTGTCGGTGGCGATGCCCCTGAGTACCGTCGCCGAACATGAAGGGGCCGCGCCATTTCCCGCAGCAGTGTTCGAGCAAACCGCGCCGGTTTGGCTGATGTCGGCCTACGACGACCTGCTCGCCGCGGTCAGAGACGTCCGCTCCGCCGAGGCCACTTCACCGCCGGACCGCGAGTCAGGCGAAGCCGCCGATGCCATTGCCAGAGCGGAATCGGCCCTGGCGCGACAGAACTCGGCGAGCTCGCAGCTGGACATGCAGGTGGTATCGGCCATCCTGAACGCGCACTTGCGTGCGGTCGACGGCAGGGAAGCCCTCACCAGGTTGCAACAGGAAACCGAGGCCGCGGTGCGGGCGAGGTCGGACCTGGATACCCCGGCCGGCGCACGGGATTTCCAGCGGTTTCTCATCGGCAAGCTGCGCGATATTCGCGAGGTCGTCCTGAACGCGAGCCTGGACGACACGTCGAAGTCGGCGCTGATGGCCGCCTGGACGTCGCTCTACGACTCCTCCAAAGGCGAACCCAATGCTCCCGGTGAACGGCCGCAAGCCGGGGTGCCGGTCGACGATGCCGCCGCGGGCGACACGACCGACGACTTCGACGCGGAGTGGGACCCGCTGCTGGACTCTCTGGGAGACGGCGACGGGCCGTTCGATGATGTCCCGGGCCCGGCCGCCGCCTCCGCGATGCCGGCCGCACCGCAGCAGCCAATGGCGCCCACGATGCCCGGCCTTGGCGGCGGGTCGCTGCCGGGGCTCGGTTCGATGGCCGGCTGGGAAGGGCCCGGCGGCCTGCCGCTCTCGGGGCGGCAAGGCGGCGACCCGACCGATCCGGCTCTGGAGGATCTGGCCGACGACGAGCCGCCGGACGACGAAGACCAGGACACGAGCGCGCGCGACGCCTCGGACGAGGCGACCGACGGAACCGGCGCCGAGCAGGACGCGTCATCCGATGAGCCGGCGGCCGGCCCCACGCCGGTGACGTTGCCCGACGGGGAGACCGTCACCGCCGCCAGCCCGCAACTGGCGGCCGCGATCAACGCCGCCCTCGGCGGCACCCCGATCGCCGAAGCGTTCCAGCGGCAGGGAATGACCATTCCCGCACCGGGAACCGCGGTGCCCAACCCCGTCGAAGCCCTGCAGCTCGTGCCCGGCGACATCGGGATGTTCACCGATCGCCACGCGCTGG
This sequence comes from Mycobacterium sp. 94-17, assembly GCF_035617725.1. Taxonomy (NCBI): domain Bacteria; kingdom Bacillati; phylum Actinomycetota; class Actinomycetes; order Mycobacteriales; family Mycobacteriaceae; genus Mycobacterium; species Mycobacterium sp. 94-17. Next base: position 76,820 of record NZ_JAPIYN010000006.1, read on the forward strand.
CCCTGGGTCCCGGCAAGGCCCTGCTCGAGGGCCAAATTCAACCCATCGCCACCGTGCGCGGGCCGAGCTTCCTAGGCTGGGAGCATCCGCCGGCGGCGACCGCGGCAGCACTGACGCCGGCCAAGCCCGATCCACCGACACCTACCCGGCCGGCGGCCTCGTCGACCACCTGAAAAAACTGAACTCGCCGGCGTGGCCGGCGGACGTCAACAGGAGACATCGGATGGCAGATTCGATCCATGTAGTGCCCGCGCACCTACGTCAGGCCGCCGCGCATCACCAGGACACCTCGGAGTACTTACGAAGCGTTCCGTCGTCGCACGCGGCGATCCAGGAGAGCCTCGATTCGCTCGGGCCGATCTTCGGCGATTTGCGCGACGCGGGCCGTGAGCTGCTGGAGCTGCGACGCCAGTGCTACGAGCAGCAAGCCGCCGACCACGCTGATCTGGCGGACAAACTCACGGCGTCGGCGGCGATGTGGGAGCAGCACGAGCAAGAGGCGGCAAGGAAGTTCGGCGACATCGTCGACCCCGGTCGATGACCGACGCGGATCCCGCTTTCGACACCGTTCACCCGAGTGGGCACATCCTCGTCCGCTCTTGCCGCGGCGGCTATATGCACAGCGTCGCCCTGAGCGAAGAGGCGATGGAAACCGACGCGGAGACGCTGGCACGGGGAATTCTGTTGACCGCCGACGTGTCATGCCTCAAAGCGTTGCTGGAAGTTCGCGACGAGATCGTCGCGGCCGGACACACCCCGTCCGCGGAGGTTCCCACTCCCCGAGATCTCGACGCGGCCATCGAAAAGTTGTTGGCGCACAAGTTGCGTCGTCGTAAGGGTGCGCGCTAGGGGCGGCTGCCGTCCTAGCGCAGCCACGGCTTGGCCGCGCCGGGATCCGGCGCGATGCCTGTCGGCGGCTCAACGGGGTTGGGGCCGAACAACTCTCGCGCGCGGGCGAGCAGGGTCCGTACCTCGTCGAGTTGCTGCTGCAGTGCAGAGTCAGCCATGCCCTTACGCTACCCAGAGCCTTGCGACCGCACAATTCAGTGACCGTAAGAGTCGCGCGGCGGATCCCGGTACGCTTAGCCGGTGGCGGTCTTCGGTCGGATGTCAGCGCGCCAGCGCCTCCGGAGAGCTACCCGGGAATCACTGGCGATGCCGGCTTTCAGCTCCCCTATCGACTGCACCCCGTGGGTGACAGGCGGGTTGTGGCCCGCCGAATTGTCGACGGTCACGCCCGAAACCGACACGCTCTCTGAGCATCTCAAGGCGGACCTGCAACGAATTGCCCGCTCCGCCAACGACGAGCTCAAGTTGCTCAAGCGATCGGGCATGGCCGAGCCTTCCCGTCAGGCGGCCGAGGCGCGAGTCATCGAGGAGGCGCGCGGTCGCGCGGTGCGCCGCGTCGAGTCGACGATTCGCTATCTGCACTCGGTGCAGAGCGGAGCCCAGCCCCCCACCGCTCCCCCACCGCGGCTCGACCCGTCCGATACGGACCTGAACACGACGCAGGTGCTTCCGGCAATCCGCGAGGTCACGCCCGCCGCCGAGGCGCCCACGCAGCGTCCATCCGAGGCAGCAACACGATCGGGAAGGCGGCGGCGTCGCGAGTCCGCCCTCGAGCCCGTCGCCGACGACACCGCCGACCCGTCATGTCTCGACGAGACACAAGTCATCCCGCTGGTCAGGGACCAGCCGGCCGCGGACCGGGCCGACGCCGGTCGCCACCACGCCGTCGTCGAGCCGGACAATGCGGACGAACAGGAGGCGGCCGGCGCCCCGACCTCTTTCGCGGATGCGGACCCCGCTGATGTATCGCATCTCGAACAGACGCAGGTCATTCCGGTGGTCACGCAGCCGGAGCCGGTGTTCGAGGCACCGGTGCAGCGTGCGCCCGAGCCGGCCGCGGACCCCGCCGACGCCGGTCGCCACCATGCCGCCGTCGACGAGGCCCACGCCGGGGACGCGGAACCGCGGGTGGCCGCTCGGGAACCCGTCGCCGACGTGAAGGCTGAAAAGTCGTCAATTGCAACAGGATTCGATAGTGCACGGCTGAACAGGCTGCTCGAGTTCGTGGTCCGCCAGGAGCCACGCCTGAATTGGGCGGTCGGAGATCGCGCCGACGGCACCACCGTATTGGTCACCGACCTCGCCCACGGATGGATACCGTCGGGCATCACCCTTCCGGCGGGCGTGCGGCTGCTGCAACCCGAGCGTCGTAGCGGCAGGGTTGGCGCACTGATCGGCGAAACCTCGCGCGTCGTCACTTACGCGCCCGGTGACTCGTTGCGCCGCTCGGTGGACTTCGCCGCGACCAAGTCGTCGGTGGAGCCCCGCACGCTGCCCGACATCGGCGACTTGGCGAGCGTGCTGAGTGCGGCCACACGTGGTCGGGACGATCTGCCCAAGATCGTGCCGAGGTTGGCGGAAGCCGCCGCCGCGGGAACGGTCGTGGGCGACCAGGAGGTCGACGTGCTGCGGGTCCATCTCGACACCGCGCGCTACCAGCTGCTCGTGCAATATCCGAACGTCAACCCCGCACTCCTGCTCAAGTGCCTGTTGATGGCGGCCACCGAGGGCATCGCCAGCGGGGACGCGGTGTCCGCCAACTACCACCTCTCCTGGTTTCACAAGCTGAACGGGTGAGCGCCCGACGACCTGCCCTGGTGTGAATTGACGCTGGTCGGAAGGGTCGACGATACTGTCACGGTGGCGGATTCGGGCGCTCGCGCGAATCTCAGCGAGAAGGATCTCGTCGGATCGGTTCTTCGGGAACTGAGCGAGGCGGCTGATAAGTGGGAAGCCCTCGTGGCGCACGCCGAAGCCGTCACCTACAGCGTTGACCTGGGCGACATTCACGCGGTCGCGAATTCCGACGGCCGGTTGCTGAAGCTGATGCTGCATCCCGGGGTGATGACCGGCTACGGGCACGGAGAGCTGGCCGAAAGGCTGAACCTCGCGATCACCGCGCTGCGCGAGGAGGCCGAGGCCGAAAACCAGGCGAGTTACGGCGGACCACTGCACTGACGGTTACGCGCTCATCGACCGGCGCGGGGGTGATGGGCGCCGGCTCTCTTCGCGCGCTTGCGCGCTCATCGACCGGCGCGGGGGTGATGGGCGCCGGCTCTCTTCGCGCGCTTGCGCGCTCATCGACCGGCGCCGGGAGGCCCCGCGAACGCCTGGGCGATCTGCAACCAGCGCCGGGCATCCGGACCCTCGGCGGTGATGTCGAGGGCGCTCAGCGGACGCCGTTGGGTGACCAGGAAGCAGAAATCCTCCGCGGACCCACCGACCCGCTGCCCGGCATCGGGCGGTCCCCAGGTCCAGGTGTCACCGTTGGGTCCACGCAGCTCGACCAGGAACGGCTCGGCCGGCGGCGTCAGATTGTGGACGGCGAAGGCGAAATCGCGGGTGCGCACCCCGAGATGAGCGATCGATCGCAGGCGCTCGGTCGGCGGCCGGGTGACGCCCAGGGCGTCGGCGACGTCGAGCCCGTGCGCCCAGGTCTCCATCAGGCGAGCGGTGGCCATCGAGGCCGCACTCATCGGCGGCCCGAACCACGGGAGCTTGCGACCGGGCGGCACCGCCAGCAGCGCGTCGTGCAGCCGGCCGCGGGTGACTCGCCAGTCGGCGAGCAACTCGGCCGGGGCCAGGGCCGCCAGCTCCTCGGCGCCCCTGTCGACGAAATCCGCCGGTTCGGCGGCGGCGCCGGCCAGCACCTCGGCGAACCCGGCCTCGTCGGTGACCGCGATCAGGGCGACGCGATCGGTCCACAACAGGTGGCCGATCTGGTGTGCGATGGTCCAGCCGGGCGCCGGCGTCGGGTCGGCCCAGCGGTCGGGCGGCAGCGGCGCGACCAGCTCGTCGAGGACGCCGCTTTCGGCGCGCAGGTCGTCGACCATGGGCCCGGGACCGGTCATCGCCAGCCTTGACCGTTGGTCGGGGCCGTCGAACACATCACGTCTGTACCTTAACGATCGCCCGCGGTCTCGCCCCGGCGCCCGATGATGCTGTGTACGGCCAGGCCGATCAGGTACATCGCCGATCCGCACAACGCGAGCGCGGGCGGGGGTCCGCCGTCGGGAATCACGGTGGCGGCCAAGGTGATTGCGACGATGAAGGCGACCCAGAACAGCGCGTCCTGCACGGCGAACACGTGCCCGCGAAGAGCGTCGTCGACGTCCATCTGGATCGCGGTGTCGGCGCAGAGCTTGACCATCTGCCCGCTGATGCCCAGCAGGAAGCCGCACGCGACCATGACCGGGACGAGCAGCTCGGCGCCACCGACCTCGATGACCGCCGACGCCGCCAGCGCGCCGTTTGCCGTCGCGTAGCGACCCCAGCGGCGGATCGCCGACGGCGTCAGCAGGTTGGCCAAGAAGGCGCCCAGTCCTGCGGCGCCGAAGAACAGCAGGGCGGTGCCGAATCCCCCACCCGCGAGGCCGGGCATGTGGTGGACCAGCAACAAGACCAGCAACGAATTGATTCCGACCACCATCCGGTGCGCGGCCAGGCCGGAGAGGGTGGCCGCGACCGTCGGACGTTGCGCCACCGTGCGCGCCCCGTGCAGCCAGCCGGTGATCACCGCGTAGAAGACGGGTCCGTGGATCGCTCGCCGGGTGTCGTCGGGACCCAGCGCCCGCGCACCGAAGCGCCACGACAGCAGCAACGCGATCGACACGGGTACGGCCGTGATGAACACGATCGCCGCGGCGCCTTTGTCGCTCGCACCCAAGATGGACCGGGGCACCAGCATGAAGTTTGCGCCGAAGAACGCTGCGATGGCCCCGGCGGCGGTGGCGACCGAGTTCATCGTCACCACCTGGTCGCGCGGCACCACGTGGGGCAGCGACGCCGACAGTCCCGACCCGACGAATCGGGCCAAACCGTTGGCGAACAGGGCGCCCAGCAGCAACGGCAGGTCACCGGCACGCACCGCCAGGATCGTGCCGATCGCGGCGAGGAGGATCAGCCGGCCCACGTTGGCGCCGACGAGCACCAGCCGCCGATCCCAGCGGTCCATCAACGCACCGGCGAATGGGCCAAGCAGCGAATAGGGCAGGAACAGAACCGCGAAGGCGCGCGCGATGGAAAGCGGGTCGGCTGCCCGATCGGGGCTGAACAGCAACGCCCCGGCCAGCCCTGCCTGGAACAAGCCGTCACCGAACTGGCTCGCCACCCGAACCTGCAGCAGCCGCCAGAAGTCTGGCAAGGCGCGCACCGACCGCCACGTGCCGACCGGTGCGCCGGGCTGCATCCGGGTAGGGTTCACCGAAACCGACTTCCACGATTGGGGCTGGCAAAGCTCGCGCGATCAGAACCGTCCCAATCACAGTACAAATCTCCGTGGCCCACGCTCTCGATTGGCCCAGGCCACCATCCACCAGATGCGATGATGGTGTGGTGCCGCCGCCGGAGGATCCAGAGGACTACGTCGCGCCCGCCGCGCAGCGGGTGCGCGCGGGCACGCTGTTGCTCGCCAACACCGACCTTCTCGAGCCGACGTTCCGGCGCAGCGTGATCTACATCGTCGAACACAATGACGGAGGCACGCTGGGTGTGGTGTTGAACCGGCCCAGCGAGACCGCGGTGTACAACGTGCTGCCGCAGTGGACCAAGCTGTCGGCCAAGCCGAGGACCATGTTCATCGGAGGGCCGGTGAAGCGGGACGCGGCACTGTGTCTGGCGACACTGCGCGTGGGCGCGGACCCCGCGAACGTGCCTGGCTTGCGGCATGTGGACGGCCGGGTGGTGATGGTCGACCTGGACGCCGACCCCGACGTGATCGCGCCGGTGGTCGAAGGGGTGCGGATCTTCGCGGGGTACTCGGGGTGGACTATCGGTCAGCTGGAAGGCGAGATCGAGCGCGACGATTGGATTGTGTTGTCCGCCTTGCCATCCGACGTGCTGGTCGGACCGAGGTCTGACCTGTGGGGCCAGGTCTTGCGTCGCCAGCCGCTACCGCTGTCGCTGCTGGCCACCCATCCCGTCGACATCAGCCGGAACTAGGGCCCCTCCCCCGGTTCAGATCAGTGGCACGACAGTGTGCAGGCGGCGCAGCCGCCGGTGCAGGCGGGCGTCGCCGTGTCCTGGCTGAGTACGAAGCGCGCGCTCTGCCACGAGCCTGCGGCCAGCGTTCCCAGCGCGCCCACCACAGAGACGATGAGCACCACGAGCGCGGTGTCCGGGACGGCGGCCATGGCGACCGCGCCGCCGGCCGCCAGCATCACCGCGGCCGCCAGCTGGGTCGGCGCCATCGCGCGCAGCGCCAGCGCGGCGGCGCCCGGATTCCGGTTGTGCGCGAGCGACCAGGTGCCGAACCCCGCCGAGGCCACCGCCCCACACATGCACAGCACGCCCGCAATCAGCATTGGCCCACAATAACGAGCCATGCCGGCTGCCCGCGCGCCCGGCTCTGCGGGTGCCGACGTCAGTGCTGGAGGAACGAGAAGTTCGGCAGCGGGGGCAGGCCGGGCACCATGGCCAACAGGCTGGGGGTGCGCTGCGGGTTCGGGGCCGGCGCCTGCGCGGGGAGTCCGACCGGGGCGGCGGGTGCCGTCTGGGCGAGCGGCACCGGCGGCGCCGCGGCGGGCACGGGCGCCGGCGCGACAGGAGCCACCACCGGGGCCGGCGCGGCCGGAGCGGCGGCGGGAACCTGGGCGGGCAGCGCGACCGGGGAGGCGGCGGGAGGCTGGGCCGGCGCCGGGGCGGCCGCGCCGGGGGCGCTGACGCGGAATCCGTTGACGATGGCGTCGGTGGCCGGTGCGTCGGCGACGGCGACCGCGCGATCGGTGGTCACCGACAGCGATACGAGGTACTTGTCGGGCCCCGAGCTGGCAATGACCTGGCGTCGCGACGTGTTGAGCGTCAGGTCACCGTCGCGGTAGGTGCCTTCGATGATCGACGACGGGAAGCCGCCGAAATCGCTCATCGCGGCGTTGGTGGTCTGCCACGCCAGCTGCTTCTGGCTGTCGACGTAGCCGTGGGTGATGGCCTCTTTCGGATCGAAGGCACCGACGAGTTTGTACACCACGACCTGCGCGTTCGATGAATAGATGCTGCTGCCGTTCCGGTCGGCGATCACCGCGAACGCGTCGGGCACGTTGGGATCGGGCACCTGGGTCCAGCGCGCGGGCACCGGCAAGGTGATGTCGAGCGCTTTGAAGCCCTGCGGCTTTTGCGCCTCGAGCCGGACGCCCTTCGACTGCAGGAAGTCGCGGATCGTGCCGGACGTCGCCGGAACCGGAGCCGCCGGGGTGACCGCGGCGGGAGCGGCGGTAGCCGGGGCGGCGGCGGTTGCCGGCGGGACGATTTGATTTCCGGCCGGCGGGGCCGCGAGGTACCTGCTCGGCGGCACCAGCTCGGGCCCGAGGTTCTGCTGCGCCGGTGTCGGCGCCGGAACCGCGGGGACGGGCGCGGGCGCCGGGGGCAACGGGTCTGCCGATGCCGTGCCGCCCACGACTACCGCCAGGCCCACCAGGCCGGCGACCATACCGCCGAGGAGTGCCCGGTGGACGGGGACGATCTCAATCATCTGCGTCGGTCCTTCCAGTGGCTCTTCTACCAGAACCCGTCGATAGTGGCTGACTGTAACTAGAGGTCAGACGCGGAAACAGGCTCGAAACACACCTGGGATGAACCTCTGATCGGCGCGCGACGGAACCGAGACCAACCTGTAGCCGGGTGGCCCCGCCGGGGCTCCCTCTACCCTGTTCAGGTGACCGAATCCCCGACCACTTCGCCGGCGAGCAGCTCCGGCGCCGCCGCGCCCGATTCCGACGCGCCGCCGCATCGCTACACCGCGGCGCTCGCGGGCCGTATCGAGAGCCGGTGGCAGGAGGACTGGACGAAGCTCGGGACGTTCAACGTGCCCAACCCGGTCGGTTCGCTGGCCCCGGCGGACGGGACGCCGGTGCCGGACGACAAGTTGTTCGTGCAGGACATGTTTCCCTACCCGTCGGGGGAGGGGCTACATGTCGGCCACCCACTCGGCTACATCGCGACGGACGTCTACGCCCGCTACTTCCGGATGACCGGACGTAATGTGTTGCATGCGTTGGGATTTGATGCGTTCGGGCTGCCCGCCGAGCAGTACGCGGTGCAGACGGGGACCCATCCGCGCATCCGGACCGAGGCCAACGTCGTGAATTTCCGGCGCCAGCTGGGGCGCCTGGGTCTTGGCCACGACAGCCGGCGCAGCTTCTCCACCACCGATGTCGAGTTCTACAAGTGGACGCAGTGGATCTTCCTGCAGATCTACAACGCCTGGTTCGACGTCGCCGCCAACAAGGCCCGCCCCATCGCCGAGTTGGTCGCCGAATTCGACGCCGGCGCCCGTCGCCTCGAGGACGGGCGGGACTGGGCCGCGCTATCGGCGGGGGAGCGGGCCGACATCATCGACGGCCACCGACTGGTCTACCGCGCCGACTCGATGGTGAACTGGTGTCCCGGTCTGGGCACCGTGCTGGCCAACGAGGAGGTGACCGCAGACGGCCGCAGCGACCGTGGCAACTTCCCGGTGTTCCGGAAACGGTTGCGGCAGTGGATGATGCGGATCACGGCCTACTCCGACAGGCTGCTCGACGACCTCGACGTTCTGGATTGGCCCGAACCGGTCAAGACCATGCAGCGCAACTGGATCGGCCGGTCCACCGGTGCTGCGGCGCTGTTCGCGGCGACCGCGCGCGACGGCGAGACCGCCGACATCGAGGTGTTCACCACCCGACCGGACACGCTGTTCGGCGCCACCTATCTGGTGCTGGCGCCCGAGCACGATCTGGTCGACCGGTTGGTCGCGCCCGCCTGGCCCGACGGCACGGACCCACGTTGGACGTACGGCGGCGCCACACCGGGTGAAGCCGTCGCCGCCTACCGGCGGGCGATCGCGGCGAAGTCGGACCTGGAACGGCAGGAGGGCAAGGCCAAAACCGGCGTCTTCCTGGGCAGTTACGCCGCCAATCCCACCAACGGGAAACCGGTACCGATATTCATCGCCGACTACGTGCTGGCCGGATATGGCACCGGGGCAATCATGGCGGTGCCCGGCCACGACCAGCGCGACTGGGACTTCGCCCATGAGTTCGGTCTTCCGATCGTGGAAGTCATTGCCGGCGGTGATATTTCGGAGTCCGCCTACGCCGGTGACGGGGTGCTGGTCAACTCCGGTTACCTCGACGGATTGGATGTGGCCGCGGCCAAGGAAAAGATCACCGCCCGCCTGGAAGCCGAGGGCCGCGGCTGGGCGCGTGTCGAATTCAGGTTGCGCGACTGGCTTTTCGCCCGCCAGCGGTACTGGGGCGAACCGTTTCCCATCGTGTACGACGTAGACGGTCGTGCGCACGCGCTCGACGAAGCCGCGCTGCCGGTCGAGCTGCCGGACGTCCAGGATTACTCGCCCGTGCTGTTCGATCCCGACGACGCCGACAGCGAGCCCTCGCCGCCGCTGGCCAAGGCGACGGAATGGGTGCACGTCGAACTCGACCTCGGCGACGGCTTGAAGCCTTACAGCCGGGACACCAACGTGATGCCGCAGTGGGCCGCCAGCTCCTGGTATGAACTGCGCTACACCGACCCGCACAACTCGGAGAGGTTCTGCGACAAGGAGAATGAGGCCTACTGGATGGGCCCGCGGCCGGCTGAGCACGGGCCGCAGGATCCCGGTGGCGTCGATTTGTACGTCGGTGGCGCCGAACACGCCGTGCTTCATCTGCTGTACGCGAGGTTCTGGCACAAGGTCCTCTACGACCTGGGGCACGTGAGCTCTCGGGAGCCCTTTCGCCGGCTGGTCAACCAGGGCTACATTCAGGCCTTCGCGTACACCGACGCGCGCGGCTCGTACGTCCCGGCGGAAGAGGTGGTCGAACGGGATGGCGCCTTCGTCTACCCCGGGCCCGACGGGGATGTCGAGGTCTTCCAGGAGTTCGGGAAAATCGGTAAGAGCCTGAAGAATTCGATATCGCCCGACGAGATCTGCGACGACTACGGCGCCGACACGCTGCGTGTCTACGAGATGTCGATGGGCCCGCTGGAGGCCTCCCGGCCCTGGGCGACCAAGGACGTCGTAGGGGCGCACCGCTTCCTGCAGCGCGTGTGGCGGCTGGTGGTCGACGAGCAGACCGGTGCCCCGCGCGTGGTCGATGGCCCCGCCGAAGACCTGGCGGCCGATACGCTTCGCACGCTGCACAGGACGATCGCCGGAGTCGCGGAAGACTATGCCGCACTGCGCAATAACACCGCCGCAGCCAAGCTGATCGAATACACCAATCACCTCACCAAGGAGCATCGCGACGCGGTGCCGCGCGCGGCGGTCGAGCCGCTGGTGTTGATGTTGGCTCCCCTGGCACCGCACATGGCCGAAGAGTTGTGGTTTCGGCTGGGCCACCATACCTCGCTGGCGCGCGGTCCCTTCCCGGTCGCCGACCCCGCGTATCTGGTCGACGACACGGTGGAGTACCCCGTGCAGGTGAACGGCAAGGTGCGCGGGCGGGTGGTGGTGGCCGCCGACGCGGATCGGGACACGCTCGAGGCCGCGGCGCTCGCCGACGAAAAGGTCCGGGCGTTCTTGGCGGGCACCAGCCCACGCAAGGTGATCGTCGTGCCGGGCCGGCTGGTCAACCTGGTCGTATAGCGGCCGACTAACGCTGCGCCGGCCGCAGCACCACCTCGTGCATGTGACCGTCGGGTGGGGTGGCTATCGCGTTGGCGACCGCGGCGGCGACCGTCTCGGGCTTCAAGAAGTCGGCGGGATCGTAGCTGCCGCCCTCGAACTCGACGAGCTCTCGCTGCATGGCGCTGTCGGTCCGTCCGGGATAGACCGTCGTCACCCGCAGTTGCGGCTCGTCGCTGCGCAGCGAGTCGGCGAAGGCCCGCACCGCGAATTTACTGGACGAGTAGGAAGCCATTCCTCGCGAAGCGGCTCGGCCCGCGCCGGAGTTGATGAACACCACCTGCCCGCGGGCACGCCGCAGCGCGGGCAGCAGCGCCAGCGTAAGTTCCACCGGCCCAAAGACGTTCACGGCGAAGGTGGCACGCCATTCGTCGACGTTCGAGTCCGCGACACTTCCAGGAATGGACACCCCGGCGTTGTGCACCAGCACGTCGAGCTCGTCCACGATCTCGCAGGCGGCCTCGATATCCCCGGAGTCGGTGAGGTCGAGCGGAAACGTGGTTGCGCCGAGCCGGTTCGCGACCGCGTCGAGCCGCTCGGACGGCCGGCCCGCCAGCAGCAGGGTGTGCGTGGGTGCCAGGGCAGTGGCGATCGCCGATCCGATACCGCCGCCAGCGCCGGTGATGAGTGCATTGGGCATGCCCCGCAGTTTACCGACGCCGCGGGGCCATACGAAAAGCCTTGAGAAGAAGTATTTTTCAGGCTTCCTTGCGCGCCGGCGGCACGCCGGCGGGTCCGGACGTCGGGTCACCGGAGGCCAGCCGTTCCAGCGGCGCCAGCGCCTGCATCAGGGTGTTGAGGTCGGACGTCGGCAGCTGGCTCAGCATCGCGGCCAGCGCGGCGCGCCGATTGGCCAGCGATTCACCGTGCACGGCCCGCCCCCGCGGGGTGATGTCCACGAGCACCGCGCGCAGGTCGGACGGGTCGCGGGACCGCTTCACCAGTCCCACCTTCTCCAGCCGGCGGATCGCCACGGTGGTGGTGGGCGTCCGCACCCGTTCGTGCGCGGCGAGATCGGTCATCCGGATCGGGCCCTGGTCGAGCAGGGTGACCAGGATGGACAACTGTGCCAGGGTCAGCTCCCCGGCCGCCGCACCGCTGGGGTCTCCACGGCGGAGAATGGCGAACAATTTCGACAGCGCCCGGTGCAAACCTTCGGCGAGCTCGGCGACCTCGGCCGGGTTCGATTCGCTGTCTGCCATAGATCGGGAGTCTAACCCGATGTGACGTCCTTACAAGGGCGCTACTGCCCAGTAGATAGCCGAGGTCAAAGCACTTGGGACAAAAACCGCTGCAGCCGTTCGGTCTCTGCGGCGTCGAATATCTGCTCGGGAGGGCCTGATTCCACGACCTTGCCGTGATCCATGAACACGACCGCGTCGGACGCCGAGCGCGCGAAACCCATTTCGTGGGTGACGACAACCATCGTCATGCCGTCGGCGCCAAGGTCGGTAATGAGTTGCAGTATTCCCTTGACCATTTCAGGATCCAGCGCCGAAGTCGCCTCATCGAAAAACATCACCTGCGGCGCCATTGCCAGCGCCCGGGCGATCGCCACCCGCTGCTGTTGTCCGCCGGACAGCATGCCGGGGCGGGCACCGGCCTTGTGCTTCAGCCCAACTCGATCCAGCTGGGTCAGTGCCAGGTTGCGGGCCTCGGCGGCCGGCAGGCGCCGCAACCTGCGCGGTGCCATCGCAACGTTGTCCAGCACGCTGCGGTGCGGGAAGAGATTGAAATGCTGGAAGACCATGCCGATACGCTGGCGCAGCTCGTCGGGATCGTCGTTGAGCACGGATCGGCCATCCAGCAGAATGTCGCCGCTGTCGGGTTCATACAAGCGGTTCAGGGTGCGCAGCAGTGTCGACTTGCCCGACCCGGACGGTCCGATAACGGCCACGGTGCTGCCCGCAGCCACCTCGATGTCGACGCCGCGCAGCACCTTGCTTGCGCCCAGTGTTTGGTGAACGTCTTTGGCCGCCAGCGAGACTGACGCACGCGCGTGAACGCCGGAGGTCACGTGATTTCCTGGCCGAATGTCGCGGCAAGCATGTCGGCGTCATCCTCGGGCACGGCGGCGCGCCGGCCGCGGCGAAGGCGGCTGTCGAAGTAGTTGACCAAATGCGTTAGCGGGATGGTCAATAGCAGGTAGAACAGACCTGCGGCCACCAACGGCGACAGGCTCCCGGTCTGCGCGTTGAGGTCTCGTCCGACCTGGAACAGCTCTCGCTGATCGGCGATGAGGCCGAGGAAGTACACCAGCGCGGACGCCTTCAACAGGCCGATGGCCTGATTGACCAGGGCGGGCAGCACGCGCCGGATTCCCTGCGGCACCACCACCAGCCGCATCGCGGTGGCATAGCTGAAGCCCAGCGCCCGGGACGCTTCCAGTTGTCCCGGGTCGACGCTTTGAATTCCGGACCGCAGGATTTCACCGATGTAGGCGGCGGCCATCAACCCCAGCGCGGCGATGCCGAGCGGGTAGGGGTTCTTGTTCGTCAGGCCGTTGACCAACGGGCCGACGCCCATCCCGATCAGCAGGATGATCACCACTTCGGGCAGGCCGCGGAAGACGTCCGTGTACACCCGTGCCGGCCAGCGCAGCCAGCGCCGGTGCGAGATACCCGTTATCGCCAGCACCATCCCGAGCGCCAGGCCGATCACGAGGGCGCTGAGGGTCAGGATCAAGGTGTTGGGCAGTCCGGTGCTGAACAGGATGGGAATGGCCTGCCGGTACATGTCCCAGTCGAAGAACGAGTCGGCCACCTGGGCCAGCGGCGATTTCGGGGCGGGCGGGCCGGTGGGCGAGTGGTGCCGTTTGGCGATCGCGGCGAAGTCCGGCAGGTGGGGGACGAGCGCGGCTTTGGAGCCCGGCTTCCATCCGGGCGGCAACGACCGCGGCACCCATTGGGTGTAGAGCTGTGACCAGGTGCCGTCGGCGATGACGGCGTCCAGTCCGGAATTGAGCGCGTCGATCAGCGGCTTGTTGTCCTGGGCGATGGCATACGCCACGAAATTGCCCGGGCTGTAGGTATTCGCGGCGATCACCGCAGGATCGCCCGGGCGAATGACGGTCGCCGCGAGGGTTCCTGGCGCCACCCACGCGTCGACCTGGCGGGACTTGAGACTGGCGTACAAGGTGGCGAAGCCCGGGTACTTCACGGGTTGCAGGTGCAGGACGTCGACGACGTAGGACTCCTCGACGGTGCCTTGCACGACGCCGATGCGCGCGCCGGCCCTGAGGTCGGTGAATTTGCGGATGGCCGAACCGGGCGGCACCACCAGCGAATAGAACCCGAAGTCGTAGCCGTTGGTGAACGAGACGGTGTGCCGACGTGCGTCGGTGGCCTTCACCGCGGCCGAACCGACGTCGAAGCGCCGGTACGCCACCTGGGCCAGCAGCGCGGAGAAGTCGGTGCTGACGAAGCGGACCTGCAAATCCAGCTTGCCGGCGATGGCGCGCAGCAGTTGGTTGTCGAAGCCGCTGAATTCGCCGGTGGCATCGATGCAGATGTTGGGTGGGGCGTCGGACAGCGTGCCGACGGTCAGGACGCCCGGCGTACCGAGGCCCAAGGCGTCGGCGTCGACCGCGCCCAGTGGTTTGGTGGACGCCGTCGTGTCGCGGTCGTCCTCGCCGGAGGCCGGGTTGTCGGTCAGATCCTTGGGTAGGGTCCGGGCGCTGTCGACGCCGGGCGGCGCGCACTGGTCCCAGTCGGCGGCCGCCGGTGCCACCGGCCCGGCCAACGCGACGCCACAGGCCAGGAGGATGGTCGCGGCCAGGCCGAATGCCCTGTCACGGCGATTGGGGTGCCGGCCCGCGCGCGAACTCATCCGTGTCACCGTAACGACCCGACGGCGACGCGGCCCGCTCAGCGTCGGTTCACAGCGCCAGCGATGCTTCGCCGCGGACGGTGGTCCCGTTGGCCCTCACCTGCGGCGGGCCGGGCACCAACCGGCCGTCGTCGGGTGGGGTGAAGACCCGCCGCCGGTACAACTCGGCCAGCATGGTCTGCGCCATCCGCGAGGAGCGGTCGATGCACGCGGCGCGCGCGGCTTCGGGGTCGCGCCGCTGTATCGCCGCGGTCTCGTCTTCGTAGAACGGCAGCATGTCGGCGCGGCCGCTCTGATGGGTCGTCCAAAACAGCCGGGGGATCAGGTTCTGCGAGGCGCGGATCGTGGCATGCAGCCGTGGACCGGCGTACTCGTCGTTGACGGTGCGCCGATACTCGGCGGCGAGGTCGGCGAAGGCCCGGGAGTCCTTGGCGGTGCGCATCGAGCGCATCAGCGTGTCGAGCTGTCCCAGGATGCGTGGCGTGGGGCTGGCCGCCGCGCGCGCCGACGCAATCCCGTTGAGCATCCCGTCGAGTTCGTGGTGCTCGAGAACGGTGGCTTCATCGAACCGCTCGACGAATGCGCCGCGGTGATAACGCGTGGACACAATGCCGTCGTGTTCGAGTTGGACCAGCGCCTCTTGAATAGGAACCCGGCTCACTCCCAGGGCGACCGCAATTTCATTGCGGTCGACGCGATCCCCACTGCGCAGCCTGCCGGTCAGCAATAGGTGGAGGATGTGCGAAACAACCAGGTCTTTTTCTTTGACCCCGTATTTCTTCGGCATCTCTTCGTCGAGTCTCTTTCACACCGGTACGGCCATCCAGCGCTGAGAGTTTCTCACGAATTAACCCCGAGGTTAAGGCGTTTGGCCGACCAACCTGACGCGGATTCCCGCCCGCTCAACGGCCGTCGCGCCACGCGCACAGCGCTTCGGCGGCGGTCAGGTCGTAGTCCGGGCCCGTCACGCCGACGGTCAGCAGGGTCACGCCCAGCGCGGTGAGCCCTTCGGCGTTGGCGATCAACCCGTCGAGGTCTTCGCCGCGGCGAACACCGCTGTTGTCCTCGACGCCGGCCGACCTCTCGATGGTGGATGGGTCGCGCCCTACGGCCGCGCAATGTTCTTCCAGCACGGCCGCGGCGGCCGGATAGCTGTCGACGGTGGTGAAGCCGTGCCAGATGTCGCCGTATTCGGCGACCATGCGCAGCGTCTTTCGCGGGCCCTTGCCGCCGATCAGGATCGGGAGGTCGCGGGTGGGAGCCGGGTTCAGTTCGGCCAGCCGGGACTGGATCCGGGGCAGGGCGGTCGCCAGGTCGTCCAGGCGGCCGCCGACGGTGCCGAATTCATAGCCGTATTCGTCGTAGTCTTTGTGTTTCCAGCCCGATCCGATGCCGAGGATGAGCCGGCCGTCGGATATGTGGTCGACGGTGCGGGCCATGTCGGCCAGCAGCTCCGGATTGCGGTAGGAGTTGCACGTCACCAGCGCGCCGATCTGAATGCGCGACGTCTGTTCGGCCCAGGCCGCAAGCATCGTCCAGCATTCGAAGTGCGCACCGTTGGGGTCGCCGTAGAGCGGGAAGAAATGATCCCAGTTGAAGGCGATGTCGACACCGATGTCTTCGCAGCGCCGCACCGCGTCACGGATCTGGCCGTACCGCGGCGCGTGTTGCGGCTGCAACTGCACACCGATACGGACGCCGAACTCAGAAGTCATCTCCCAACCGTAGGCTCAGCGCGCGTCGAGCACTCCACGCAGGATGTCGATCAGCGCGCGCGGCTGGTCGCTCTGCACGGAGTGGCCCGAGTTAGCAACAACGTGTGCGGAGCGGAAATGCGTTGCGCGACGGGCGAGTTCGGCCGCGTCCTCGTCTCTGACGAAGCCCGATAAGCCACCACGCACCAGGGTCACCGGTGCGGACAACGCGTCGACGTCGTCCCACAGGCCGGCGAAGTCGGGGAAGGTGCGGATGGCGTCGTAGCGCCACGCCCAGTTGCCGTTGTCCAGCTTGCGCGAGTTGTGGAACACCCCGCGGCGCAGTGCCTTCACCTCGCGGTGCGGCGCCGCGGCGACCGTCAGGTCGAGCATGGCCTGAAAGCTGGGGAACTCGCGTTCCCCGTGCATCAGCGCCACGGTGCCCTGTTGCTCCTTGGTCATCTCGGAATGCCGTTGCAGCGCTGACGGGGTGACGTCGATCAGCACCAGCTCTTTGACCAGTTCGGGCGCCACCGCGCCCAGCCGGATCGCGGTCAGTCCGCCCAGCGACATGCCCACGACGAGGTCGGTCGAGGCGGCTTGTTCGCGCAGGATCGGCAGCAGGGTGTCGGCGTTGCGCACCGGCGAGTAGTCGCCGTCCTCGCGCCAGCCGGAGTGGCCGTGGCCGGGCAGGTCGACCGCCAGCGCGGGTTCACCGACGCCGACGACGATGGTGTCCCAGGTGTGCGCGTTCTGGCCGCCGCCGTGCACGAACACGATCCGCGGGGGAGTGCTGCCCCAGCGCAGGGCACTGATCTTGTTGTCACCCGCGCCGTGTTCGACGCGCTCGGCCTCGGGCAGGGGACCGGAGACCCCGGCCTGCTCGGCGTTTTCTTGTAACAGCGCGAATTCAGATAACTCCGCCAGCCGGTCCTCAGATACTTCGGTCACGATCTTTGACACTAGCGCCGTCACAATCGGCCTACAGCACATAGCGCCGAGCGTCACGTTGGCGTGGCTCTCGACACCGAGCGTCACACTGGCGTGACCGAATAGCCCCGCAAAATGCTGGCGTGACCGAATAGCCCCGCAAAATGCTGGCGTGACCGAAAAGCCCCGCAAAACGAAAGTGCGGTGAAGCCGCAACAGCGCGACCTCACCGCACGATCGGTAGAAAGGATTTAGCCCGAGATGATGAACTCTTCGAGCTGCGTGCGCGCGATGTCGTCGGGCAGCTGCTGCGGCGGGCTCTTCATCAGGTAGGCCGACGCCGGGATCACCGGGCCGCCGATACCGCGATCCTTGGCGATCTTGGCCGCCCGCACCGCGTCAATGATGACGCCCGCGGAGTTCGGCGAGTCCCAGACCTCGAGCTTGTACTCCAGATTCAGCGGCACGTCGCCGAAGGCGCGGCCCTCTAGCCGCACGTAGGCCCACTTGCGGTCGTCGAGCCAGCCGACGTGGTCGGACGGGCCGATGTGCACGTCGCGGGTCTTGAACTCGCGCTGCACATTCGACGTGACGGCCTGGGTCTTGGAGATCTTCTTGGACTCCAGCCGCTCGCGCTCGAGCATGTTGAGGAAGTCCATGTTGCCGCCGACGTTGAGCTGCATGGTGCGGTCGAGTTGCACGCCGCGGTCCTCGAACAGCTTGGCCATCACGCGGTGGGTGATGGTCGCGCCGACCTGGCTCTTGATGTCATCACCGACGATCGGCACACCGGCGTCGGCGAACTTCTTGGCCCACACCGGGTCCGAGGCGATGAACACCGGCAACGCGTTGACGAACGCCACGTCGGCGTCGATCGCGCACTGGGCGTAGAACTTGTCCGCCTCTTCCGAACCCACCGGCAGGTAGGACACCAGGACGTCGACGTTGGCCTCGCGCAGCGCCGCGACCACGTCGACGGGCTCGACGTCGGACACCTCGATGGTGTCGGCGTAGTACTTGCCGATGCCGTCGAGCGTCGGGCCGCGCTGCACCGTCACGTTGACCGGCGGCACATCGGCGATCTTGATGGTGTTGTTCTCCGACGCGAAGATCGCCTCGGACAGGTCGAAACCGACCTTCTTGGCGTCCACGTCGAACGCGGCGACGAACTTCACGTCCCGGACGTGGTACTGACCGAACTTCACGTGCATCAGGCCCGGCACGGTGCTGTTGGGGTCGGCGTCGTAGTAGTACTGCACGCCCTGAACCAGCGAAGACGCGCAGTTACCGACGCCGACAATGGCGACCCGTACCTCCGACTGCGTCTCTGGCGCGTACTGCTCACTCATATGGGCGTTCTCCTAACCTCTGACCACTGACTGGGATGCTGGTTTTCGTGCAGGGGATTACGTTTGCTCGGAGAGGCCGGGCATAGCCCGCTCCGCAGCGATGAGCTCGTTGAGCCACTTGACTTCGCGTTCACTGGACTCGAGCCCCAATTGATGAAGCTGACGGGTGTAGCGGTCGAACGAGCTACTGGCCCGCGCGACGGCTTCACGCAGACCCTCCCGCCTTTCCTCGACCTGACGGCGGCGGCCTTCCAGAATGCGCATCCGCGCCTCTGCCGGAGTCCGGTTGAAGAAGGCCAGGTGTACCCCGAAGCCGTCGTCGGTGTAGTTGTGGGGGCCGGTGTCGGCCACCAGCTCCCCGAAGCGCCTCCGGCCCTCGTCGGTCAGCTGGTAGACGCGCCGTGCCCGCCGGACCGGCGTGCCGGCCGGGGCGGCGTTCTCGGCAATCAGCCCTTCGGCCTGCATGCGCCGCAGGGCCGGGTAGAGCGATCCGTACGAGAACGCACGGAACGCACCGAGCAGACCGGTCAGCCGCTTCCGCAACTCGTAGCCGTGCATGGGCGATTCGATCAGGAGACCCAGGATGGCAAGCTCCAGCAATCGAATCACCTCCCTGATGAAAGATTTGCGCGGCTGGTTACGACGGTCCGACGCCTCGCGCAATCGTATCGTCTCGATATATTAGCCACAACACCACCGACTGTTGGCCCGCAGTTCGCCGCGGTGTACGGCTGTCGAACGCGCCGTTACGACGGCAGAATCAGCTGCTTGACGGTGCCGTCGCCGGAAAAGGAGATGTGCCCGCCGCCGTAATCGCTGGAGACGTACAGCGACAGGGACAGCGCGCCCGGCGTGGTCGGGTCGGTCGCCGGCTCGACGATCAGGTAGGCGGTTTTGACGTCGGACGCCTTCATGCGCAGGGTCTCGGCGCCGCCACGCATGATGCCCACGGTTTTCGTCACGTCGAATCTGCTCAGGTCGACGGGCGCCGGACCGTCCGAGGGGCTCTTGGCCGAGCTGGTCGGATCGCCCCAGCCGCCGCGGTAGGTGTAGGCCAGCACCCGCCGGTCGTCGGCGGGGTCCGGGCGGTCCAACGCCGCATAGGTCGGGTAGATCACCAGCCGGTAGCCGATGGTGTCCCCGAATCGTCGGCGCATCTGCTCGAGCAGCCCGGTGAGCCCGCCGACCGAGTGCAGCTGGGTGGGCGGTGTCAGCACCACGGCACTCACCCCGTCCGGCTTGGCCCCCGGGTCGGTGGTGAAGTCCAGCGGCGAGCGGGTGTTCCCGGAGAGCCCCCACCCGATGCCCATGCCCAGCACCACCGACGCGACGAGGGCGGCGGCCGGCACTGCCCACCCGCGGGCTCGCGCTCCCTTCGGCCGCGCGTCGACGTCGGGCGGTTGCCGTCCGGCGCTCGACTGCAGATCGCCCACCAGGGCGCGCAGGTCGCCCAATGTCACCGCCTTGGTGGCCGCGCTGACCCGCTGCCGGTGCTCCTCGGCGGTGAGCTCGCCGTCGGCCAGGGCGCCGTCCAGGACCGTGCAGGTGTCCTGGCGGTCGGTGTCCTTGGCACGGGTCGTCGTCGGCACCCCGCCGGCCGACGGGATCCCCAGCCATTTCGCCACGGGGACGATCGTAGAAGTCCGGATCCCGGTTCGGCGCGGAACACCACCGTCGAGGGCCCCGGGCGGAGCGCCACGGTTCGGTTGCGTATCCACGGTCGGGATCGAGACGTACTCTGGTGGGCGTGCGACTGCAGCGACAGGTGGTGGACTACGCGCTCCGGCGGCGCTCACTGCTGGCCCAGGTGTACTCGGGCCGCACCGGTGTGTCCGAGGTGTGTGACGCGAACCCGTATCTGCTGCGCGCCGCCAAGTTTCATGGGAAGCCCAGTCAGGTCATGTGTCCGATCTGCCGCAAGGAGCAACTCACGCTGGTGTCGTGGGTGTTCGGGGAGCACCTCGGCGCGGTGTCGGGCTCGGCGCGCACGGCCGAAGAGTTGGTGATGCTGGCGACCCGCTTCGAGGAGTTCGCCGTCCATGTGGTCGAGGTATGCCGGACCTGCAGCTGGAACCATCTCGTGAAGTCATATGTGCTCGGAGCGGCGCGCACGGCACCTCCTCCCCGAGGCACCGGCCGTTCGCGGACGGCACGCAACAACGCCCGCACGGCCATTGAATAACGAAGGGCGCCATAGCCAGTCGTCCGGAGATGAACGTGGGCCGGGGACTGAGCGTGGCGGGAAGAGTGCTGGGGAGCGTCCGGACGCCGACCCCCGGGCGCCCGAACGCCGGGAGGCGCCGCCGGCGATCAGCCGTCGGCGCCAGTCCCCGCCCGACGATCGGATGACGACGATCCTGCCGCCGGTCACCGACGACCGGGCGCCCCGGCGCGCCGATCCCATCGAGGAAGTCAAGGCCGCACTCGCCGGCCCGCCGTCGACTCCGTTGCGGCGCGACGCGCTCGACGAGGTCAAGGCGGCACTGGATGCCCGGCGTCCGGCGCCGGGCCGGCGCGAGCGGGCCGGCCTCGGCGGTGGCCCGTCCGGCGGCCCGCCCCCTCCGCCGCGGCCCCCGCGCCCGGGGGGAGACGGTGGCTCCGGTGGGCGGCCCATCCCGCCGTGGCGCGACTGGGCATGGACCGAGCGGATCAACTGGCTGTGGGTCCGGCGCGGGGCGTACATCGGCGCGGCGGTGCTGGTGCTGCTGCCGATCGTCACGTTCGCGATGGCGTACTTCATCGTCGACATCCCCAAGCCGGGTGACCTTCGCACCAACCAGGTTTCGACCATCCTGGCCAGCGACGGCTCCGAGATCGCCAAGATCATTCCGCCGGAAGGCAATCGGGTCGACGTCAACATCAACCAGGTGCCAGTGCATGTGCGCCAGGCGGTGATCGCCGCCGAGGACCGCAACTTCTACTCCAACCCGGGATTCGACCTGAGCGGATTCGTGCGCGCGCTGAACAACAACCTGTTCGGCAGCGGCGACCTGCAGGGCGGGTCGACGATCACCCAGCAGTACGTGAAGAACGCGCTGGTGGGTTCGGCCCAGCACGGAATCAGCGGCCTGATGCGCAAGGCCAAGGAACTCGTCATCGCCACCAAGATGTCGGGGGAGTGGTCGAAAGACGATGTGCTGCAGGCCTATCTGAACATCATCTACTTCGGGCGGGGCGCCTACGGGATCTCGGCCGCGGCCAAGGCCTACTTCAACAAACCCGTCGAACAGCTCACGGTCTCCGAGGGCGCGCTGCTGGCCGCGCTGATCCGGCGGCCGTCCTCACTGGACCCGGCGATCGACCCGCAGGGGGCCCGCGCCCGCTGGGCGTGGGTGCTCGACGGCATGGTGGAAACCAAGGCGTTGTCCCCGAGCGACCGTTCCGCACAGGAGTTCCCGCCGACCGTGCCGCCCGATGAGGCGCGCGCACAGAACCAGACGACCGGACCCAACGGGCTGATCGAGCGTCAGGTGACCAAAGAGTTGATGGAGCTGTTCAACATCGACGAGCGGACCCTGAACACCCAGGGCCTGCAGGTCACCACCACCATCGACCCGAAGGCCCAGCAGGCGGCGGAGAAGGCGGTGTCGAAGTACCTCGACGGCCAAGACCCCGATATGCGATCGGCGGTGGTCTCGGTCGACCCCCACGACGGCGCGATACGTGCGTACTTCGGCGGCACCGACGCCAACGGGTTCGACTTCGCTCAGGCCGGGCTGCAGACCGGGTCGTCGTTCAAGGTGTTCGCCTTGGTCGCCGCGCTCGAGCAGGGCATCGGCCTGGGTTACCAGGTGGACAGCTCGCCGCTGACGGTCGACGGCATCAAGATCACCAACGTCGAGGGCGAGAGCTGCGGGACGTGCAACCTCGCCCAGGCGCTGAAGATGTCGCTGAACACCTCCTACTACCGGCTGATGCTCAAGCTCAAGGGAGGACCGCAGGCCGTCGCCGACGCAGCACACCAGGCCGGCGTCGCCGCCGGCTTCCCGGGGGTGGACCACACCCTGTCCGAAGACGGCAAAGGCGGACCGCCGAACAACGGAGTTGTGTTGGGCCAGTACCAAACCCGGGTCCTTGACATGGCCTCGGCGTATGCCACCCTGGCGGCCTCCGGCGTCTACCACCGCCCGCACTTCGTGCAAAAGGTCGTCAACTCCGACGGCCAGGTCCTGTTCGACGCCGCCAATTCCGACAACAAGGGCGAGCAGCGCATCCCCAAGGCCGTCGCCGACAACGTCACCGCGGCCATGGCGCCGATCGCCAGCTATTCGCGGGGTCACGCCCTGGCCGGCGGCAGGCCGTCGGCGGCGAAGACGGGCACCACCCAGCTCGGCGACACCACCTCGAACAAGGACGCGTGGATGGTGGGTTACACGCCGTCGCTGTCGACGGCCGTGTGGGTGGGCACGGTCAAAGGAGACAGCCCGCTGGTCACGGCTTCGGGCGGACCGGTCTACGGCTCGGGGCTGCCATCGGACATCTGGAAGTCCACGATGGACGGCGCGCTCAAGGGCAACTCCAACGAATCCTTCCCCAAGCCGACGGAGATCGGCGGTTACGCGGGCGTGCCGGTGGCGCCCCCGCCGCCCCCGCCGCCGTCGGAAACCGTCATCCAGCCCACCATCGAAGTGGCGCCGGGCATCACCATCCCGGTCGGTCCGCCCACGACGATCACCGCGGCGCCACCGGCACCCGGCGGCGCGCCGGGCGGGCCGGAGCCGGGCGGCCCCGCTGGTGGCGCCCCGGGCGGTGGCGTCCCGCCGGGCGGTCCCCAAGCGCCGCCGCCTGCGCCGTGACCGACGCCTCCGCCGTGACCGGCGCCGCC
This sequence comes from Mycobacterium sp. 94-17, assembly GCF_035617725.1. Lineage (NCBI taxonomy): Bacteria > Bacillati > Actinomycetota > Actinomycetes > Mycobacteriales > Mycobacteriaceae > Mycobacterium > Mycobacterium sp. 94-17. The sequence continues at coordinate 100,112 of NZ_JAPIYN010000006.1, forward strand.
GAGCATGGCGCCACCACATCACCGCAGCGGGCGGCCGCGGACCGGCGCAGCGCCGACAACCGGGATTGCCCGAGCCGCAACGACTTCCTGGGCGCCGCGCTCGCCGACGTCGTCGGCGGACCGGTGGGCCGGCACGCGCTGATCGGCCGGACCCGGCTGATGACCCCGCTGCGGGTGATGTTCATGATCGCGCTGGTCTTCCTGGCGCTGGGCTGGTCGACCAAGTCGGCGTGTCTGCAGAGCACCGGCACCGGAACGGCTGATCAGCGGGTGGCGAACTGGGACAACCAGCGCGCGTACTACGAGTTGTGCTATTCCGACATCGTGCCGCTCTACGGCGCAGAGTTGTTGAGCCAGGGCAAGTTTCCCTACAAGTCGAGCTGGGTCGAGACCGACTCGAGCGGTGCCCAGCAGATCCGTTACGACGGCAGGCCCGCGGTGCGCTACATGGAGTATCCGGTGCTGACCGGGGTCTATCAGTATGTGTCGATGGCCCTGGCCAAGACCTACACCGCGCTGAGCAAGCTTGGCCCGCTTCCGGTGGTGGCCGAGGTGGTGATGTTCTTCAACGTCGCGGCATTCGGGCTGGCGCTCGCATGGCTGGCCACCGTGTGGGCGAGCGCGGGCCTGGCCGGGCGACGGATCTGGGATGCGGCCCTGGTGGCCGGCTCGCCGATATTGATCTTTCAGGCATTCACGAATTTCGATGCGCTGGCAACGGGATTCGCGATGGCCGGGCTACTGGCCTGGGCGCGGCGAAAACCGGTGTCGGCGGGCGTGCTGATCGGGTTGGGCGCCGCGGCCAAGCTGTATCCGCTGCTGTTCCTGGGGCCGATGCTGCTGCTGGGCATCCGGACCGGGCGGCTGCGCGCGTGGGTCCGCACCGCGGTGGCGGCCGCGGCGACCTGGCTGTTGGTGAACGTGCCCGTGCTGGTGTTCTTTCCGCGCGGCTGGTCGGAGTTCTTCCGGCTCAACACGCGTCGCGGGGACGACATGGACTCGCTGTACAACGTGATCAAGTCCTTCACCGGCTGGCGGGGATTCGATTCCAGGCTCGGGTTCTGGCAGCCGCCGACGGTGCTCAACACCGTGGTCGCGGTGCTGTTCATCTCGTGTTGCGTTGCAATCGCGTTCATCGTGCTGACCGCACCGCGGCGGCCGCGGGTGGCGCAGCTGTTGTTCCTGCTGGTTGCGGCCTTCCTGCTGACCAACAAGGTGTGGAGCCCGCAGTTCTCGCTGTGGCTGGTGCCGCTGGCGGTGCTCGCACTGCCGCATCGCCGGGTGTTGCTGGCGTGGATGACCGTGGACGCGCTGGTGTGGGTGCCGCGGATGTATTACCTGTACGGCAACCCCAACCGCTCGCTGCCCGAGCAGTTCTTCACCACGACGGTGCTGCTGCGCGACATCGCGGTTATCGTGTTGTGCGCGTTGGTGATTCGCCAAATCTACCGTCCTGGGGAGGATTTGGTGCGATGGGGCGGGCGGGTGGACGATCCGGGCGGCGGACCGTTCGACCGCGCACCCGACGACCCGCCCGGGTGGCTGCCGGACTGGCTGCGGCCGGCCGGGTCGCGCCGCCCGACCGGCCAGGAGTCCGGGCACGCCGACGAGCAACCCGCCGTGGCGAGCGCCGCCGGGCAGGCGTAGCGCGCGCCGGCAGAACGCCCGGCCGTTGCGATGTTGCCCCGATGGCCGGATTTTTCTGGTCAGCCCGTTATCCGGTAGCCTGGTGCGGTTGCCGACGCAGGCGACCCTCCTGCCACGGAATGTCCGTGGCCGCTTGAGACCAGAGGAGGTGGTGAGGTTTCCATGCGTCCATACGAAATCATGGTCATTCTTGACCCCACGCTCGACGAACGCACCGTGGCCCCGTCCCTGGAGACGTTCCTCAACGTCGTCCGCAAGGATGGTGGCTCCGTCGACAAGGTCGATATCTGGGGCCGGCGCCGCCTGGCCTACGAGATCGCCAAGCACGCCGAAGGCATCTACGTCGTCGTCGACCTGAAAGCCGAGCCGGCGACGGTATCCGAGCTCGACCGCCAGCTCAGCCTCAACGAGTCGGTACTGCGCACCAAGGTGATGCGCACCGACAAGCACTAACAGCCTTGGCTGCGCCGCGCGCTTCGTGTCGGCGCAGCTGCCTAGGCTGTGGGGAGCTCAGCGAAAGTACGCTCATGACACCCACCACCCGAGCGGCGAGAAGCAGCGTGGACCGAGGAGGAAACTGTGGCCGGTGACACCACTATCACTGTTGTCGGAAACCTGACCGCCGACCCCGAATTGCGGTTCACCCCGTCGGGTGCCGCCGTCGCGAACTTCACCGTGGCGTCGACACCCCGGATCTACGACAGGCAGAGCGGGGAGTGGAAAGACGGCGAGGCGCTGTTCCTGCGGTGCAACATCTGGCGGGAAGCCGCCGAGAACGTCGCGGAAAGCCTCACGCGGGGTGCCCGGGTGATCGTCACGGGCCGGCTCAAGCAGCGCTCCTTTGAGACCCGGGAAGGCGAGAAGCGCACCGTGTTCGAGGTCGAGGTCGACGAGATCGGACCCTCGCTGCGGTATGCCACCGCCAAGGTCAACAAGGCCAGCCGCAGCGGCGGTGGCGGCGGGGGCTTCGGTGGTGGCGGTGGTGGCGGCGGATCTCGCCAGCAGTCGGCGCCCGCGAGCAACGCACCCGCGGACGACCCGTGGGGCAGTGCGCCCGCCTCGGGCTCGTTCGGTGGCGGAGACGACGAACCGCCCTTCTGATTCACGAAACTTCAGTAACAGAGAACGGAAAGAAAGACAGACATGGCCAAGTCCAACAAGCGCCGGCCGGCTCCGGAAAAGCCGGTCAAGGCACGCAAGTGTGTGTTCTGCGCCAAGAAGGATCAAGCGATCGACTACAAGGACACCGCGCTGCTGCGCACCTACATCAGCGAGCGCGGCAAGATCCGCGCGCGGCGCGTCACCGGCAACTGTGTGCAGCACCAGCGCGACATCGCCATCGCGGTAAAGAATGCCCGCGAGGTGGCACTGCTGCCCTTCACCTCCTCGGCGCGATAGTCGCCGCAGGCCTACCGAAAGTACGAAACGATGAAGCTGATTCTGACGGCTGACGTCGACCACCTGGGTTCGGTCGGCGACACGGTCGAGGTCAAGGACGGTTACGGCCGCAACTTCCTGCTGCCGCGCGGCATGGCGATCGTCGCCTCCCGCGGCGCGCAGCGGCAGGCCGACGACATCCGCCGGGCGCGCGAGACCAAGGCGGTGCGCGACCTCGGGCACGCGAACGAACTCAAGACCGCGATCGAGGCGCTCGGTCCGGTCTCGCTGCCGGTGAAGACCGCGGCCGATTCCGGCAAGCTGTTCGGCTCGGTAACCGCCGGCGATGTGGTCGCGGCGATCAAGAAGGCCGGCGGGCCCAACCTGGACAAGCGGATCGTGCGGCTGCCCAAGTCGCACATCAAGGCCCTCGGGACTCACCCGGTGGCGGTGCACCTGCACCCCGAGGTCGACGTCGAGGTCGCGCTCGAGGTCGTCGCGCAGGGCTGACCGCCCGTCGTTGACGCTTTCCCGGCGGTGGCCCCGATGAGTCGCCGCCGGGCTTTGTGTGTGTGTGTGTGTGCTACCTGCCCGGCCGCATTCGGCTGATGCGGGTCGCGGACAAGCTCCCTGGCGAACACTTTCTGGGGTGTATTTCGCCGGCCCGCTTTACCGGCCCGTAACGCTGGGAAAACGCGGCGGAAAACCAACACGCCCGGGGCAGTAACCTGGCCCGACACGCCGGAGAGATTCTTGTCCACACGAATTCGAGGGCGTTGTATGGCCGGTATCTGCACCGATGTTCCCACCGTTCGCATTAATCCACAGGTTCTCCACACCCCGCTCAACACAGGTGTCGACAGATATGCACACACGATGCACAGCTTCATGAACAGCACCCCCTTTGCCTAGTGGCCAGCAACGTTTAACGTCGTCCCGGCGCCGGGCGTGTGGGTGCTGTGAGGCGCAGGTTGTCGGGACCTTGACCTACGCTCAACGTCGAATATCGAATATACGTTCGGATGCGTGACTCAGGGGAGGAGGGAATCCGTGGCGGTCGTCGATGACTTGGCGTCGAGCATGGATTCCTCGCCGCCGAGCGAGGACTTCGGGCGACAGCCACCGCAGGATCTGGCGGCCGAGCAGGCCGTCCTGGGCGGCATGCTGCTGAGCAAGGACGCCATCGCCGATGTGCTGGAAAGGCTAAGGCCCGGCGACTTCTATCGCCCCGCCCATCAGAATGTCTACGACGCGATCCTGGACCTCTACGGACGTGGCGAGCCGGCCGACGCGGTGACGGTCGCCGCCGAGCTGGACCGCCGCAACCTGTTGCGCCGCATCGGCGGGGCACCGTATCTGCACACGCTGATCTCGACGGTGCCGACCGCGGCCAACGCGAGCTACTACGCGACCATCGTGGCCGAGAAGGCGCTCCTGCGGCGCCTCGTGGAGGCCGGTACGCGGGTCGTGCAGTACGGCTACGCGGGCGCCGAGGGCGCCGACGTGGCCGAGGTGGTCGACCGCGCGCAGGCCGAGATCTACGAGGTCGCCGAGCGGCGCACGTCCGAGGATTTCGTCCCGCTCGAGGATCTGCTGCAGCCGACCATGGACGAGATCGACGCGATCGCCTCGAACGGGGGCGTCGCGCGTGGCGTGCCGACCGGCTTCACCGAGCTCGACGAGGTGACCAACGGCCTGCACGCGGGGCAGATGATCATCGTGGCGGCCAGGCCTGGAGTGGGCAAATCGACGCTAGGACTGGATTTTTTGCGGTCGTGCTCGATCAAGCACCGCATGGCCAGCGTCATCTTCTCGCTGGAGATGAGCAAGTCCGAGATCGTCATGCGACTGCTGTCGGCGGAAGCGAAGATCAAGCTCGCCGACATGCGGTCCGGTCGCATGAGCGACGAAGACTGGACGCGGCTGGCGCGGCGGATGAGCGAAATCAGCGAGGCGCCATTGTATATCGACGACTCACCGAACCTGACGATGATGGAGATCCGCGCCAAGGCGCGCCGGCTGCGGCAGAAGTCCGATCTGCGCCTGGTCGTGGTCGACTATCTGCAGCTGATGTCGTCGGGGAAGAAGGTCGAGTCGCGGCAGCTCGAGGTGTCGGAATTCTCGCGCCAACTCAAGCTTTTGGCCAAGGAGCTCGAGGTTCCCGTCGTCGCGATCAGCCAGCTCAACCGCGGACCCGAGCAGCGCACCGACAAGAAGCCGATGTTGTCGGACCTGCGTGAGTCGGGGTCACTGGAGCAGGATGCGGACATGGTGATCCTGCTGAACCGGCCGGACGCGTTCGAGCGCGACGATCCACGCGCGGGAGAGGCGGATTTCATTCTCGCCAAACACCGTAACGGCCCCACCAAGACGGTGACTGTCGCGCATCAGCTGCATTTGTCGCGGTTCACCAACATGGCGAGGTAGTCGGCGTTCATCGGGGCTTGTAGAGCCTCGCGGTCCTCTGTACTGCTGGCGCCGCCGGTATTCGTTGGTGCAGAGGCTCAACCACATGCCGCGCAGGAGTTCAGTGCCGGGCAGAGCGGCCGTACGATCGCGGCCCGATTCAGATGAGGAAACCGCCATCGAGAGGGATGGTCACGCCGGTGATGAACCGCGCTTCGTCGGAGGCGAGGAATTGCGCGGTGTAGCCGATCCTGTCCTGCAGACGCCCCCGGCTCACAGCTGCCCGCCTTCTTATTCAGGGGTGACGCCGAAGACGTTCAGGAAGTTGCAAACCTGTTGGTAGAAGCCCACTGTGAGCACAAATGCCGCCAGCTGGTCGATGGTGAATACGTCCAGCGCCTCGGCGCGCTCGGCCTCGCTGAGGGTGTGGTTGTCAAGCAGCAAATCGCTCAGTCGCACGATGGTGGCCGCGTCATCATCGAGCCCGTCCGTATTGCCGGATTCCGCGGCGGCAATTGCTTTGTCGCTCAGCCCGATTGCACGCCCGATCGCGACGTGATGGTGGGTTTCGTAGCCGGCACGGTATCGGAATCCCACGCGCAGTATCGCCAGCTCCCGCCACTTGGGCGGGAGTTCGTTGCGGAGGAACATGTCGGTGGCCATCGTCAGAAACGAGGGCGCCAGCCCGGGGCTGTGGGTGACCATGCGGTAGACGTTGATCGATCCGCGGCTTTCGACCGCCTCGCGTAGTTCGGATGGTAGGACGTTCAGGTCGGGGTAGGGCATCGGGGTCGTGGTCATCCGATCACCCGGATGGGGTCGGTGCCGTCCCAGCCGGCGGCGATGTCGCGGATGTACTTGAACAGCTGGCCCTTTGGCCCGCTGATGTCACTGATCTCGATAATTGTGCCTTGGTCGAATTCGGTGTCGAAGTAGGCGAATCGGCCCTTTTCGCCGCCGATCGATCCCTCGTGCAAAACGGTGAACCCGGACTCGAGGGCCCGGTCGTACAGGCCTTGGAAGTCGTGTGTCCAGTACGCGATGTGTTGGGCGCCGTCGCGGCCGGACTTGATGAAGTCTTGGTATGCCGAGGGCGCGTTGTTGCGCTGCTGGATGAGTTCGAGTTGGACATCGCCGGAGTTGGCGAGTGCCACACTCATTTCCAGCGCCGAGTCCTGGCCGCGGTATCTGAAGTAGTCGACAGCGACGTTCTCGACGTAAAACCACGGCCCCACTCCGTAGCTGACCCAGCGCCGCATCGATTCCTCGATGTCGCGAACGACGTATCCGATTTGCGCTATCCGGCCGAATAACTGGCTCATGGAATCCTCTCTAGTTCGTTGCCGCCGCAATGATCGAAGTGCAGGGCGAATTGATGACAGTTGAGGTTGAGGCCGGTGCCGAACCCCCCCGGTGGGTGCTCGCGTATTGCCTTCCCGATCGGCTCGCAGCATGACAGTCGGGATCGTGACGTAGCCACAAGTGATGTGTAGCGCTGGACCGTCACCGGCACTCCTCGACATCGCGAACCCAACGGGTGCCGGCGCGTGCATTTGTTGCAACTCAGCGTTGGCTCGCTCTACCGTAAATCTACGGTGTAGATTAAAGCAATACCTACGGCGTAGATTTCCGAGAGTGTTGGGAGAATGGCGGCCATGGCAGGTGAGCGGCACCGGGCAGCACGGTCTAAGTCGGTTCCGCGACGCGGACGACCGCGGGGAGCCCCGGTGCTGTCCCGCGACAAGGTCCTGGAGGTCGCGTCCGGGTTGCTCGAGGAACTCGGTCCGGACGCGCTGACCATGCGCCGCATCGCGGTCGAACTCGCGGTGGACCCGATGAGCTTGTATAACTACGTCGACAGCCGCGAGGCGCTCCTTGATGGCATCGCACTGCACTTCTTGGAGAATCTGGAATCCGTTGAGCCCACGGGCGATCTGCAGACCGACATGCTGGCGGGCGCCAACGCTTTTCGTCGGGCCGCTGCACGTCGCCCGCGAGCGGCGACGCTGCTGTTGACCCGCGAGCTCGGTTCCATGACCAGCCTGGCGAACACTGACGCCGCTCTCGGTGTGCTGCGGCGGGCGGGCCTGACACCCGAGCAGTCAGTGCGCGGTTTCCGTGCGGTGTTCGCCTTCCTGGTCGGCACCGTGCTGCGTGAAGTGTCGGTCGGCCCCACCTTCAGCGGACAGGACCTCGGCGGCCTGCACGAGCGCCGCGACGAACTGCGGGACGCCGGTTTGCGCTACGCGGCCGAATCGGCACACCTGCTGGCGGTCTGTGACCACACGGACGAATTCGACTTCGGAATACACCTCATCCTGCGTGGCCTCGAGGACTTAGCCCGCGAAGCTGCCGAAACCTCTGGCGGACAGTCGGTCTCGGCAGCCGGCGCCGTGCAACGCCGACACGGACCCGACGCTCGGTAATCTGGGCCCGGGCTCGTTGATTCCACACCGGCGAGTTGCTGCGTCTGGCGCTGCTCGAGCGACTCAGTGCAGCAGCGCCGCTCGGCAGAGCGCCACGAATAGTGCTAGACCGAACAGCACGATGTTGACCGCGACCGCGCGGGGTTCGTGCAGGCGAGTATGGGCCCATGCCGCCCCGATCATCACTACGCACAGGCCTGCCGCTGCCAGCGGCGTCCAGATCAGTCCAAGCCCCGTAAGCCCGGGCGCGATCAGTCCTACCGCTGCGAGTATTTCCGACGCAGCGGTGAAACGCACGACCGGCATGGGAAACATGGCGACGCCGGTTTGACCGGTGTCCAACAGCCGTTGTCGGCTGAGGGTGATTTTGGCGGTGCCGGACAGGGCGAATGCCCCGGCCAGGACGATTTGTGCGGCCCACAGCGCAGCATTCATTTTTCTTCCTTCCCCTTGTGAGCGGACCACTTTTAGACGAACGACGGGCGCCGGATGTGACATCGCCCCGCGGCTGGAATGACCCTGCCTGTCACATCTTTGACGGCCCGATCGTCTACAGAACGTGACGACTCAACCATCGACCAACCATTCGCCCGGGGAGGGCTCCGAAGGGCACGAGGATTACGCCGATCTGCGGCCGCTGCTCTTCTCCATCGCCTACCGAATGCTGGGCAGCGTCAGCGATGCCGAGGACGTGGTGCAGGGGACATACTTGCGCTACCTCGACTACTTACAGCGCGGCCACCACGTCGAGTCGCCGCGGTCGATGCTGACGACGATCACCACCCGGCTGGCGATCGACCAGCTGCGCTCAGTGCGCGCCCGGCGCGAAAATTACTTTGGCCCTTGGCTTCCCGAGCCGCTACTGACGCCGGCACTTCCCGACGCCGCTGAGTTGGCCGTGGTATCGGACTCGCTGTCGATGGCATTTCTTGTGCTGCTGGAGACGCTGTCACCGGTCGAGCGAGCCGTTTTCTTGCTCCGCGAGGTCTTCGCCTACGACTACGATGACATCGCCCGCATCGTCGACAAGACGCCGGCCAATTGCCGCCAATTGCTCAATAGGGCTCGTCGACACATCGCCGCCGGTCGGCGTCGATTCGACGCCGACACCGCACGTCAGAATCAACTCGCACAACGGTTCTTCGCCGCAGCCGAGAATGGAGATTTGGACGATCTGGTGAACTGGCTGGCCGAGGATGTGGCTTTCTACGGCGACGGGGGTGGCATCGGGCGCGGACTGCCACGACCGATATTCGGCCGACACCGCGTCCACCGGGTCGTGGCCGCGATTATGCGTGGCTACCGCAGTCTTGGTGTGCGACTTCAGCGTTCGCAGGTCAACGGACAACCGGGGATGTTGGCCTTCGACTCCGACGGCGCGCTGATCAACGTGCTCAGCCTGGACGTCTATGGCGGGGCCATCTGCACCATCCGCTCGGTGATCAACCCGCACAAACTCAAACATCTCGGGTTCGCCCTGTCACCCCTGGCATGTCGGGATCCCCGGACCTGTGAATCACCGGTCAGGAAGCCACCCCGCGCATGAACCACGACTACGCCACCATCGTTTATGAACGCCGCGCTGACGTGGGCACGCTGACCCTGAACCGACCGACCAAGCTCAACGCGCAGAACGAGCGGATGCGTGACGATCTGCGCGACCTGAGCAAGCATCTGTTGGCCGACGCAACGTTGCGCTGCCTCGTGGTGACGGGCGCCGGAACGTCTTTTTCTGCCGGCCTCGACCTGGCCGAAGCCATGTCAACGATTCTCCCGCAGTTCGGCACCGGCGCGCCCGACGAAGAGACGATCGAGCTTGGCCTGCGGTTGGCCGGCGTCTTCGAATTCATTCCCAACCTGCGCTGCCCGAGCGTCGCTGCGGTTCGCGGTCACGCCTACGGCGCCGGACTGCAGTTGGCGATCGCCTGCGACTTCCGGATTTTCGCGGACAACGCACGGGTCGGCCTCACTGAAACACGCTACGGCTTGCTGCCCGATATGGGGGCCACGTTTCGTCTGCCGCGACTCATCGGGGAGGCCCGTGCGCGGCAAATGGTGCTACTCGGGGAAGTCATCGATGCCACCGAAGCGCTGAACGTCGGGCTTGCCAATCGTGTCGTACCCGAAAACCGTCTGGAACCTGCGGTGGAGGTTTTTGCCAAACGCCTTGCAGCTCAGCCACCGGAGGCCATCGACGGCGCACGCCGGGCCATCGACGCCGGCTGGCTTCTGCAGCCCACGGCGAGCTTGCGGGTCGCCGTCGAAGCGCAAGCTCGTTGCTTGAGGTCACCCGCCTTTCGTGCCGCGCGACAAGCGTTTATCCAGCAGGGCGGTGACCGTGTGACTACACCGGCCGGCCCCATGACCGATACATGACCAAGGGCGGCTCGAGGCAAAAATTTCACGACGGTTTCAGTTGGGCAAAGGTACGGCAGCTTAGCCGCGCCGCGCCGGCTGATACCGAGTGTCCGGCCTAGTGTTGGTGCCATGGCCGCCTTGGAAAACTACGTGAAACGCTGGCGCCCAGCGCTTCACCTCACCGTGTCGGGTCTGCTGGCTGTCATGTTCGCGCTCACCGGCACCCCCGCGGCCAACGCGGCTGCGGCCACGGCGACGCTGTCGGTTGACCACGCGTGGCAGACCGGTTTCATCGCTCGCTTCGCCATCATGAACTCGAGCGCGGCGCCGATGACCGATTGGCGGCTCGATTTCGACTTACCGGCAGGCGAATCGGTGGTGCACACGTGGAATAGCACTATTACGCAATCCGGCACGCACTACGTTCTCACCCCGGCGAATTGGAATCGCACCATCGCACCCGGTGGTTCGGCCACGGGCGGCCTACGAGGGCTGCTGACCGGCACCTTCACGCCCCCGGCGAATTGTGTGTTCAACGGGCAATATCCCTGCGCCACCTAGAGGCTCGGTCGTGGCCACCGGCCACGCCCGCACTGACGCATCTCGTCCGCAGCCCAATCCGCTGCAGTGAAGATTGCATCAGTTGACCACAGTTGGCCAACTGATCACGCGGTAGATACCTGGGCATGTCACGGTGCTCAGGTGTCAGTGGAACCGTCGGCCGGCCAATCACGCGCGGCCGCCCGGTTCGCACACTGGTGTGGGGCGTTCGCCGGCCGGTTGCCGTTGGGGCTGGCGGCCATCGTCGCGCCGACGTTTGTCGGCTTGTGCGTGATCAACGGCCTGACCTTCGGCGTCGACCTGACGATCCTCACGGGCTTGCGCGGGGCGCTCGGCCTCCCGGTGCCGGTCGCCGTCACCGTGGCGTACGGATGCACGTTGACGCTGAGCTACGTGCTCAACCGCACCGTCAACTTCCGGTCCCACGCGCCCGTCGGTCCGCAGGTCGCGACCTACGTCGACGTGGTGGCCGTCAACTACGCGGCATTCATTCTCGGGGTGACCACCGCGCTGACGGCCCTCGGAGCCCAATACCAGCTGTCGCGACTGGCGGCGGGGGTTTGTGAGGCGGTGTTCATTTACACCGCGATGAGGTGGGTGGTCTTCCGCAGCCGACGTGCGCGCAGCCCGCACTTGGTGGCCGAGGTGTAGCCCCGGCGTGACCTTCCCGCGACGGCGACGCAGGACGCTCGACACGTGACGGTTATCGCGGCGCTCGCCGCGCTCGCGGCGGCAACGTGCGTCGGCTACCACTTCGGGCGGCGCGCGGCCTCGACGGCGCCCGGCTGGCGGAAGCGGACGACCCGGATCGCGCTGGGCAGGCAGGCCATCGGCCTCCTCGCGCTGATCACTGCACGCCGAATCCAACGCCGCTTCCGGGTCGAGCGAATCCTTGCGGACACAGCCGCCAGATACGTGCCGCGAGCGTTTGCGCCACCACAAGTTCGACGCGGTACCCTGCTGCGATTGCGGTCATATCAGTGACGGGACTCGGCATGGCCGCACTACAGGACAGAGTGGCGCTGGTGACCGGAGCGTCGTCGGGCCTGGGTGCCGAAACGGCCAAACTGTTCTCCCGCCTGGGCGCAACGGTTTTCGGCATCGGTCGTGACACCGATCGCCTGGCTGAGGTATTCGCCGGGGTGGAGCGCGGCGGCTTTGCCTTGGTGGACATCGGTTCGGTGCGGGCATGCCGGGACGCGGTCGAGCGGTGCGTGCGTGAATTCGGCGGCCTGGACATTCTCGTCAACGTCGCCGGGCGCCACCAGATGCGCCGCACGGAGTCGATGACCGACGACGATTGGGACCAAGACCTCGCGGTCAACCTCAACGGGCCGTTCTACCTGTGCAGGGCGGCGCTGCCGCAGCTGCTGGAACGCGGCGGAAACATCGTCAACGTCAGCTCCATCGCCGGGGTCGAGGGCCAGGCGTATTCGGCCGGCTACTGCGCCGCCAAGCATGGCCTGGTCGGTCTCACCCGCGCGTTGGCCGTGGAGTACACCGCGGATCGGTTGCGCGTCAACGCGGTATGCCCCGGCGGCATGCTCACCCCGCAGATAGAACAGTTCAGCGCGCCGGACAATCCCAACTACGACCTGATCCTGCGCACCGCGTCACCGCGCGGAATGATGCAACCGCTCGACGTGGCCAACGTGATCGCCTTCCTCGCCAGCGACGCCGCTGCCGCGATCCACGGCGCCGTCTATCGGGTCGACAACGGCAAGGGCGCCGGGTAACGGTTCGGGCACGTTTGGATCACCCCCCGACACGTCATGCGGCACCGCGCTTTTCGTGGTCGACAATTCGGGGCATGACGCAATCGCGGGAGTCCGACGATGGCGCGTGAATTCTCGCGGCAGGCGTTCCTGCGGGGCGCCGTCGGGGCGTTGGCCACCGGCGCGGTCCTCGGCGCACCCCGGGTCGCCGCCGATCCGAGAGCTACCGGCTGGGAGAGCCTGTCGACCGCGCTCGGCGGGAAGGTGCTGCTTCCAGACAGCCCCCAATTCGCTGGGGCCAAACAGGTTTTCAACACCAACTACAACGGGTTGACGCCCGCGGCGGTCGTCACCCCGACGTCGGCGGCCGACGTGCAGAAGGCGATGGCATTCGCGGCCGCCCACAATCTCAAGGTCGCCCCCCGCAGCGGCGGGCACTCCTATATCGGCGCGTCCACCGCCAACGGCGCCATGGTGCTCGACCTGCGCCAGCTGCCCGGGGACGCCAACTACGACGCCGCCACGGGACAGGTGACGGTGACGCCGGCCACGAGCCTGTACACGATGCACCGGACCCTGGCGGCGGCCGGCCGGGGCGTCCCCACCGGCACCTGTCCGTCGGTCGGTGCCGCGGGGCACGCGCTGGGCGGCGGCATGGGGGCCCAGTCGCGGCACGCCGGCCTGCTCTGTGACCAGTTGACCTCCGCGTCGGTGGTGCTGCCCAGCGGCCAGGCGGTCACCGCGTCCGCCGCCAACAACCCCGACCTGTTCTGGGCGCTGCGCGGCGGCGGGGGCGGCAACTTCGGTGTGACGACCGCGCTGACCTTCGCCACGTTCCCCACCAAAGACGTCGACGTCGTCAACCTGAACTTCCCACCACAGTCCTTCGCGCAAGTTCTCGTCGGCTGGCAGAACTGGCTGCGCACCGCCGACCGCAACAGCTGGGCGCTGGCGGACGCCACCGTCGACGGGATGGGCACGCGCTGCCGGATCCTGGCAACCTGTCCGGCCGGCTCGGGCAACAGCGCCGCGGCCGCGATCACCCAGGCAGTGGGACTGCAACCCTCGGGTACCGAGACCCACACCTTCAACTACATGGACCTGGTGAACTACCTGGCCGTCGGCAACCTCAACCCGCAACCGCTCGGATACGTCGGCGGATCCGACGTCTTCGCCACCGTCAACGCGGGCGTGGCACAGGGCATCGCCTCGGCGGTCAACGCCTTTCCCCGCGGCGCAGGCCGCATGCTCGCCATCATGCACGCCATGGACGGTGCGCTGGCCACGGTGGCGCCGGGCGCCACCGCCTTTCCGTGGCGCCGGCAGTCGGCGCTGGTGCAGTGGTATGTGGAGACGGGTGATCCCGCCGCCGCAACAAACTGGCTCAGCACGGCACATCAAGCGGTGCAACAATATTCGGTCGGCGGCTATGTGAACTACATCGAGGCCAACCAGTCGCCGTCGCGCTATTTCGGCCCGAACCTGTCCCGGCTGAGCGCCGTCCGGCAGAAATACGATCCCGGCCGGGTGATGTTCTCGGGGCTGAACTTCTAGCCGCCGAACGCGGATGCGGCGCGGGCGCTGCGGCGCGTGACATTCGATGGTTAGCCCGGCTCTGCGCCGGGTACTACCAGTGAGTCTGTGGCGAGCTAAGGGGTTGGCGAATGGCAATCGAGCACGGTCGTGCACGGTGCCCGCGTTGCATGGCGTGGGCGCAGTACCGGTTCATTGAACGCGATGACGACAAGCTCGAGTATCAGGTCGATTGCGATGCGTGCGGTCACCTGTACTCCGAGGTGACCGTCGCGTCGACCGTCACCACGCCGGCCGCCTGACCTTCCCGTCCGGCCGCCGCTGCGCACCGCGACGGCCCGCCCGACCTGCAACGTTTACCATTCCGCCGGCCGTGTAAGGTCGGGACAGCGAGCCGTGACGCCCCCACATTGGTGCAGCGCCTAGTGCGCGCAACGCCGTGCGAAACGCGTTGAAAGGGGCGGCGTGAACGAAGTACTGGCGAGGGCCGGGATCTTCCAGGGAATCGCTCCCGATGCGGTCGATGCGCTGGCTCAGCATCTGCAGCACGTCTCGTTCCCGCGCAGGCGCACCGTCTTCGTCGAAGGCGAAACCGGCGAGGATCTCTACGTCATCTTGTCGGGTGCGGTGAAGATCCGCCACCAGACGCCGGACGGTCGCGAAACCGTCTTCGCGGTGCTGGGCCCGGGCGACGTGTTCGGTGAGCTCGCGTTGTTCGATCCCGGCCCGCGGACCTCGACCGTGATCACCCTGACCGAGGTGGAAGCCGTCCGGATGGACCGTCAGGCACTACGGACATGGATCGTCGAACGCCCCGAAATCGTCGAGCAGCTGCTGCGGGTGTTGGCGCGCCGTCTCCGTCACACCAACAACGCGCTGTGCGACCTCATCTTCACCGATGTGCCCGCCAGGGTAGCCAAGCAAATCCTTGACCTGGCAATGCGATTCGGCACCAGCAGCGGGGGCGCGGTGCTCGTCGAGCACCATCTCACCCAGAAGGAGCTCGCTCAGCTCGTGGGCTCCTCGCGTGAAACGGTCAACAAGGCGCTGGCGGATTTCACCCAACGCGGATGGATCCGCCAGCATGGCAAAGCGCTCATCGTCGACCAACCCGAAAAGCTGGCCCGCCGCGCCAGGGCCTGACGTCTCGGGTAGGCCCGTCAGGTGATCGACCCGTGCCCGGACAGATCCGGCACGATCACCCGATGGGTGCCGGAGAAGAACGGCGCGAAGTGGTCCCACCAGCCTGAATACGCTCCGCCGCGGTGGCCGAGCACCACCGGCGGTTGGTCAGCGGACGACCGGCATTTGGCGCGGACGGGAAACCTCCGTATGCGAGCGCTCAAACGCCTTGTCGTGAGGGGGCTTTCGCCCGATGTCGCCGGTTCAAGAATCGGTGAGCCGCACCGTGACGGTGACCGCGCCCTTGTCGTCCCGGGTGGCGATGGCGTGCCCCTCGCGCTCGGTCTCGTCCAGTCGCAGCGTCAGGGGCCCGCCGGTGTCGAGGAAGTTCCGCCACCAGGTCTTCGCCTCGGGCATGCCGACGCTGACGACGATGTCGTCCCCGGCCCGCGTGTAGGCCACCGGAATGCTGTATGTGCGTCCGGAGCGTCGACCCGTGTAGGTCAGCATCGTGATGTTGCGATTGATCAACCGGCCAAAGCGGCGAGAGTTGGCCAGTGCGGATATCGGCGCGTTGAAAACAGGTGCGGCTCGCATCAGGAGGCGGCCGAGTTCGTTGGGACCCACGTGGAAAGTATTGCAGCTATTGCCGACCAATAGTTCAACGCGGGAATCGGGGTGATGCCGGCCCGGCGCACATGCAGGTAGCATCCCCGCGCAGATGCTCCGGCGGTTGCCGTAGGACGAGGAAGAGGGCACTGGATGACTGGCTCTGGCGGTGGGCGGCGTACCCGTGCGCGGTGGATAGCGGTGATCGTGGTCCTGCTCGCATGGGTGGCTGCTTTCACCGGCATGGCTGTGGCCGGTGCCGACGCGCAACTGTGTAACCCGGCGAGCGTCGACGCCAATCAGATGTGCCACTTCGATGCCTCAGGACCGTTCTCGGACATCAGCATGGTGTTTCCGGCCAACTATCCCGATGAGCAGACCATAATCGGCTACCTGACCAAGACCAGTGACGATTTCGCCAATGCCCGCGGGCCTCTGAGCGCATTGAAATCGCCGACGGCGCTGAAGGCTACCGGTACCCGATACAGCTCCGGTACTCAGGCGACGGGTACCCAGTCGGTGGTCACCGAGGTCTACCAGAACCTGGGTGCGGCTCACCCCTTGGTCTGGTACAAGTCCTTCAATTACAACCTGGCCAACCAGCAGCCGATCACCTTCGACGCGTTGTTCCAACCGGGATCCCAGCCGCTGCAAGCCATCCTGCCGATCGTGCAGAAGACCTTGGCCGACCGCTACCGGGCGCCCGTGTCGATTCCTCCGGCCACCGGACTCGAGCCGGCGAACTACCAGAGCTTCGCGATCACCAATGACGCGATCGTGTTCTTCTTCGACCAAAACGCGCTGCAGCCGGCGATGGAGGCCACGCAGGTGTCGGTGTCGCGCAGCGCAATCGCGTCGATGATCAGCCCCGACATCGCTTAGCCTCAAGCGATGCAACTGCGGGAGGCATAATGACAAACTGCGACCAACGAGCCGACGAGGACGCCATTCGCGCGCTCATCGATCGGCAGGTAAAGGGTTGGGCCGCAGGTGATCCGGCCGCCTACGCCAGCGTCTTCACCTCGGATGCCGATTACGTCACCTTTCTGGGCAGCCATCACGCGGGACGCGACGCGATCGCATCATCGTATGTTCCCCTCTTCAAAAAGCTGCTCAAGGGAACGCAGCTGCGGATAGACATTATTCAGGTCCGGTTTCTCACAGCGGACGTCGCGCTCGTCCATTCGAACGCATCGGTCGTCAAAGGGACGCGACGACACAATCGGCGTAATTCTCGAGTGAACACCAGCGTAGCGGTGCGGACGGATGGTCGCTGGCGACTTGCCGCCTCGCAAAACACCACCCACCGGCGGCTCGCCGAAAAACTCGTGGCCAAATTGTTTTCCTGAATATTGCCGTCCGACTAGCGTTGTGTGGTCATGAGGGTACGAATGGCGACACCGCAGGATGCCGGCGCGGTGGCGGAGATCTATCTGCCCTATGTGCGTGACACGGCGATCTCCTTCGAGACGATGCCCCCCGGCGTCGACGAGATGCGCTCGAGGATCACCACGACGCTCGCATCCTTGCCCTGGCTGGTGGTCACCGATGATGAGCGCGTCAAAGGGTATGCCTATGCGAGCCCGCATCGAGCGCGGGACTCCTACCGCTGGTGCGTCGATGTTTCGCTATACCTGGACGAATCCATTCACCACCAAGGCCACGGCCGCCGACTCTATACCGCGCTCTTCAATGTGCTTGTCGCGCAAGGCTATGTCAACGCCTACGCGGGCATCACACTGCCTAATCCCGCCAGCGTAGCGTTGCACGAAGCACTGGAGTTCACGCCCGTCGGCGTCTTCCGCGGTGTGGGTTTCAAGCACGCAAGGTGGTGGGACGTCGGCTGGTGGCATCGCCGGCTGATCGACACACCGCGGACCCCGCAGGAGCCGGTGACCTGGTCCCAGCTATCCGATCGGGGCCTCGACTCCGCCCTCGCGGCCCATACGGATTGCGGTAGACGGGGGATTACACACCAATGACCACGCTCATGTGGGACCAGCACACCTGTCTACCGCTCAAGACGGATGCCGACATCGACCCGCTGACTCGCTACCAACGCGGTGCCGGCACTTTGCTTTCGGTCAATGCGGGATACTCACCCCACAGCTTCAGTGATGCAGTGGCGCTACTGCGCCATTTCCGTGCCGCGGTCGACGCCCGCCCAGACTTCGAATTGGCCGCCACCGTCGACGATGTGGACGCGGCGGCGCAGGCGGGGCGCGTAGCGGTGGTGTTCGACCTGGAGGACTCACGGCCGTTGGACGACGACCTCGCGAATGTGCGAAGGTTGGCCGACCTCGGTGTGCGCACCCTGTTGCCGACCTACAACCACGCGAACCGCGCCGGTAGCGGTTGCCTCGACCGCACCGATGGCGGCCTGACCGCATGGGGCCGCGCGATCGTTGGCGAGCTGAACACCGCCGGCGTGGTCCCGGACGGCTCCCACTGCAGCGCTCGCACCGGCCTGGATATGTGCGAAGTTTCCACCGGCCCAGTCATTTACAGCCATTCGTGCATGCGCGCACTCTGGGATCACCCGCGCAACATCACTGATGATCAGGCGCGTGCCTGCGCGGAAACCGGCGGCGTCGTCGGCATCACCGGAGTCGGCATCTTCCTGGGACCCAACACGCCCACCCTGGATGCGATGACGCGACATTTGGAATACGCCGTGGACCTCATCGGCGTCGAGCACGTCGGTGTCAGCACCGATTTCTCCTTCGACGCCGCCGACTTCATCGATGAGCTGGGCCGCAATCCGCATCTGTTCGACGACAGCTACACCCGCTGGGGGCCGATCCAATGGATGTCCCCGGAGACCTTCCTGACGCTCGGCGAGCACCTCCGCGCCAGGGGGTGGAGCACCCGCGATATCAGCGCGGTGCTGGGCGGGAACTTCCATCGGGTGGCCCGAATGGCTTGGCGCTCCTGATCGCATCGCCAGTGGCACAACGGTTTACGGCAGATCGACCTTGCTGGCCAGCCACCGGCCGTCGACCTTTTCCATGGTCATCTTGACTCGGCTGCGGTCCAGCTGCGGCGCCGGCGCGGCACCGTTGCTCACCGACTGGTCGACGAACAGCACGACATCCACCTTGTCATCGGTGGCGGACTGGACCGCGGCGTCGATCACGCTGCCGTGCGCCGCCGCCTTGTTGTCGATGAGCGTCTGACGCAGCTGTGCACTCGATTTGGTGTACATGTCTTTGAACTCGCCGGTGGAGCCGTCGAGGACATCGGCGAAGTTCTTATCGATCGCGTTGGTGTCCACACTGGTCAGCGTGGTGATGTATTTCTTCGCGGCGTCCAGTGCCTGCGCGGCGGCGACATCCCGCTGGTGATGTTGAAACAGGAGCCAGCCTTCGTAGCCCGCGCCGGCCAGCACGACGGCCAACAGCGCGGCGGCGGCCCGGCGTACGACGTTGGTGCGCCGCGCTTTTCGGCTATCGGGGCGCAGCTGGTCGGCGACGTCCTCGTCCGTGTCGGGCGGCGTCGTATCGTCTTCCGCCGCGTCGGCTTCGGCGGCCGGGTCTGATGGCTGCTCCGCTTCACCTCCGGAGCGCGCGGTGGCGTCCCGGAAGCGACTCACCAACCATGTTCCCGGGTTGCCGGCTGTTCGTATCGATGCGAGGTAGTTCATCAGTTGCATGCGCCGGAGTCGCGCAGCGCGTTCGACCAACCGGTGGCCGAGACGATGTTCGCGTGGGTGACTCCGGACGGATCTCTTCTCTTGATGCTGTCGCTGATCCGCGAGAGCTGGAATACCAAGTGCGTCATCGACTCGCCGCCGTACACCGGCGAATACGGCCCGAAGTTGTCGGGCTGGTTGGTGATGATCAGCGGCTTCACTCGCGGCGCCAGGAAGGCCGTCGACTGGTCGATATTGGCGGCCACCGCGTGAGCGTTGGCCTGCACACCACCGACCGAGTAGTCGTCATGTTGGTCGCCGAGGTACCGGTTGAAGTCGTTGATCTGACCCATCAGCGGATCGAACTGCGCCTTGAACCATTGGCAGGAGTCCGACATTCCGCCGATCATCTCCGGTGTCACCCGGGCGGTGAAGGTGTTGTACGGCCAGATCTCGAAGTTCGGTGACCAGTCGCTGGGTGCCGGCGTGAACGCGGGCAACGGCGGCGGAAGCTGACCCGGGTCGGCGGTCGCCTGCCCGGAGAGCACCATGGCGGCGACGAATACCGGCCCGGCGCACGCCAGGCCGCGACCAGCCCACCGCAACCTCGTCAGTTCCATCCGCTCTTCCCCAACCAATACGGTATCCCGCGGTCACCGAAAACCGAACCGTCAATTCCATCGTCGCGCATTCCGCTCGCCGCGCTCAGCTCGGTGCTGCGCCCGGAATACGGCGGAGCATAACGAGGCCGGACGTCTGATGACCTCGCGTGCACCGCTGCGCCCGGCCCTGCGTGTCCCCGGGTCGCCGGCCCCGCAATTGCGGCCGTCCACGAATCATCTGCACTTCCGCCGCTGCGGCTACGGTGATCTGTATGCCCTCGGTAAGCCGCTCGTCCGCAGATCGAGTAAAGCGGCGCCCGAAGGACCGCAAGAGCCAGATCGCCCGCGCGGCGACCGATGCGTTCAGCGAGTTGGGCTATCACGCGGTCAGCATGGAAAACATCGCTGCGCGGGTCGGGATCTCCGCGGCCGCGCTGTACCGGCACTCGCAGGGCAAGTACGACCTGTTCCGGCACGTCTTCCTGGCGCTGGGGCAGCAGCTGGTCGACGCCACCGCCTTCGCGGATGCCCTGCCCGCCGACGGCGATCCCGAGGAGCAACTCGACGCGCTCATCGATGCGCTGATCGACACCACGATCCTCAACCGGACCGCCGGTGGGATGTACCGGTGGGAGGGCCGGTACCTGCGGGGTGACGACCAGCGCGCGCTGGCCGAACAGATCAAACTGATCAACCGGCGCCTGCAGCGCCCACTGATGAGGCTGCGGCCGAAATTGACGTCGCCGCAACGCTGGATCCTGTCGGCGGCCACGATGAGCGTCGTCGGCAGCATCACCGACCATCGGTCGCGCCTGGGCAATGCCGAGATCCGCGCGACGCTGACCGATATCGCGACCGCGGTGTTACGCGCCGAGGTGCCGACCCGGCGTGGTCGCGGATCCGAACAAGCGCAGGCGGCGGCGCTGACCAGCGCCGCAGGCAGCTATGAACTCCTGTTGCACGAGTCGATGCGCTTGTTCAACGAACGCGGCTATCGCGAAACCGGGATGGAAGACATCGCCGTGGCGGTCGGCATACCGGTTGCCACCATCTACCAATACTTTCCGGGCAAGGCGGCCATCCTGGCGGTCTACTACCGGCGCGCCGCCGACCAACTCTCCGGCGACCTGTTCAGCATCCTGGCCGCCAACGCCGACCCGGAACAGGCACTCGCGCAGCTGATCGAGGCCTACGTCACCCGGTCGTTCGCCAATCCCGAGCTGGCCTGCGTGTACTACACCGAGCGGCACAACCTGCCCGACACGGACGCGGTGCTGCTCTACAACATTCGGCGCTCGACCGTCGAATCCTGGGCCACCCTGGCCGTCGCGGCCAGCCCGGAGCTCACCCTGGGCCGGGCCCGGTACGCCGTCCACGCCGCGTTCGCGCTTGCGATGGACATCGGCCGAATGTTCTACCCCGACACCAGCGCCGCCGCCGGCCTCACGATGCGGCGCCTGATGGAGGTCACGGTGCTGGGACGACCGGCGGCGTCGGCCGCCGCACCTCGCGGCGGCCGGCAGCGCCGCTGACGGGCCTTCGCGGCGTGGGACTCGGAGAACCCATCTCCACTTGCCGGTTGCGGATTCACCCTCTCACTGCGCGCCTGGGCGTTGAACGCGCCGTCCGGCACCGCATCTCACCGTAGCCGATCGGCCTCACGTACTACCGAATCGCCCGAACGATCATTAACATAGAACGGGTCTAATCCGCGCGCCGGCACGTGGTTGAGGTCCTCATCCCTGTGGTGCGGGCCGGCTTCGGACCCGGCAGCGCCCGCGCGAAAGGCATGCCCATGCTCGCCAGGATTCGTGCACTCCTGGAGTATCAATTGTCCATCGCCGAACTGCTGGGACTGGGAATCATTCTGGGGACGCCGTACCTGATCGTCGGCGTCATCTGGTCGAGCACCCACACCCAGCATCTGCATGACATGCACGGCGCTGATTTGGTGGTCTCTTTCCTCGGCTCGATCGTGTCGTGGCCGGTGCTGCTATTCGCCAACGTCTGCATGACCTAGGGGGCGCGCATGACCAACCACAGGCCGCCCATCGTCTTCGCCGCGGCGCTGCTGCTGGCCGGGGGTCTGTTCGCCCTGTACTACCCGGTCTTCATCGACGCCTACGACCAGTTCGGCTGGCAGATCAAGTGCGGCAACGGCTTTGCGGCTGACCTGGCGCAGGCGTCGAGAGCGCTCAGCACGGCCGGTGACAACGTCGTCGGGCGGTGCGACAGCGCGCTGATAGCCCGGCGACTGTGGGCGATTCCGATGGCGGTCCTGGGCGCGGCGATATTGACGTGGGAGTCGGCAGCCGCGCTCGCGCATGATTACCATCGGCCGATCCCGTCCGGCGACGCGTCGCAATCAGCCCGGGTGGCGTCTCAGCACAGCGGAATACCCTGCGAATAAGCCGCTTTCGCGATCCGAGGCCTGGAAGGGAGCGCGGGCTAGCGAGTGCTTTCGTCGGGCAGGTCGTGCCGGGACTGGTGTAGTCCCGGCCCGTCCGGATCCTCGTCCTGGTGCTCGAGTTGCTCCTGGCGCTTGCGCTGTTCCTCGGTCGCCTTCCGCGCGTCCTCGGGCGCGGGGGGGTCGACGTCGCCGTGTTGATCCACCGAGATCTCCTCCGAACGTGTGCACTGCGTCCACTGAGGGTGGCCCGAATGGCGGGCGACGAAACCCGGCCACGTCCGTCGAAGCCGAGTGCGCTGCTCACGGCGCCGGACCGCAGGTCGCGCGGCGCGCCGTCAGCCGAGGTGCGCGGACAGCAACCAGGCGCCCACGGACTTGCGGCCGTTGTCCTCGTCGCGAATGTCGCCGCCGCTGAAGGCCTCGAAGCCCGCCAAAAATCCCTCCGGCACGTTGGCGTGGATGCGGGCCGGCCGGATCTCGTCGATCACCCAGTACTTCGAGACCACATCGCGCAACTCGGTCTCGGTGACCGCGTTGATGGGGCCCTCGGCCGGCAGCGCGGCGCGGTCGAAGACCAGCACGAAGTACGAGGCTCCCGATGCCGCGGCCCGCACGATCGACCGCTGGTAGCCCTCGCGCAGCTCAACCGGCATCGAGTGAAACAGCGTGCTGTCGACGATGGTGCCGAAGCGGCCGTCGTAGCCGGTGAAGGCGCTGATGTCCGCGACCTCGAAGGCGGCGTTGGTCAGGCCGCGCCGGGTGGCCTTCTCGGTCGCCATCGCGATGGCGGTGGGTGACTGGTCCAGCCCCACCGTGGTGAAGCCGCGCTCGGCGAGGTACAGCGACACCGCCGCCTCGCCACAGCCGGCGTCGAGCACGTCGCCGTGGAACTTGCCGTCCCCGATGAGGGCCGCGATCTCGGGCTGCGGCTCACCGATGCTCCACGGCGGCCGATTGCCCTCGCCCATCTCGGGAGCCTCGCCCCGGTAGGCGGATTCGAACATCTCTTGAGTCGGTTGCGTCATGACATCCGTTATATCAATGCGCCTGATATGCGTCAACCTGCTTGATACTCGCGGGCCGGCCGTCGCGCGGCTCGGGATACTCCTACTGCCAGGTCGCCGTCAGGTAACCGGATGAGTCGCCGAATGAGGCCAATTCGTCGTCCGGCACCGCGAAGCCGTGTGCGCGAAACGCCAGCTCGGTTGTCCGTATATCGACCCGCCAACCATGTGCGGCCAGATATTCGGCGGCGGTGTTGCGCTCACCGGTGTAGAACAGCGCGGCCAGGTCGATGTTCGAGCCGATGCGCGCGGAGCGCTCGGTCAGCTTCCGCGCCCAGTCGGAGGGGACGTTGCGCAGGTCCATGTGTTCGGTGGCGATCCGGCTGCCCGGAGCGGACGCGGCGGCGATGTTGTCGAACAACCGGTCCTGGGCCGCGGGCGGCAGGTACACGAGGAGTCCCTCGGCGCTCCACGCGGTCGGCTGGTGCGCGTCGAACCCGGCGGCCACGAGGGCCGCCGGCCAGTCGTCGCGCAGGTCGATCGACACGGTGCGGCGCTCGGCAGTGGGTGTGGCGCCCAGATCGGCCAGGGTCCGGGTCTTGAATTCGATCACCTCGGGCTGGTCGATCTCGTAGACGACCGTGCCCGCCGGCCAGGACAGCCGATAGGCCCGGGTATCCAGGCCGGACGCCAAAATGACCGCTTGCGGGATGCCCGATTCGGTCGCTTGCATGAAGAAGTCGTCGAAGAATCGGGTGCGCACCGTGATCTGCTCACGCACGGCCCGGCGGTTCAGCAGCGGGTCGTCGCTGCGGTCAGGCTGGTTGCCGAGGAACTTGATGAAGACGTCGGTGCCCACCGCGCGAACGAGGGGATCGGCCCATGGATCGTTCAGCAGGGCGTCGGGGCCCTGGGACGCGATCGCCCGCTGCGCGGCGACCGCTGTCGCGGTAGCTCCGACGCTGGACGCCAGGTCCCAGGTGTCGTTCTCGGTGCGGGACATGCCCGTCTCCTTTCCGCGCCGCACGCGTCTCCCCGACCCGTGCGCATTTAGTTAGCTTGGTTAATTGATTGTTACCCCACCGTACTCCGCGCCGCGGGGCCCGCGGCGCCGTCCGGCGCGACCCGGGGAATGCGGTAGCAGTGCCCCGGTGTTCGCTGGAGGTATGGCTGACAACATCGAATTGAGCCCCAGGGGTTGGGTGCGCGACCAGACCGAACGGATCCTGAGTCAGGGCTCCACCGATGGGGTCGAGGTCTTCGACCGGCCCGTCGTGCTGGTGACCGTCACCGGGGCCAAGACCGGCAAACTTCGTTACGTACCCCTGATGCGGGTGGAGAAGGATGGCCGCTACGTCGCCGTCGCGTCGCACGGCGGCGCGCCGAAGCATCCGGTGTGGTATTTCAACCTGAAGGCGAATCCGGCGGTGACGGTGCAGGACGGCGACCAGGTCGTCACGCTGACGGCCCGCGAGCTCGACGGCGCCGAGCGCGAAGAGTGGTGGCAGCGCGCCGTCGAGGCCTTCCCTCCCTACGCGGAATACCAGCAAAACGCGCCACGACAGATCCCCGTTTTCGTTCTGGAGTAACCGCTTTCCGCCCTACGTGCCGGCGGCCCGCAACGGGCCCCGAAAAATTTGCATTCAATATGCGCTCGGCCCGTCCGGTTGACCCCTCACGTTCCCCGCCATACCGTCGAACGCATAGGCCAGGCGTGTCCCGGCGAACAATGACGTTCGTGGTAGTTGTAAGTGCCTGCGCTGCACGGCTTTAGCGTTTTTCTACCTGCCGTGACCGGGGTGGATGTCCAAAAGCCCACCGCTACTGACCAATTCAGAGGAGGGCCGATGCAACACGCAAAACAGCCTGTCGGCCAAGGCGGAAGGGACGAGACTTTGTCCCGCATCGGCCGCATGCGCGAGACGCTTCAGTACGACCTGCCGGCCTCGTTGGTGGTCTTTCTGGTGGCGCTTCCGCTGTCGCTGGGTATCGCGATCGCCTCGGATGCACCGGTTCTCGCGGGCCTGATCGCGGCGATCGTCGGGGGGGTGGTCGCGGGATGGATCGGCGGCTCGCCGCTGCAAGTGAGCGGGCCGGCCGCGGGGCTCACCGTCGTGGTCGCTGAACTGGTCGACCAGTTCGGCTGGGCGATAACATGTTTCGTCACCGTGATCGCGGGGATCCTGCAAGTCCTGTTGGGGCTCAGCCGGATCGCCCGGGCCGCGCTGGCGATCTCGCCCGTCGTGGTGCACGCCATGTTGGCCGGCATCGGGATCACCATCGCTCTGCAGCAGGTGCATGTCTTGCTGGGTGGCGCTTCGGAAAGCTCGGCGTGGAGCAATGTCACCGGCCTGCCCGCGCAGATCCTCGGCGCGCACCGCCCGGGACTTGCGTTGGGCCTGCTGGTGATCGCCATTCTGGTCGTGTGGCGCTGGGTTCCGGCCCGGGTGGCCAAGATTCCCGGCCCGCTCGTCGCGATCGTGGTGGTGACCGCCATCTCGGTGATCTTCCCGTTCAACGTGTCCCGCATCGTGCTGGAGGGTTCGGTGCTCGAGGCGCTGCACCTGCCGTCGTTGCCGCACGGGAACTGGGGAGCCGTTGTGATCGCCGTCATCACCGTCACCCTGATCACCAGCGTGCAGAGCCTGCTGACCGCGGTATCGATCGATCGGATGCACACCGGACCGCGAACCGACTTCAACCGCGAGCTGATCGGGCAGGGCGCGGCGAACATCGCCTCGGGCGCGGTCGGTGGGCTGCCCATCGCGGGCGTCATCGTGCGCAGCGCGGCCAACGTGAATGCCGGCGCTAAGACGCGGGCCTCGACGATCCTGCACGGTATTTGGGTGCTGCTCTTCGCCGTACCGTTCGCGGGACTCGTCGAGAAGATCCCCACGGCGGCGCTGGCCGGCCTGCTCATCGTCATCGGCATCGAGCTGTTGAAGCCGGCACACATCGAAACCGCTTTGCGCAACGGCGATCTCGCCGTCTACCTGGTGACCGTGGTCGGTGTCGTCTTCCTCAATCTGCTGCACGGCGTGATGATCGGACTCGCGTTGGCCGTCGCGGTGACCGGGTGGCGGGTGGTGCGGGCCAGGATCGAGGCCACGCCCGTGGGCGACGGATGGCACGTCGTCGTGGAGGGCGCCTGTACCTTCCTGGCGCTGCCGCGGCTGACCGGCGTGCTGGCATCGGTTCCCGAACGCACTTCGGTCACCATTCACCTGCTCACGAACTATCTCGATCATGCCGCCCACCAGGCGATCAGCGACTGGCAGCGGCGGCACTGCGCCACCGGGGGGCAGGTCCACATTCGTGACACCGTCGACACGAACTCCGACGCCCTGGCAAGCAGTGAGCTCACGGAACCCGTTGGCCGCATGCGCAAGTCGCCGAAGGCCCACCGTCGCAACGTTCACCTGAGCCTGGTCGAGGAGTTGTCGGCGTCGGGCGTTACGCCGACCGTCCGCTAGGTCAGGTCGGCGGCGACCTGCTCCAGGGCGGCGAGGTGTTCGTCGACATCGGCGAAGCCGGCCTTCATGGTGTTCACCGAAAGATGGGTGGCGCCTGCGTCTTTCCATGCGGCGATGGTGGCGGCGAGCTTGTCGCGGTCTTCGGTCCAGCTGACCCGGCCTTCCATCCCGAGGCTGCGCGGGTCGCGGCCCGCCGACTCGGCCGCGCGGTTCACCTGTTCGAGCGCGTAGTCGAGGCCGGGGCCGGGCTCGACCATCGGAAACCAGCCGTCGCCGAGTCGACCGGCACGTTCGTAGGCGCGATCGGAAGCCGCGCCGAACCACACCGGTATCGGCCGTTGGACGGGCAACGGGGCCAGGCCGGCGCCGGTGACCGTGTGGTACCTGCCGTGGTAGGTGACCGACCGTTGCGTCCACAGCCTGCGGATGACCTCGACCTGTTCCTCGGAGCGTTTGCCGCGGTTGGTGAACGACTCCCCGAGCGCCTCGAATTCGACGGCGTTCCAGCCCAACCCGATCCCGAGCCGGAAGCGGCCCGCGGTGAGCAGGTCGACCTCGGCGGCCTGCTTGGCCACCAACACCGATTGGCGTTGCGGCAAGATGATGACCCCGGTGACGAGTTCCAGTGAGGTGATCGCGGCCAGGTAGCCGAGCATGACGAACGGCTCGTGAAACGTCGAGTCGATGTCGTACGGGCCCGCGAACCCTTGATGAACCTTCGGGTCGGCGCCGACGACGTGGTCGTAGGTGAGGACGTGGGTGAACCCCAGTTCCTCGACGCGCGCGGCGTACGTGCGCAGCACGGCGGGGCTCGAACCGAGCTCGGTTTGTGGGAAGACGACTCCAATACGCATTCGCGGTGCAACCACGCCGCATCAGGTTTGCTTCCCGCGCAACGGGAGACGCCGCGCACCACCCGCCGGACCGGCATCGACCATGATGTACTCGTGACGGCGAAGAAGGTCAGTGGAGTCCTGCGGGTCGGCGAGATGGAGCCGACATTCGAACGCGAGTTGGCCGCGCGCTACGAGATTCCCACGCTTCCCGACGGGCCCGCGCGAACCGGGTTCCTGGCCGAGCACGGCGCCGGGGTGCGCGTGCTGGTGACCTCCGGCTCGCCCGGCGTCGATGCCGCCACCATGGCGGCGCTGCCCGGCCTGAGGGTCATCGTCAACAACGGGGCCGGGGTGGATCTGATCGACTTGGATTCGGCGAAGCGCCGCGGGATCGGCGTGAGCAACACACCCGACGTGCTGTCGGACACGGTAGCCGACACCGCGGTTGGCCTGATCTTGATGACGCTGCGGGGTTTCGCCGCCGCCGACCGCTACGTGCGTGCCGGCCGATGGGCCCGCGAAGGCCCGTTCCCGTATGCCAGAGACGTCAGCGGCCTGCGGGTCGGGATCTTGGGCCTGGGGCGGATCGGGTCGGCGATCGCGACCAGGCTCCTCGGATTCGACTGTGCCATCGCATATCACAACCGCCACCGCATCGACGGATCACCGTTCCGCTATGCCGAGTCGCCCGCGGAACTCGCCGAATCGGTCGACGTCCTGGTCATCGCCACCACGGGCGATCGCCACACGCACAAGCTCGTCGACCGCGCCGTGCTGCGGGCCCTGGGCCCCGAGGGCTACCTGATCAACATCGCGCGGGGCAGCGTCGTCGACCAGGACGCGCTGGTGGAACTGCTGGCCGGCAAGGAACTGGCGGGCGCGGGGCTGGACGTCTTCGCCGAGGAGCCGCGGGTACCGGCCGAATTGTCCGGCCTGGACAACGTGGTGCTGCTCCCGCACATCGGCAGCGCCACCGCGCGGACCCGGCGGGCCATGGCGCTGCTGGCGATCCGAAACCTCGACAGCTACCTCGAGACCGGCCGATTGGTCACACCCGTCTTGCCGCTGCGTCGGTAATTGACCGCAGCTCGCGGCCGTGAGCTGGTCATTCTCCGGCGGCGATGCACTGTGGCCGAAGCGATACCCGCGGGAGGTTATCACCCCCGCCGCATCTGGGTATCCGGCATTCATGAGTTCACTGTGGCCGGAATCCACCCCGCCGGTGCGTCTGACGCTCGCGGGCACCGCGCGCCCCAGCACGGCGGCGCAGTGGCGCCGTGCTCTGCAACGGTGGCTGCAACAGGAGGTGCCCGCGCCAGAAGAACTCCATGAGGACGTCGTCCTGGGCGTCAACGAGGCGCTGGCGAACTGTGTCGAGCACGCCTATCGCGCGCATCATCGGCCCGGCGTCATGAAGCTGCAGGCGAGCTACGACCCCGACTCCGCGTCCATCCGGATCTGCATCAGCGATCGCGGAAGCTGGCGCAAACCCGCCCTGCGACACTCCAACGATCCGCGTGCGTCGCGGGGCATCATGCTGATGCACCGGCTCGCCGATCACTGCACCATCCATGCCCGTCCCGACGGCACCAGCGTCTACCTGGATTACGTCACCGACGCGCAGCTCGTCGGCGACGCGCAGCGTTGAAGCCCCGCCGGGATCAGGCGCCCATCCTCGCCGACGGCGTGAACTCGACCGGCATCCGTTCCAGACCGCTGACAAAGTTCGCCGGGCGCAGCGGCAGCGGTTCCCCGGTGGCCAACCGCATATCCGGCAGGCGTTTCAGCAGCCGTTCGAGCATCATCGACAGCTCCAGGCGCGCCAGCTGATTGCCCAGGCAGAAGTGGGTTCCGAACCCGAACGCCAGATGGTTGTTGGGATAGCGGTCGATGCGGAAGTCGTCCGGATCGCCGAACACCGCCTCGTCGAAGTTCGCCGACTCGAACAGCAGAATGATCTTCTCGCCCTGGTTGAGCTGCGTGCCGTGAAACTCCAGGTCCGCGGTCATGGTGCGGGCCATGTTCTTGACCGGGGCGGTCCACCGCAGCATCTCCTCGATCGCGTTGGGTAGCAGCGCCACGTCGTCGACCAGCCGCCGATGCTGTTGCGGATGCCGCAGGATCTGCGCGGTACCGCCGGACAGCGTATGCCGGGTCGTCTCGTCGCCGCCGATGAGGAGCAGCAAGACCTCGGTGACGATCTCGTGGTCGGCCAGCTTGGCGCCGTCCACCTCCGCGTGCACCAGCACGCTGACCAGGTCATCGGTCGGCTCCGCCTGGCGGGCCGCGATCATGCGCGTCATGTATTCGGTGTAAGCGGCGAACGCGTCCACCGAGACCTGAAAATCCTCCTGCGCGGTGGTGCTGCTGAGCAAGGTGACCATGTCGTCGGACCAGCGCAGGAACATCTGGCGTTCCTCCGGCAGCACCCCGAGCATGTCGCCGATCACCGCCATGGGGAGTGGGGCGGCGAGGTCCCAGACGAAGTCGCACTCGCCCCGTTCGCAGACGTTGTCGATCAGCGCATCGCACAGCACGCCGATCGAGTGCTCCCGGTCCTTGACTCGCTTGCGGGTGAACCCCGCGTTGACCAGCTTGCGCCGCAGCAGGTGCGCGGGGTCATCCATCGCGATCATCATCGGCGGCGCGTCCTGGTCCGGCCGGATGCCCCCGGCGTTGGAGAACAACTCCGGAGCACGCTCGGCGTCGATCACCGCCTGATAGGTCGCCGCGGCCGCCAGCCCGTTGCGGTCCCGGAAGACCGGCTCGTTCTCGCGCATCCATCGATAGGCCGGCCGTGCGTCGCCCGCGTAGAAGGCGCCGTCGGTCAGGTCGATGTCGGGCCGCCGGCGGTTGCGCGTCTCGATAGTGGTTGGCACGGGCTCACCCACCTCCCCGCAGGTACGGATTTACCGTGGACCTTACAGTAGGAACGGTGGCATTCCCCGCGGATGGCTTCTGTTCACGCTCGCATCAAGCGATGCAACGCATCTCAGACGCCCGCGGCGAGTTCAAGATCCTTCAGGGCCGCCTCCAGGTGGCCGAGCATCCGCTGCAGGTGCGGGACGCTGCGACGGCAGCCGACCAGACCGAAGTCGAGGTTCTCCGCATTGTTGGTGACGGTGATGTTGACCGCCTGGCCGTCCAGCGGGATCGACAGCGGGTAGTTACCGTCCAATCGCGCTCCACGCCAATATAATTGGTCGGACTCGCCGGTCGAGACGTTGGAGATGACGATGTTGAACGGCGGTGCGCCCGCGGACAGGTAGCCGGGGATCAGGCCGAAGAACAAGCCCCCGATGTTGAAGGCGGACAGCGCCAACTGCTGCACCGCGGGCAGCTGCCAGAACACCTCTTTGGTGTCGCGGATGGACGCGCTGATCGTGTCGAGGCGCTCCGCCGGGTCGTCGAGGTCGGTCGCGAGGTTGCACAGGAAGGTCCCGACGTTGTTCCCGGCGCTGTCGTCGCCGTCCTTGCGCAGATTGACCGGGACCATGGCGGTCAGCGGCTCGTCCGGGAGGGCGTTCTGGTCCAGGAGATAGGCGCGCAGGGCGCCGGCGGACATCGCGAGGACGATGTCGTTGACCGTCGCGCCGGTGGCCGACTTGACCGCCTTGATGCGCTCCAGCGAGTAGGACTGGGCCGCGACGCGCCGGGCACCGCCGATCCGCACGTTGAACATGGAGCGCGGCGCTCGGAACGGCAGGGTCAGTTGTTGCTCGAGCAGCGCCGCGCGGGCGAGCTTGAGCGTCGACGGCGCCAGGGCGAGCGCCGATCCCGCGGTACGCCCGAGGCGGTCCAGGAGGGACGCCTGTTGCCGCCGCCCGCCGCGCTTGCGCGGGGCCAGGCTCCACGGAACCCGCACCTCGTCGTCGTGTGGATCCGATGTGAAGGCGCGCTGCACCAGGCGAAGCGCCGAGACGCCGTCCATCAGCGAGTGGTGGTACTTCGTGTAGACCGCGTACCGCCCGTCTTTGAGGCCCTCGACGAGGTGCGCCTCCCACAGTGGGCGGTGCCGGTCGAGCAGGCTGCCGTGCAGCCGGGATGTCAGTTCGAGCAGGTCACGCACTCGTCCGGGTTCGGGAAGCGCCGACCGGCGAAGGTGGTAGTCGAGCTCGACGTCCTTGTCGATGGACCACGCCACATTGCTGAGGCCGCCCACGAAGGCCGGATGCTTTCGGAAGGACGGCTGGATGTCGGTGCACTCGAGCATCGCCTGATACGAGTCGCGCACGAAATGCGGACCGGCGTCCTCCGGCGGTTCGAAGAGCTGCAGCGAGCCTACGTGCATCGGATGTTCGCGGGACTCGCCGATGAGGAACAACGCGTCGGTCGGTGATATCGGTTCCATGGTCGCTCCCCGTCCCTTTGGCTGTGCCGGCCGTCAGCGCAGGCCCCTTCGTATTAGCCGCGGCGAGCGATTGCTAACCGCGAACGGGCGTTCGGGCGCGCTTGCGTGCGCGGTCGTTTGGGCACTGCCGCTCGAGGGGGTGCAGATGCCGGCGGACGCGGGTTGTCCCAAGCGGATGGAATTCGGGCCCTGCGGCG
This sequence comes from Mycobacterium sp. 94-17, assembly GCF_035617725.1. Lineage (NCBI taxonomy): Bacteria > Bacillati > Actinomycetota > Actinomycetes > Mycobacteriales > Mycobacteriaceae > Mycobacterium > Mycobacterium sp. 94-17. The sequence goes on from NZ_JAPIYN010000006.1 coordinate 132,370, forward strand.
GCGTGCGCCCGGACGGGCAGTGCGAGATGCGCCCGGGTCCGTGCGCGTTCGGCGACGTGGTGCCGTGGTCGGGTCCGCGCCTCGCGGCCCGGCCCGCGAGTGGGCGGCCGCTAGCTGACATCCTCGGCGAGCGCACGGGCCTCCCGCTCGGTTTCCACCGCGGGCCCGGAGCCCGGCAACGGCTTGCCCGCGACTTCCGGGGTGAACAGCAGCGTGATGGCTCCCACCACGCCGCCGAAGATCAGCATGTAGGCAGGCACCATCACGTTGCCGGTGCCCGACACCAGCGTCTGGGCGATCAGCGGCGTGATACCGCCGACGAGAGAGATCGAGATGTTGTACGAGATCGCCAGCGCCCCGTAGCGCACGTTGGTGGGGAACAGGGCGGGCAACATCGCCGGCCCGGTGCTGTCGAAGCACAGCTCCATCAGGCCGATCAGCAGCACGCCGAGAAAGATGATCGGGTACACGCCACCGAAGCGGATCAGCAGGAAGGCCGGGATGGAGGCTCCGATCAGCAGTGCGCAGCCCGTCCACATGATGGGCTTGACGCCGATGCGGTCGGACAGGGCGGCGACGAGCACCACGGTGGCCATCAGGATCGCCAGCGTCGACACGATCATGACCAGTCCCGCGGTGTGCCCGACGCGCACGAAGAGCCGGAGGTACGTCGGCAGGTATCCGGTCAGCATGAAGTCGGCGACCTGTGAGGTCAGCACCAGCGCCGCGCAGATCAGCATCGGGCGCCACTGGGCCGCGACCGTGCGCAGCACTTGGCGCCGGCCCCGCTTACCCGGCGCGGGCGCCGTGTCGCTCGCGCTCTGGTAGGCGGAGGACTCCTTGAGCCGAAGCCGCAGGAACAGGGCGACCAGGCCGAACGGCAGGCCCAGCAGCAGCGGAATCCGCCACCCGTACGACAGCATGTCGTCGTCGGGCAGCCAGGTCTGCAACCCCGTCACCAGCAGCCCGGCCAGGACGAACCCCACCAGGTTGCCCATCGGCAAGAACCCCACCATCATGCCGCGTTTGTGGTCGGGGGCCTGCTCGACGAGATAGGTCATCGCGCCGACGTACTCGCCACCGGTCGACAGTCCCTGAAAGATCCGCGCGACGACGAGCAGGATGGGTGCCCAGATGCCGATGGTGCTGTAAGTGGGCAGCAGGCCGGTCATGGTGGTGCTCACCGTCATCATCAGGATGGTCACCACCAGTACCCGGTGACGTCCGATCCGGTCGCCCAGCGGGCCGAAAATGAAGCCGCCGAGCGGGCGCACCACGAACGCCGCCGCGAGCGTGCCGAAGGTCGCGATGAGGTGGACGCCGCTGACGCTCTTGCCGGGGTAGAACACCTGCGCGATGGTGGTGGCGATGTAGCCGTAGACCCCGAAGTCGTACCACTCCATGAAGTTGCCGATCGCGGTGCCCATGATGGTCTGGCGCATCGCCGGATCGGCGACCCTGATGTCCTTACGTGCCCATTTCCTCCGGCGGCGTCGAGTACCCATCGAATGATGGCTTACCCGAAACAATCCCGGGACGAACAGGCGGGGTGGGCCAATCGCGCCCCTTCCCCGGGCGCCGCCGGGCGCCTCGCCGGGCGCGGGCGCGCCTGACCGCGTCCGGAAATGCCAGCTAGGCGCCCGTCACTGTGCCGCGGGCGCCGACATCGCGCCGCCGCCGGAGGCCGAGATCGTTATTCGTGTCACGTCCGCCCGGCCGCGACGCGGCTCATTGGCCTTTCAGGCTCCCAATACGCAGCGAGAAGTCGGCGGGCGCGGGCCGCGACGGACCCTCGAACTGCTCGACGTAGCCACGGGGGTCACGGTCCTTGATGGGCAGCCCCTCGGTGGTGGGGTGCTCGGCCATGAACTCGCTGTATTGACTCCCCAGCGCCTCGCGAAGCCCGATGGGGGCGTTGCGGCGAAAGTCCGACAGCCCCTCGCGCTCCTCCTCGCCCATGTGGTCATCGTTGGCCACCCGGGCACGCCCGACCGCGGCCCACCACTGCTCACTGCCGACCGACGCGGCGTTGGCGTCGCGCACGCCGTCGCGGATGTCGTTGTGATCGCCGATCGCGTCCAGGGTCTCGCCCTCGGCGTCGTCGCCGCCGCGTTTGAGCAGTTGCGGGTAGAAGATCTTCTCCTCGATATAGGCGTGCACGTCCAGCTTGTCCGCGAGCGGGCGCCACACTCGCTCGAGCGCGGCCGGGTCGTCGGGACGCTGCGCCTGCAGCTCATCCAGCCGGGCAAATTGCTGACGGAACCACTCGTGGTCGGCGAGGATCAACATGGTGATGTCTGCCATCGGCGAGTCCCGCCTCTCTGAACGCCGGTCAGCCGGGGCGTACCCGCTATACGAGCTGAGGTAACAACCGGGCGCGGGATCCGTCAACCGCGTGTGCCGCCCGCGCCGTCGCGTGTTCGTCGGGTTGCGCTGCGACGCAACACCAATTTGACGCGGAGGTAAGCGACCGCCGGCCCCGAACGGGAACTCGAGGGCGGGCCGAGATTGTCCCGGCGGATACACTGGGCCGTCAGTCAGGCGATTCGATCGCACCCGCTAGTCCAATAAGAATCAGTCAGAGGTTGTGCCTTGTCCGAAATACCCGGCGACGCCGCCAGCTTGGAACCGCATTTCGAGGACGTACAAGCGCACTACGACCTGTCCGACGAGTTCTTCGCGCTCTTCCTGGACCCGACCAGGACCTACAGCTGCGCGTATTTCGAGCGCGACGACATGACGCTGGAAGAGGCGCAGTTCGCCAAGGTCGACCTCTCGTTGGGCAAGCTCGGCCTGCAGCCGGGCATGACGTTGCTCGACATCGGGTGCGGGTGGGGCACCACCATCGTGCGCGGCCTGGAGAAGTACGACGTCAACGTCGTAGGCCTGACGCTCAGCCGCAATCAGCAGGCACACGTGCAGCGCCGCCTGGACAGCCATCCTTCGCAGCGGTCCAAGCGGGCGCTGTTGCGCGGGTGGGAGCAGTTCGACGAGAAGGTCGACCGGATCGTGTCGATCGGTGCCTTCGAGCACTTCGGCCGGGACCGCTACGACGAGTTCTTCAAGAAGGCCTACGCGGCGCTGCCGGCTGACGGTGTCATGATGCTGCACACCATCATCAAGCCCAGCGACGAGGAGTTCGCCGAGCGGGGCCTGCCCATCACCATGACCAAACTGCGCTTCATGAAGTTCATCATGGACGAGATCTTCCCGGGCGGAGACCTGCCGCAGGCCAAGGGCGTCGTGGAGCACGCCGAGCGCGCCGGCTTCGGCGTGAAGCTGATCCAGCCGCTGCGCCTGCACTACGCGCGCACCCTCGACACGTGGTCGGCCGCGCTCGAGGCACGCCGGGACGAGGCCATCGCGATTCAGTCCGAAGAGGTCTACGACCGGTACATGAAGTACCTGACCGGATGTGCCGACCTGTTCCGTGAGGGCTACACCGACGTCGCACAGTTCACCCTGACCAAGGGCTGACGCGCGAGCTCACGCGCCGGCCGGGCCGCGGTTTACCGGTCCGATTCCGCGGGTAATTGCACGGCAACAACCTGATTCGGTGGGTGCCGGTGTCCTTCGGCGCAGCGCCGCTGGAAGGACCGACCGTGAGCGCCAGACACCGCATGCCGCAGTCACCGGAACACAGCCCGACGTCGGCGCCTCCCCGTCGTCGGCGCGCGGTGTCCGGCGCCGCCGCGGTGTGCGACATCACTTCCGCCTCGCTGTTGTGCGCCGCCTGCCTGACGGTGCTGGTGCTCAATGGTGCCCAGCCCGGGAAGCGTGCCGTTGCCGCCGATCTCGAGCCGCCGGCCGGCTCGCAGCCGGTGAGTCAGGAAGGGACCGTGGTGGCCGCGTCGGCGGACTCGATGACCATGCGCGGCGCCGACGGGCATGTCCAGACCTACCGATTCACCCCGGACACCACCGTCGTCACGCGCGGCGCCAGCCAGCCCGTCACCGCCGCAACGCATTTCGCGGTCGACGACAAGGTCGTGGTGGTGGGCACGATCGTGGGCGGTACGGCGCTGGCGACCGCAGTGGCCTACCGTGGCACCGGCCACGGCGAGGCTCCCTCGCTGGATTACCTTGACGGGCAGGCGGTTCCGTCTGGCCCGGCCTGAGGTTCACCGCTCGCCCCGGCGCACAATCCGGGCCTAGTCTGGTAGCGATCCGGATACAGTAGGCGCCATGAGCGAGCACGAAGCGAAGATGATCATTCTGTCGACCGACGACCTGGACGAGTCGATCTGGTTCTACAGCGAAACCCTGGGCATGCCGCTGAAGTTCCGGGACGGTGCGCACTTCGCGGCCCTGGACGCCGGGCCGGTGACGCTGGCACTGGCCACAGCGGTCGACCATCCCATCCCCGGGCAGGTCGTGGTCGGCATCAAGACCGCGGACGTCGACGCCTCGGCCAAGGCGGTCGAGGCCGGCGGCGGCGGCATCGTGAAGGGCCCCTATGACGATGCCCATGAACGACGTGCCGTGGTCTACGACAACAAGGGCAACGGCCTGGTGTTCTACAAGCCATTGGCCCGCTAGCGTTCGCATCGAGAGTGCCGGTGCGCGTTCACTTTCCGGTGCGCTCGCGGTGTTTGCAGCCCGGCCAGCAGCACGGGCGGCGCTGGCCCTCTTCCAGCTCCTCCTGGGTGCGGCGGATGCGGCGCTGTCGGGTCGCCTGCTGCTTGGCATCCTCGACCCAGCAGATGAACTCGTTGCGGGCCAGCGGGGTGATGTCTTTCCAGGCGGCGAGTGCGGTGGCGTTGCCGATCAGCGACTCGCGCAGATCCGCAGGCAACTTGTGCACCACGCCGCCGGGCACGCGGGGGGCGATCACCGGCCCACCAGATGCGCACTGTCGTCGTGCAATTCGTCGCGGCGCAGCGCAACCGGGGTGAGGGCCGGGACATCGCCGCCGGCGATCACCGCGCGGGTGATCGGGGTGAGCGCACCGAACAGCGCCTCCACCTCGTCGTCGCTGAGCGCGTCGAGCGCGGACAGGGCCATCGTGTCGGTCGTCAATTCGATGTGTTCCTTCAGCTTTCGCCCGGCCGCGGTCAGCGATCCATCGCCGTCGAGCAACCCGCGCTCGGCAAGCCGTTGTTGGTGCTGACGCCAGGATGTCTCGTCGTAGTCGCGGGCGCGGGCGAGGTAGTCGCGCGAGACGTTGCCCGCCGCGGCGTGTAGCAGGTTGGACTCCCGGCCCGAGATACCGGCCGCGGCCAGCACCGCCACATGCGCGTCGCCACGGTGTTCGCGCAACAGCGTGGTGGCATGCCACAGGGCGGCCACCGGATCGTCCGGCCAGGGCAGCGCCAGGTTCGCGGCGAACAGCGGACGTGCGTCCAGCGGCGCGCCGCGCGCCGCACGGCCCGCCAGTTCGGCCGCGACGCGGACGTTTTCGTCCGAGCCGAGGCCGTAGCGGCGCAGGGCCGCCACCGCGGACTCCTGGCGGGCCTGCAACGCGGCCGCCGGATCCGCGATCTCCCACGCCGCCGGCAGCGCCTTGGCGACCCGCTCGGCTGCGAAATTGTAGAAGACCGCGGTGACCACCTCGCGGGGCACCGCGCCCAGCGGCGCCGAGCGGCCCGCGAAGTAACCCATCCAGAAACCCCGGTAACCCAGCGCGTCCAACGCCGCCCGCGCCTCCGGCGCGAAATACGTCACCGTATGCACCGGCTCGTAGCGATCGAAGAAACGTCGGGCCAGCACCGGTTGTCGTCGCATGCTCGCAGTTAACCACCGGCGCCGGACCCGACCAAGCACGGCCTCGGCCTAGGCTCGAGTGGTGACCATCCCGTACGACCAGCCGCTGCGTGAGCGGGTCGAAAAAAATCTCGGCGGCCACCACCGCCGCGCGGTAACCGATCCGACGAAGCGGCACGCGGCCGTCGCGGTGGTACTGGTGGATTCGGAGGTGGGGGAGGACCGGGTCGATCCCGTGTCGGTGGACGAGTGGAACGCCGGGCGCCCGATGCCCGCCGCGCATCTGGACGGCCGCATGGTCGACGTCTCCGGCGGGGCGGCATTTTTGTTGTGCCGCAGGGCATCTCGTCTCACGTCACATGCGGCGCAGTGGGCGCTACCGGGTGGCCGCCTCGACCCGGGCGAGGCGCCGGTCGACGCGGCGCTGCGGGAGCTGCGGGAGGAGGTGGGCGTCGAGCTGTCCGATTCGGCCGTGCTGGGGTTGCTCGACGACTACCCCACCCGATCCGGTTACGTGATCACCCCGGTGGTGCTGTGGGGAGGCGGACGGCTCGAGCTGCGCCCCGCCCCCGACGAGGTGGTGGCGGTCTACCGGGTGGGACTGCACCAACTCCAGCGCGACGACTCGCCGCGGTTCATCACCATCCCTCAAAGCCCGCGGCCGGTCGTGCAGATCCCGCTGGGCAACGACCTCATCCACGCGCCTACCGGCGCTGTGCTGCTGCAGTTGCGTTGGCTGGGCCTGGAAGGGCGGGCCGACCCGGTGGATGAGTTGGAACAACCGGTCTTCGCCTGGAAGTAGCCATCGCCCAACGCCTCCCGCGTGGCGGCCGGCGTCAGCGAGGGTGCGGCGCGCCGAACAGCAGGGCCGCCAATTCGATCAGCGATGTGCCCGAGACGTCCCAGGTGCCCGCGGGCGGGGGATCCGGCGGCCGGGCCGGCCCGTATTCTTCTGGCCTGGCGACGAAACCGGTGGCCAGGCCGCTGCTCTGGGCCGCCTCGAGGTCGGAGGGGTGTGCCGCCACCAGCATCACTTCACCGGGCGTCAGACCCAGCAGATGAGCGGGAGTTTGGTACGCACGCGGGTCGGGCTTGAAGGCCTTGCTGACATCGGATCCGAGCACCACGTCCCACGGCAGGCCGGCGTACTTCGCCATGTCGACCAGCAGTCCGGTGTTGCCGTTGGACAGCGGCCCGACGATGACGTGCCGCTTCATCGCCTCGATGCCCTCGACGCTGTCCGGCCATGGTGGCAGCCGGCGCCATGACCGGGCCAGGTCGTCCACGTCCACGCCGGGCAGCGCCTCGGCGGCGACGCCGACTTTCTCGAACGATGCGAGCAGGTTCTCTCGGTGCAAGACGTCGAGCGGCGCGAATTCCCGACGGCCCGCGAGGACTTCGGCCATCGACGGCACATAGCGGCTCCGCCATTCCAGCGCGAACGCGGCTGGGTCGAGGCTGAGGTGGTGGCGGTGCGCGAAATGCCCTACCGAGGCTGCGATCCCCGAACGCCAGTCGACGACCGTTCCGAAGGTGTCGAACAGCACGGCGCGCACGACCCGGCCGGTCGAGGGCGAGCGGTATTCGGTCATATCGCTCAGGCTAGCGCCCGCGCCCGGCGGTGCCCGGCGTACGCTATTGTTAGCAATGCGAACGAAATCTCTGAACTTTTGATGGGAGGCCGCTGTGGCCCGAAGTTCCGGCGACACCTGGGACATCGTGACGAGTGTCGGTTTCACCGCGCTGGCCGTTTGCGCGGCGCGTGCCCTCGACGCCGCTCTGCGGCCGCCGCTGGCGAACGACGCGTTCGCCGCGCGCTTCGTTGCCGCCGCCGGTGAGCCGAATCTTATTGCGGCAGTGGAGAACGCGGACATGAGTAGCGCCGCGGCGTTCAACGCGCAGTGGGTGGGCGTGCGGACGCGGTTCTTCGATGAGTTCTTCGCCGATGCCAGTCGATCCGGAGTACGCCAGGCGGTGATCCTGGCGGCGGGACTGGATTCTCGCGCGTACCGGCTCCAATGGCCGGCCGACCATGTGCTTTTCGAAGTCGACCAACCGAGAGTGCTCGAATTCAAGCAGCAGGTCCTGGACCGGCAGGGTGCTGCACCGTCGACCCGGCGTGTCACCGTCGCCACCGACTTACGCGACGACTGGGCGGGCGAACTGGGTACGGCGGGGTTCGACCCCGGCCGGCCGACGGCGTGGGCGCTCGAGGGCTTGCTGCCGTATCTGCCCGGGGCAGCGCAGGATGCGCTGTTCGACACGCTGCACGACCTGTCGGCGCTCGGCAGCCGGCTGGCCGCCGAGCTCGGACCGGCGCCCGGTGAAGTGCAGGAATTCGCCGACAACGTCCCCACCATCAGCCAGGACACCGGCCAGCCACCGGTCGCCGACCTGTGGTACGACGATCCGCGCTCGGACGCCAAAGCCACTCTGGCTCAGCGTGGTTGGCGCGTCACCGGGGTCGACCTGGTCGACAAGGCGGCCATCGAGTATGGCCGGCCCTTCCAGGAGCTGCCCGTCGTATTCGACCGCTTGCTGCGCACCAAATTCTTCACCGCCGTGCGTGAACGCTGACCGAAGAACGGTGCCTGCGGCTGTCATGTGAACCGACGAGACCACGCCCGTCGGCACCGAGCGGAAACGGTCTTTCCGAGGACCAATTCACCGGCGGGTAGTGGCCCGGCGCCTCGTCCGCCCGGACCGCGTTGCGCCGGCCGACATGCGCTGTTCGATGATGGGCAGCACCCGATTGGCCCATCGAATGTTCTCCTCCTCGAACGCGATTCCGCGCATCAGCGTCAGGTAGGGACCGATCCGTTCGGCCCGGGCGAAGTGCTGCTGCTCGTCTCGCCCGTCGAGAATGCGCGCCCGCAGTCGTTCGTACCGCTGCAGTTTGGCGGTGGACCACTGCAAGCGCTCGAGGAGAAATTCGTGGACGGCATGCATGTCGCCGGCGTCGCAGGCCTGGAGCTTGACCATCAGTTCGTCGCGGATCACCGAGGGCCTGGGGGCCTTCGCGGTGAACTGCCGGATCGCGTCACGGCCGGCCCGGGTCAGCGAGAACATGCGCTTGTTGGGCCGGCGTTCCTGCTCGACGACCCGGGCCTGGATGAGGCCTTGCGCGGCGAGCCGGTCGAGTTCGCGATACAGCTGCTGCGGGGTGGCCGGCCAGAAGTTGGCGACCGAGGCGTCGAAGTCTTTGGCCAGGTCGTATCCCGACGACTCGCCCTCGAGGAGGGCGGCCAACACCGCGTCACGCAGCGACATCGGTCGATGTTACAACGATTCGATTATTCAACAAAGTGACTAATCACACGCTGGACATCGGGCGGCGGGCACCCTAGCGTCGAACCCACCTATTCAACTAGTTGACTATGTGAGGCCGCCGATGCACCCGTTCCGCAAAGCCGTCGAAGAGCGCGACCAGCAGAGCATCGAGGCGATGCTGGCCGACACCGTCGTCTTCACCAGCCCGGTGGCGTTCAAGTCCTATGTCGGCAAGCCGATCACCGCCGCCCTGCTGCGAGGCGTGTTGCGAGTCTTCGAAGACTTCCGCTACATCCGCGAGATCCACGACGCCGGCGGTCGGGACCACGCCTTGGTGTTCGAGACCGGGATAGTCGGGCGGCCCGGGGTGAAGGTCACCGGCTGCGACTTCCTGCACTTCGACGACGACGGCCTCATCGACGACTTCATGGTGATGGTGCGGCCCCTGTCGGGCGCGACGGCGTTGTCCGACGCGATGGGCGCCCAGTTCGATCGCATCCAGCAGGAGGCGCTGGAATTGGCCAATCAATCCGGCACCGCGTAGAAGTAAAGACCATGCGGATTGGACTGGGCATCAACTATGCGGGCGGCTTCAAGGACGTGGCCGCCGAAGTGACCGACCTGGAGCGCGCCGGATTGGACATCGTCTTTGTCCCCGAGGCGTATTCGTTCGACGCGGTGAGTGCGCTGGGCTACCTGGCCGCGTGCACCGAACGGGTCGGGCTGGCGTCGGGCATCCTGCAGCTCTACACCCGGACCCCCACGCTGACCGCGATGACCGCGGCCGGCCTGGACTACGTCTCCGACGGCCGGTTCACCCTCGGGCTGGGCGCCTCCGGCCCACAGGTCATCGAGGGTTTCCACGGCGTTCCCTACGACGCGCCGATCGGGCGAACGCGCGAAGTGATCGACATCTGCCGCCAGGTGTGGCGGCGCGAGACCGTGCGGCACACGGGCAAGCACTACACGATCCCGCTGCCCGCCGATCGGGGAACCGGGCTCGGCAAGCCGCTCAAGCTGATCAATCAGCCTGTCCGCGAACGCATTCCGGTTCTGGTGGCCGCGCTGGGGCCCAAGAACGTCGAACTGGCGGCCGAGATCGCCGAAGGCTGGCAGCCGATCTTCTACCTGCCCGAGAAGGCGCGGGACGTGTGGGGAGACGCGCTGGCCGCCGGCCGGGCCAAACGCGACCCCGTCCTGGGTGAGCTCGAAATCTATGCCGGACCGGTGCTCGCCATCGGCGAAAATGTCGAGCCGCTAAGGGAATTCGTCAAGCCGCACCTGGCGCTCTACATCGGCGGAATGGGCGCCAAGGGCAAGAATTTCTACCACGCCCTGGCCACCAAATACGGCTACGGTCCCCAGGCGGACCGGATTCAGGAGCTCTACCTGGCCGGTGACAAAGACGGCGCCGCCAAGGTGGTCCCCGACGATCTGGTACGCGACGTCAACCTGATCGGCACAGCCGGATTCGTGAAGGAGCGCGTCGCGGCGTTTCGTGAGGCTGGGGTGACCACCCTCAACGTGGCCCCCATCGCCGCCACCACCGCCGAGCGGATCAAGCTGATCGAGACGCTGCGCGAACTGGTGTGATCGCCGGCCCGCCAGGCCGCATCAGTCCCGCCGGTGGATGTCCCGGCGCAGCCGCACCGCTCTGGCGATCGCCGCCGCCGCGGCCAGCATCGCCATGACGCACAGGATCACCGCGGAGGCCGCCGAGCCCACGGTGGCCAGAACCAGCGGTAGCGCGAAGCCGACGTACATGACGACATACAGCAGCCCGGTCAGGGCGCCGCGCAGGTGCGGAGGCGCGGCGGCCTCCAGATCGATCAATCCCTCGCGCAGACACAGCCCCGACGCGCAGCCGAGGACCAGCAACACCGGTAACCCGGACGCGGGGGTCAGGGTGGGCGGCGCCATCGCCGCTGCCGCGTAGCCGACCGCGGCCAGCACCGCACCCGCGGTACCCGCCTGCGGCCCCCACCGCAGGATGCGCGCCAGCACCTGCACGACGCCGCTGACCCCGTTGACGATCAGGGTGGCGGTGCCCGCCGCCATCGGGGCAGCGAGCGCGGTGTGCAACCGGGTGGGGATGGTGACGAATCCCAGTGTCGCCGAGGCGTATACCCACGGCGCCAGCGGCATGGCCCAACTCAAGGCCCTGCTGTATCCCCGCGGTGCCGGCGCGGTGGGTGCCGCCTGACCCGAGGCGCAGTCCGTCACCGCGCCGGCGCCTCGGGCCGTCGCGGCGACGGCGCACGCCCCCAGTACGACGAGGGCGGCGGCGACGCCGAACGACACCTGGACCCCGGATTGTCCGGCCCACACGATGAACCCCGCGGCGAACGGCCCGAGTGCGAAACCGGCCGTCAGCACCGCTCCGGCGGTCGCGGCGCCGGCCGGACCCCGCAGGTCCGACGCCCACGCGGTGCACGAGCTGATGGCGAGGCCCACACCGGTCCCTACGATCAGCCGGCCCAGCAGCAGCGGGCCGGCGTGCTGCGACAGCAGCATCACCGCCGTCCCCGCCACAACGGCGGCCGAGCCCGCCAGAGCCACCGACCGGCGCCCGAGCGCGTCCGACGCGCGCCCGCCGGCGAGCAGCCCGGGCAGCAGCCCCAGCGCGTAGATGCCGAAGATGCCGTCGATCGTGGCCGTGCTGAGGTGCTCACGGGCACTGATCACCGGCATCAACCCGACGAAGTGATTGGCTACCCAACCGGTCGCCAGCAGCAGGGCCAGCACACTGGCGAACAGGGCCCGGGTCCCCGCCGGCCGAGGGCCCCGGGCCGTCCCTTCTCGGTCGGTCCGCAGATGCGACGAGGTCACGAAGCTTCTACCCTCCTTGAGGCTCGACATGCGTGGGCGGCCGACCGCCGATGGTAGAACGCGATGCCACCCGCACCGTTATTCCCGCTGTGTGCGATCGCACCCGCCGCGGCGTCGCCGATCTCCCTGACGATGGGATGCCGCCTGCAAACACGGCGGCACCCGGTTCGCGGCGGCCTTCGTGGTTTGAAATCAGGCGGTTTGGTGTACTGATACCACTACCCGCACCCAGGAAGGCAAATGATGAAGTACATTGCGGCAGCCGCGATCGCGATCTCCGTCTTGCTGTCCAGCGCGTGTTCGGCCTCCGAGGTCATCAACACCGGCGGCGACACGAAGTGCAAAGATTTCACCACGCAGGACGAGAAGAAGCAGAACGACGAAGTCAGCAAGATGCTCAAGGACAAGAGCGGATCCGACCCGACCAATGTGGAGATCTCCGCGACACGGCTCTCGGTGGCGACGTACTGTCAGACGCTCGGCAAGCCCGACACCAAAATCTCCGAGGCGCCGCACGGCTGACGGCCGGATAGCCCGTTCCGGTTTCGGGGCCGGCATTCGAATCACGCTCACCTGAAACCTTTCAGCCGCGTCGGCAGCTTCCTTAGGCTGCGCGGGTGACGTCGACCAGTCCCGCGCCGGCACGTGTGTCACTTCGCGGCGTCAACCGCACCTTCGGAACGCACACCGTGCTGCGCGACGTCGACATCGAGATCGAACCCGGCGAGGTCGTCGCCTTGCTGGGGGCGTCGGGCAGCGGCAAGTCGACCCTGCTGCGGCTGATCGCCGGACTGGACGGTCCCACCGCCGGGCGCATCGAGATCGACGGCAAGGCCGTCCGGGGCATCGACTCGCGCTGCGCCGTGGTATTCCAGGAGCCCCGCCTGCTGCCCTGGCGGTCCGTGCGGGCCAACGTCGGATTCGGCCTACCGGCGGGCACTACCCGCTCGAAAGGTGCTGCGGCCGTCCAGCATTGGCTGGATGTCGTCGGGTTGACCCAATTTCGCGACCACCACCCGCGGCAGGTGTCCGGCGGCATGGCGCAACGCGCGGGTCTGGCTCGGGCTTTGGCCCGGCGGCCCGGCGTCCTGTTGCTCGATGAGCCGCTGGCCGCCCTTGACGCGCTGACCCGGCTGCGCATGCAGGACCTCCTCGACACCGTGCAAAAGCAGGCAGGCACCACCACCGTGCTGGTCACGCACGACGTGGACGAGGCGGTGATTCTGGCCGACCGGGTGCTGGTCCTGCGCTCCTGCCCCAGCGGCGGTGCCCGCGTCGCAGCGGAATTCGGCGTCGCGATCGCCAAACCCCGCGACCGCGCGGATCCGCGTTTCACGGCGCTGCGCGACCGACTGTTGGACGAACTCGGCGTGCCGCGCCGCGCCGTTGACGGCGCGCGGTCCGCCGTCGGGGAGGAGAAGGCATCGTGAAAGGTCCCTCGCTGGCCGCTATTTCGCTGATCGTCGGCGTCGTCGCGGTGTCCGGTTGCGGTTCCGATTCCGCCACGTCGGCCTCCAAGGACGTGCACCTGGATTACGCCTACTACAGCCCGCTCAGTCTGGTGGTGCGCGGTCAGCACCTGCTGGAAAAGCGGGGCTACCACGTGACCTGGGTGCTGTCGGCCGGGAGCAACAAGGCCAACGAAGGACTGCGGTCGAAGGCGCTCGACGTCGGATCGACCGCCGGCTCGGCCGCATTGGTCGCCCGGGCCAACGGGTCACCGATCAAGGCCGTCGACATCTATGCCGGGGGCGAGTGGACGGCACTGCTCGTCACCAAGAACTCGCCGATCAACACCGTCGCCGACCTCAAGGGCAAGAAGGTCGCCGTCACCAAGGGTACCGACCCGTATTATTTCCTGCTGCAATCGCTTGCCACAGCGGGCCTTTCGCCGAACGACATCGAGATCGTCAATTTGCAGCACGCCGACGGCAAAACCGCGCTCGAGCGCGGCAACGTCGACGCCTGGTCCGGGTTGGACCCGTTCATCGCGGAGACCATCCAGCAGCAAGGGTCCCGCTTCATCTACCGCAATCCCAGCTTCAACACCTCCGGGTTTTTGAACGCCCGGGAGGATTTCATCGCCAACCACCCGCAGTCTCTGCAGGCGGTGGTCGACAGCTATGAGGAGGCCCGCAAGTGGGCGAAGGCGCATCCGGGCGAGTTGGCGGCGCTGCTCGCCTCGCAGGCGAACATCCCGCTGAGCGTGGCGCAGGAGGAGTTGACCCGAACCCTGGTGGACATCGACCCGGTGCCGGGCGATCCGCAGCGCGCGGTGCTGACCCGGGTGGAGCCGCTCGCACTGGCCGACTCGGACATCAAATCCGACGAAGCCGGACGCGACGCGCTGAACACACTGATCGAGCCGAAGTACACCCGGCAGGCGCACTGACGCCGAAGGCACGCTCGGCGCTGGTCGGGCTGATCGTCCCGGCGCTGCTGCTGGTGATCTGGCAGCTGGCCACCGCGGTGACCGGATTCTTCGCTCCCAGTCAGCTGCCGCCTCCCGGCGACGTGGTGTCGGCCCTGGGCGGGCTGCTGCGGCACGGCGATCTGTGGACGCATCTGTCGGCCAGCGGTTCGCGGGTGCTGGCCGGCTACCTGGCGGGCGCCGCCGTCGCGCTCACGCTGGGTTCACTGGTCGGGCTGTCCGTCACCGCACGCAGGCTGCTAGCCCCGACGCTCGCGGCGTTGCGCACCGTTCCGTCCCTGGCGTGGGTACCGTTGCTGCTCTTGTGGTTTGGCATCGACGAGACACCGAAGGTCCTCATGGTGGCCATCGGGGCGTTCTTCCCGGTCTATACGACGACGGCCTCGGCGCTCGCCCATGTCGACCCGCACCTGCTGGAGGTGGGACGGGCCTACGGGCGGCACGGCGCTTCGCTGCTGACGACGGTGATGCTGCCCGCCGCGGCTCCGGAGGTGGTGAACGGACTGCGGCTCGGCCTGGCGAACGCCTGGCTGTTCGTGGTGGCCGCCGAGCTGATCGCCTCCTCGAGGGGGCTCGGGTTCCTTCTTCTCGACAGCCAGAACACCGGCCGCACCGACGTGATGCTGTTGGCCATCGTGCTGCTGGCCTGCTTGGGCAAGCTCACCGACGGCGCCCTGGCCGCCGTGGAGACCCGGATCGCGCGGCGGCGCGGCTAGTCCGGGCCAGCAGACCGGCCGCGGTGAGCAACTGCCAGGCGATGATCGAGTACACGCTTCCGCGTTCCCACACGCCGTCGGGCAGTAGCAACGTCCTGGACGTCTTCGAGTTGACCACCAGCATCGTCATGCATGACAGGCCGAGGGCGGCAAGGGTTTTCGACACGGCGCGATACCGGCGCCGGCCGGCGAGCGCCCCGATGGCATCGGGCCCGGCCGCGATGGCGGCGTTGCCCCCGGCGATCGCCAGCGCGGCGCCGCCGACGTGCGCCGTGCCGCTGTGCGCCGTCGCGATCACGACGTTGCCAACCGCGTTCGCGGCGACGGTGCCCAAAAACACACGGGCCCTGCGGTTGTCGGGCACACCCACGATCAGCGCGGCTCCGAGCAGGAACAAGATGCCCTGCAGACAGAACGCCGCATGCATCACATGGGCCCGGGGCGAGTGGACCGGCCGGCCGTCGACGAGCTTGCCGCCGGTCAGACCGAGATCACTGATGTAGTTGCGCGCATAGCTATAGGCGGGCGCGAAGCCCGCCGCGGCGACCGCCTCGAGGAGCAGGTAACCGATGGCCGCCACCACCCAGAGGACTGCTCCTCGCCTACTGGCCAAGTCGGGCCGATCCTTTCCGGCGGGGTGCAACGCGGACCGCCGTTGGTCCGTCTTTGCCGCCATGCTTCCACACGGGCCCGCTCACCCCGCACAATAACGCGATGTATGCCGTGCGGGAGATGTCAGAAGCCGCGGCACGCGCCGCCCGTCGATGCCTGGCGGCCGCCGCGTTGCTGGTGGCGCTGGTGGGATGTCGCGGGCCGGGAAGCGGAGCGGTGTCGGGCGGCGAGTTCGCGGGTCCGATCGACATCGGAGGCGCCCGGCACCTGTATCTGCAATGCCGTGGAAAAGGCACGCCCACCGTCATTTTGGAGTCCGGCTATCACAACTCGTCAGATCCGTGGAGTCAGTCCGACGCCGCCGCGCCTGCGACGGGCCCGGCGGTGCTGCCGTCCCTCGCCGCAGACCACCGGGTCTGCGCCTACGACCGGCCCGGCACCCTGCGCTTTCCCGATCCACCCAGCATCACCGACCGCAGCTCGCCGGTTGCGATGCCGCGAACCGCGCACGACGTCGTCGAGGATCTGCATGCGCTGCTGGCCGCCGCCCGTCTCCCGGGCCCGTACGTCCTCGTCGGGCACTCGCTGGGCGGGCTGTTCATCCGGCTGTATGCCCAGACCTATCCCGACCAGGTGCGGGCGCTGGTGTACGTCGATGCCTTTCCGGTCGAAATACCGGGCCTGATGGGATCGGACTGGCCGGCCTATCGCCGGGCGCTGGACCGGCCGCTGCCTCAGTTCGCGGATTCGCCGTCGTTCGAGGAGGTCGACATCGACAAGAGCGTCGCCCAGGTCGGTGCGGCCCCTCCTGTGCCGCCCGTCCCCTCCGTCGTGCTGACCAGGACCGAACCCTTCGCGGTCCCCGGCACCGTCTCCCCCGAACAGAGCGCGAAGCTTGAGCAGGTGTGGCGGGAGGCCTCGGCGGATCTGGTTGCGCTGCAGCCGCAGACGCCGCACATGATCGCCACCGGCAGCGACCACTTCCTGCAGATCCACCAGCCCGACCTGGTGGTGGCCGGTGTGCGTCTGGCGATACAGCGGTCGGACCGCTGACCGGGTTCGGCGATATCAGAAGAATGTCCCGGCGTGCGGCGCCGAGGGCACCGCGAACAGTTCATCGGCCACGTCCAGCGCCACCGGATCGTCCGCCCGGGCCAGGCCGGCCGCGGCGAGGCTGCGCCAGCTCGTGCCGCCGAGCAGCGCGGCACCCAGTCCCGCGATCCCGACGCGGATGTCGGCGCGCCGCGTTGCCGGTTCGGCTCCGTCGCCGGTGATCGTGAAGTTCGCCGAATTAGCTGGCAGCAGTGGGTCATTCACCGCGATGGTGACGGCTCCGTCGCCCGCGTAGGATCGCGCCGCCAGTGCCCGCCGTGCATCGATGACGCGCAGCCACGTTTCGTCGTGGACGGCGGTGACCTTCGCCGCCCGGCGATCGACGAACAACCAGGGCAGCGGGTCGTCGCTGGGCAGCATCCAAAACACCACCCGGTGAACAAGATCCAGGCCCAGCAGGAAACGTAGCAACCCCAGATAGGCGTCCGCGGTGGGCGCGAAGAAATCCTCGACCATGACGGTGCGCTGGTCGCTGCCGAACCAGTTTCCGGTGTCGACGGGCCGGTAGCGGGCGAATCCCGACTCGACCCCCGGTTCGCCGTGCACCGCGACATACCAAGGCCCGGGCGATGATTCGGCTCGGAGACGCACTCCCTCCCACCAGACCACGGGGCGGTCGATGGTCCCGGGCCGGGACGGACGATGGGAAGTGTAGACGCGGGGCAGAACCTCCCAGACGTCGGCGGCGCCGAGCAACCGCACCGGACCGCCCGGACCGACCTCGGGGCGAAACGCCGCCCGTGCGCTCGTAATCTCCACGCTCTGAGCGCAACTCGCCACGCCGTACCCGTACCGCTCATAGATGGTGGCCTCCGATGCCCGCAACGACGCGACCACCTCGTTGCGCGCCGCGATGTCGTGGAGCTGGTGGCGGATCAATTCGGTGGCGACACCCCGCCGGGTGAACGACGGCAGCACTCCGATGCGGGTCACGGCGGCGTGGCTGACGGTCGCACCGCCGGGCAGGGTCAGGTTGCTCGTCACCGCGTCGGCGGTGCCGACGAGTTGTCCGTCGACGAAGGCGCCGACGGTGCGGCCGGGCTCGAACAGCGTGCCGATCCGGCCGGGCGGCAGGTTCGGCATGGGCGGGAGGCCCACCATCGCGGTGCGAAACAACTGCGCCGCGGCGGCGAGGTCGGCCTCGGCGTCGAGAGTCCGGATCTCGGTGATCATCCGGCCATCATGTCGTGCCCGCCGCCCGGGGTCACCCCCGCCGCGCGCTAACGGATGGGCAGGCCGGTCACCGCCCGCGAGATCACCAGGCGCTGAATCTCGCTGGTGCCCTCGAAGATGGTGAAGATCTTCGCGTCGCGGTGCATCCGCTCGACCGGGTAATCGCGGGTGTATCCGTTGCCGCCCAGGATCTGTATCGCCTCGTCGGTGACGTAGACCGCGGTCTCACTCGCCACCAGCTTGGCCATCGACCCCTCCGCCGCGTCGAAGGATTGGTTGTTGCGCGCCATCCATCCGGCTCGCCACACCAGCAGGCGGGCCGCGTCGATCCGGCATTTCATGTCCGCCAGCTTGAACGCCACCGCCTGGAATTCGCCGATCTTGCGGCCGAATTGCTCACGCTGGCTTGCATAGTCGAGGGCGTACTCGTAGGCGGCTCGGGCCACGCCGACCGCCATGGCGCCGACCGTGGGCCGGGTGCGCTCGAACGTCTTCATGGCGGCCTGCCCGCGCGCCGAGGCGCCGGACTTGACGCGGGCGATCCGCGCTTCGAATTTCTCCCGGCCACCGAGGATGCAGTCCTCGGGCAGGCGGACGTCGTCGAGCACCACCTCGGCGGTGTGCGAGGCACGGATCCCGTGCTTCTTGAATTTCTGGCCCTGCGCCAGCCCCTTCACGTCGGCCGGGACGACGAAGGTCGCCTGGCCGCGGGTGCCGAGTTCGGGGTAGACCGATGCCACCACGATGTGCACGTTGGCGATGCCGCCGTTGGTGGCCCAGGTCTTGGTGCCGTTGAGCACCCATTCGCTGGTCGCCTCGTCGAAGCGGGCCCGGGTGCGGATGGCGCCGACGTCGGAGCCCGCGTCGGGCTCTGACGAGCAGAACGCGCCGAGTTTGGGATCGTCTGCGGTGCCGAACATCTCGGGCAGCCAGCGACCCAGTTGCTCCGGGGTGCCGTTGCCGGCCAGCGCCGCCGCGGCGAGCCCGGTGCCCATGATGGACAGGGCGATTCCCGCGTCGCCCCAGAACAATTCCTCGAACACCGTCAGCATGCCCAGGCCGGTGGGCTCGGCCGCCTGCTGGGCGAACAGGTCGGGGGAGTACAGGCCCACCTTCGCGGCCTCCTGGATCACCGGCCACGGCGTCGCTTCTCGTTCGTCCCATTCCGCGGCGGCGGGGCGGACGACGTCGGCCGCGAACTTGTGCACCCAGTCGCGTACTTCGATCACGTCGTCGGACAGTTGCAGTGAAAACGTCACGGGTTTGCTCCTGAATCATTGTTGTTCAACGGTTTTCGTGGATTTGCATAATGGTCGAGGACACTCACCGTCTGGTTGACCCAGGCCTCGAAGTAGCGCTCTTCGTCGGTGTTGCCGGGCAGGCGACCGGTCAGCGCCTGCAGGGTCGCGGCGTAGGACAGCGATCCGATCGCCACGGCAGCGGCCGCTTCGGGATCGGGAATGCTGGTGCGGCCGGACCGATTCGAGGCCGCGAGTTCGTCGGCGAAGCGTTGGTAGGCGTTGTCGGTGATCACCTGCCAGGTCTTGTCGTCGAGATCCCCGAGCTCGTCGGGCTCGCGCAGCATGACCTTGAGCAGATCCTCGCTCTGTTGGAGGTTGCCCCAGATCAGCCGGCCCGCGGTGCGCACCGCCCGCTCGACGCTGCCCGGTTGTCCCGCGTCGTATTCCTCCCGCGCGGCCACGATGCTGTCGATCCGGTGCGCAACAGCCGCCTCGAGAAGCTCGCGCTTGGAGCCGAAGTGCTTGTAGAGCGCGCCCGAGCCCGGCGCCAGGCCCGACTCCCGCTGGATGTCGGCCACCGACGTCGCCGCGTAGCCCTTGGCAGCGAACAGCCGCAGCGCTGTGGACAGCAGCCGGTCGCGTCCCCGACCAGGTCCAGTCAGCATGGTGAGAGAGTACTCACTCACCAAGCCTCGACAAAATCGGCCCGGTGTCGGCACGTGAGGGGAGGAGACGCGATGCGGCTAGCGTTAAATTCTTGCCAACCGCCGCTGCGCCGGCGATCCCTGAAGGAGCCCGACATCCGCGTCCTCCCGCGTGTACAGCTGCCGATGCGGGTGCTGTCGCTGCGCACCATCGTCATCGTCGCCGCCATATCGGTGATGACGCTCGTTGTCCTGCTGGGCACCTGGGTGTGGGTGGGCGTGACCAACGATCAGTACAGCCAGCTCGACCGGCGCCTGGATTCGGTCAGCAGCCTGGGCGACATCAGCAGCCTGCTCAACAATGCGGAGAACGCGAACCCGGACCGGCCCGCGCCGGACGGCAACCTGGTGCGCACCGCGCGCATCGGAGGGGTGACCGTGTCGGTGCCCAGCAGCATCGTGTTGCCCCGGCTGCCCGACGGCTACGCCAACACCACCATCAACGGCGTGCAGTACCGCGTCCGCACCTTCACCGCGGGCCCCGCCTCGATCGCGCTGGCGGCTCCGCTGGCCGAAGCTCAGCACCGGATCAACGAATTGCATCTGCGGGTGTTGCTGATCTGCGCCAGCGTGATCGGCGGCACGGTGGTCGTCGGCTGGGTGATCTCGTTGATCATGGTCAATCCGTTTCTGCTGTTGGCTCAGCAGGCCCGGGCGATCAACGCCCAGTCGAGTCCCGACGAGGTCCAGGTCCGCGGCGTGCGCGAAGCCGTCGAGATCGCCGAAGCGGTCGAGGGGATGCTGGCCCGCATCGGCAAGGAGCAGCAGCGCACCCGGGCCGCGCTCGAGTCGGCCCGCGACTTCGCCGCGGTCGCCTCCCACGAGCTGCGCACGCCGTTGACCGCCATGCGCACCAACCTGGAGGTGCTGTCCACCCTGGATCTGCCGCTCGAGCAGCGGCAGGAGGTGATCGGTGACGTGATCCGCACCCAGAGCCGCATCGAAGGGACACTGACCGCGCTCGAGCGGCTGGCCCAGGGCGAGCTGACGACCGTCGACGACTTCGTCCCGTTCGACATCACCGAGCTGCTGGATCGCGCCGCGCATGACGCCTTGCGCGTCTACCCCGACGTGGAAGTGTCGCTGGTGCCCTCCCCGACGGTGCTGATGATCGGACTGCCCACGGGGCTGCGGCTGGTGATCGACAACGCGATCGCCAATGCCGTCAAGCATGGCAACGCCCGCAGAATCCTGCTGACCGTCAGCGCGTCCGGTGAGGGCGTGCAGATCGCGATCGACGACGACGGCACCGGGGTTCCGGAATCCGAACGCACCGCCGTCTTCGAACGTTTCGCCCGAGGCTCGACGGCCGCACGATCGGGCTCGGGGCTGGGCCTGGCGCTGGTCGCCCAGCAGGCCGAATTGCACGGCGGCACAGCGGCATTGCAGACCAGTCCGCTGGGTGGCACGCGGTTGCTGTTGCGGCTGGCCGGTGATGGGCGTGGCCCCGCGTAGCTGCGGGTCACCAATCTCGCCCGCCGTTATGCCAATTGGGCGCGGCGGTGCGCCGTTCTTTCTCGCCGGGAATGAGTGTTGTCGGCATAGAAACACAAGCTCGCAGCATTTCCATCGGGCAAATTATCACCGCACCTGAGGTGCGACGCGATCGACCAATGGGCGATGACGGGATTGCCACCGGGCGACCGGGTTGCCTATGTGACCGCCGAGTCTTGAGTGGCAACTGAGGTCCGGTGACGACTTCCGCCGGGAATGCGCTGAATTGCGCGAATGAGTCCGGACGAACCGCTGCGAATACCCCAATGCCGCAACCCCACTACACTAATGCCGCGAGCACGTGCATTTGGGTTGAGCCTGCGGAGGGAAATCATGGGTCCTGTTACGTCGGTGCAGTCAGAGGCGGTTCTGGCGTCGGCGGGCACCGAGTCTGCGATCAGCGCGGAGACCGAGGCGGCGGCCTCGTCGGCCGCGCCGGTCCTGCTGGGGGTGCTGCCGATGGGCGGCGACCCGGACTCGGCGATGTTCGCGGCGGCGCTCAACGCCTGCGGCGGCAGCTACCTGGCGGTGGTGTCCGACCACGCCGCCCAGCGCGGCTTGTTCGCCGGCGCCCAGAGCATCGCGTCGAACACGTACGTCGTCACCGAGCTCATGCGCAGCCTGACGATGGCAATCGGGGCTTAGAAACCCGGCAGGCACGGAACAAGGGGGGAGGTGCGCATGGCCGATCCGGGGTGGGCTGCGCGTACGCCCGAGGAAAACGACATGCTGCTCAAGGCGGGCGCCGGCGTCGTCACGCACCTGGCGAACCAGGCCGCCTGGACCGCCTTGGCCGCCACGCACCACGGCTCCAGCATCGCGTCGACCATCAACACCGTCGCGACGGCGGCGAGCTGGACCGGGTCGGGTTCGCTTGCCTCGGCGTCGAATGCGACGGCGTTGAACGCGTCGCTGCACGGGCTGGCCGGCTGGGTCGACGTCAAGCCGGCGATCGTGTCGACCGCGGTCTCGGCGTATCAGCTCGCGTACGGCACGATGCGTCCCGCTCCGGAATGCATCGGCAACCGCACCGAGACCGCAGCCGACTACGGGATCAACCCCCTGGTTCTCGGCGCCCTGACACCACGCATCACGTCGCTGGAACTCGAGTACTTCGGGGTGATGTGGCCGAACAACTCCGCGGCCGGGGCCGGCTATGGAATGGTCTTGACCGCCCTGGGGGAAAGCCTCACCATTCCTCCGCCGATCCCGACGCTGGGTGCGTCACCGGCCGCACCGGCGCAGGCGGCCGCGGCGATCGGCGAGTCGGCGGCGGACGAAGGGGCCGGAGACGGCATGCGCGCCGCCATGCAGGGCGCGCAGGCGGGGACGCAGGGGACCAGCCAGGCGGCCTCGGGTGGCCAGGACGTCATGAGTCAGGCCAGCACGTTGCTGCAGCCGGCGCAACAACTCATGGGGGCCGTCCCGCAGGTGATGCAGGCGCCGATGCAGGTGATGCAGGCCCCGATGCAGATGATGCAGCCGCTGATGGGCATGTTCGCCAATCCCGGCGCCCTGGGCATGGGCGGAGCGACGCCGGCCGTGTCCGCGGTCTCGGCCACCACCGGACTTTCCGCAGCGGAGGCCGGGGCCGGCGGCGCATCCCTGAGTGGCGCGGCCATGCCCGCGACCAGTTTCACCCGTCCGGTCAGCGCCTTCGAGCCCGCCACCAGTGGCCGGCCTGTCGGGCTGCGGCCGGCCGGGGCTCTGGGCGCCGAGGCCATGCGACCGCAGACCACGACGACGGGCGGGGCCCCGATGGGTGGCATGCCCGTGGCGCACGGCGCCGGAGGCGACCGCGGCTCCCGTGACAAAGCCGACCGGCCCGCAACGGTGCGGGTCGTCGACGCTCGCGTGTAACCGCCTCGTGAAAGGTGAATCGACAGGTACAGACAGCCGCCATACACTTCGCATCATTGCCCTCGCGGGGGTGGCCAATTTCGACAAGGAGATTCCGTGACAATCAAAGTGACACCAGAAGTGCTGCGCGATGCGGCGAACGCGATCAAGCAGAACATGGAGCACGCGATCGCTATCGGCCAGGGCTACGTCTCAAATCACGAAAACGTGATGAACCCGGCCACCTGGTCCGGTGCAGCTGTGACCGCGTCATACTCGACGGCCACCGAGGTACAGAACGACCTGAACAAGGTCCTGCACGGCGGTTCGCGGCTGGCGGAGGGCCTCACGCAGGCGGCGGCGCTGATGGAACACCACGAGGCGGATTCTTCGCACGCCTTCACCGCGCTGTTCGGGGGCGCCGGCACCAACGTCTGACCCACCATCCGTTGCATCAATGTTCTTGGAGAAAGGAACGCACAATGAGCCAACCGATCACCTATAACCCCGGAGCCGTGGCCGACCACGCCACCGATATCGCTTCCCGCGCGGGACAGCTGCAGTCGATTTACGACGACACCGCCAATCGCACGCACGCGCTGCAGGAATTCTTCGCCGGCCACGGCGCCTCCGGCTTCTTCGAGGCGCAGGCGCAGATGTTGTCCGGCCTGCAGGGTCTCGTCGACACCATCCGCCAGCACGGCGCGACGACCTCGCACGTCCTGCACAACGCCCTCAGCACGGACCAGCACATCTCCGGTCTGTTCTGAGTCCGCCCGTCAGCGGGCTCACCGAGTAGGCGCGAGGCGACATGCTGACAACGACGGTCGACGGCCTCTGGGTCTTGCAGGTGGTCGCCGGGGTGGAGCAAACGTGCCCTGAGCTGGGGCTGCGCCCGCTTCTGCCGCGTCTGGAGACCCCGGAGCGGGCCAGAAGCCACCCCGCGGCCGCCGAGTTGAGGGCAGCCGGCGCGCTCGACGAGGCCGGCGAGGTCGACCCGATGATCCGGGAGTGGCTGACGGTCCTGATGCGCCGGGACCTGGCCCTCCTGGTGATTATCGGGGTCCCGGGCCGCGAGCCGACGCGCGCCTCGATCTGCCGCTTCGCGACGTGGTGGGTGGTTCTGGAACGCCACGGTGACATGGTGCGTCTGTATCCGGCCGGCACGGCGGGCAACGAGGCGTCGGCCGGCGACCTGCTGGTCGGTCAGATCGAGAGGCTGTGCGGCGTGGCCGAGGCGGCGCCGCTCAAGCCGGTCACGCTGGATACCGAGCAGTTGCTCAGTTCGGTGCGCGACACCGCGAGCCTGCGGTCTTTCCTGTTCGAACAGCGACTCGACGCCGACCAGCTGCAGATCGTCCTGGCGGCCGCCGATCCCGTGCGGTCCGCGCAGGCGAACATCGTCGGGTTGCAGGCCGGCGCCGGACCGGATGAATTGGCCCGGATCGCCGTCGGCGATGCCACGGTGTCCATCGTGGACACCCCGTCCGGGCGGATCTGCATCGAAAGCGTCACCTCGGGGCAGCGGCAGTATCAGATCCTCTCGCCCGGCTCGCGCACCGACATCGGTGGGGCGATTCAACGGCTCATCCGCCGACTGCCCGCCGGCGAGAAATGGCACTCGTACCGGCGAGTGGTGTAACGCCGCGCTTTGCTATCAATGATAAAAGTGACTCAGATAACCAAAGTCTTGGAATAACAACGTCTGTCGTACTCCGAAGGCTTCTGAGCGGGTAAACGCCGATTCGCCGACCGTGTTAGCATCGCGTCGTGACGAGCCCTTGGAATGACCCGAATATGTCGGACGAAGGAGCGCTCAGACGGGGGGATCCGTCAGGGGCCAGCAACTTCCCGGATTCGGTATCCGACACGATGCGAATTACCGATCTCGCCGCACCGCGGAAAATTCCACCGGGATCGGGATGGCGGAAATTCATCTACTCCATGTCTTTTCGCAAAATAAATCTCGGTGAGTCACCCCGCGAACGGCATTATCGCGATTTGCAGAATCGCATCCGGCGACACATTCGGCGCCAATACGTCATCACGGTCGTCGCCGGGAAGGGCGGCGTGGGGGTCACCACACTCGTCGCGTGCCTCGGCGGGGTGTTCCGGGAATGCCGCCCGCAGAACGTGATTGCGATCGACGCCGTCCCGGGCTTCGGGACACTGGCCGACCGCATCGACGAGTCGCCGCCCGGGGACTACACCGCCATCATCAACGACACCGACGTCCAAGGTTACGCCGACATTCGAGAACACCTGGGCCAGAACGTCATCGGCCTTGACGTCCTGGCCGGCAACCGGACCTCCGACCAGCCCAGGCCGTTGGTGCCCGCGATGTTTTCCGGGGTGCTGTCCCGGCTGCGCCGCACGCACACGGTGATGATCGTCGACACTTCCCCCGACCTCGAGCACGAGGTGATGAAGCCGGTGCTGGAAAACACCGACACCCTCGTGTTCGTCTCCGGCATCACCGCGGACCGCTCACGCCCGGTGCTGCGGGCGGTGGATTACCTGCGATCGCAGGGCTACCACGAGTTGGTCTCGCGCAGCACCGTGGTGGTGAACCACACCGACCAGCTCACCGACAAAGACGCTCTGGCGTACTTGACCGAGCGGTTCACCAAGGTCGGGGCGACGGTCGAAGAGTTGCCGTTCGATCCGCACCTCGCCAAAGGCGGCATCATCGATACGGTTCACGAACTGAAAAAGAAGACGCGATTACGTCTCTTCGAAATCACCGCGGGACTGGCCGACAAATACATCCCTGACGCCGAGCGGTCGGTGCCGTGACAGCGCCGCATAAGGTCGCCTTCCCGGCGCGTTGTGCGGTCAACATTTCGTACGAAAAGCATCTGTGTTCGCAGGTGTTCCCCGCCGGAATTCCGATGGAGGGATTCTTCGAGGGAATGGTCGAGCTGTTCGATGCCGACCTGAAGCGCAAAGGCTTTGACGGCATCGCATTGCCCGCGGGCAGCTATGAACTCCACAAGATCAACGGCGTGCGCCTCGATATCAATAAAAGCCTCGACGAGTTGGGCGTCCAGGACGGCGACACCCTGGTGCTGGTGCCCCGGGTCGACGGTGAGTCGTTCGAACCGCAATACGAGTCGCTGTCAACGGGTTTGGCGGCCATGGGCAAGTGGCTGGGCCGCGACGGTGGCGATCGGATGTTCGCGCCGGTGACGCCGCTGACGGCCGCGCACACCGCGGTCGCGGTGATCGCGATGGCCGCCGGGGTCACCGTGGCCCTGACGTTGCGGGCGCGGACCTTCACCGACGGCCCGGTCCCGGCCGCGGTGGCGGCCGCCGTCGGTGCCCTGCTGATGGTCGCGACGCTGGTGGTGCGACGGGGGTGGCGGGAGCGGCGCGACCTGTTCAGCGGGTTCGCCTGGCCCGCGGTGCTGTCGCTGGCCACCGCAGGCGCCTGCGCGCCCCCAGGCGCGCTCGGCGCCGCCCACGGGCTGATCGGCGCCGTCGTGGTGATACTGGGCGCCGTCGCCATCGGCGTGACCGCGCGACACCGTTGGCAGACCGCCGTGGTCGCCGCGGTGGTCACGGTGTGCGGGATTCTGGCGGCGGTGGCAGCCGTCCGGATGTTCCGGCCGGCCTCGGCTCAGACGCTCGCGGTCTGCGTGTTGGTCGGATTGGTGGTGCTGATCCGGATGGCGCCGCTGATCGCGTTGTGGGTGGCGCGGGTCAGACCGCCGCATTTCGGATCGATCACCGGTCGGGACCTGTTCGCGCGCCGCGAGGGGATGCCCGTCGACACGGTGTCTCCGGTCAGTGAGGACGAATCCGAGGACGAGGACAACGAGCTGACCGACATCACCGCGCGCGGCACCGCGATCGCGGCCTCGGCGCGGTTGGTCAACGCGGTCCAGGTGGGCCTGTGTGTGGGGGTGTCGATCGTCCTGCCCGCCGCGGTGTGGGCGGTGCTGACGCCGGGACGCCAGTGGGCGTGGCTGGCGCTGGTGGTGGCCGGGCTCGTGGTGGGCATCTTCCTCACCCAGGGGCGCGGATTCGCCGCCAAATACCAGGCCATCGCGCTCGTGTGCGGGGCGTCGGCCGCGGTGTGCGCGGGGGTGGTCAGATACGCCGTAGCCGCGCCGAAAGACGCCGTGAGCGGGTTGATGTGGCCCGTGGTGGCGGTGGCGGCTTTCGCCGCGCTGGGTCTGGCCGCGGCACTTCTGGTGCCGGCCATGAGGTTTCGGCCGTTCATCCGGCTGATGGTGGAGTGGGTGGAAGTGCTCGCGTTCATCGTCTTGCTGCCGGCGGCGGCGGCTTTGGGAGGGCTCTTCACGTGGATTCGCCACTGAAACGGGCCGCCGCGGTCACCGCCGCCGTCGTGCTGGTCGCGATGTCAGCCGAAATTCCTGCCGCACTTGCCATTACGCCACCATCGGTGGATCCGGGGATGGTTCCGCCGGATGGGCCGCCCCGGCCCGATCAGCCGATGCGCCGCGCCAACAGCTGCTCCAGCCCGATCACCGTGCGAAACCCCGATGTGGCGCAGCTGGCCCCGGGCTTCAACTTGCTGAACATCACCAAAGCGTGGCAGTACAGCACCGGCAACGGTGTGCCCGTGGCGGTCATCGACACCGGGGTGTCGCCGAACCCGCGGCTACCGGTGGTACCGGGCGGCGACTACATCATGGGCGAGGACGGGCTATCGGATTGCGACGCCCACGGCACGATCGTCGGATCGATCATCGGCGCTGCGCCGCAAGGGATCTTGCCGATGCCCCGGCCCATGCCCGCCGCCCCGGCATTCCCCGCGCCCGCCGGCCCCCCGCCGGTCACCGGAGGACCGCCCCCGCCGGTCGAGGTGCCACCCCCGATAGCGCCCCCGCCCCCGCCGCCGCCGGTGACGATCACCCAGATCCTGCCGCCTCCGCCCCCACCGCCGCCCCCGCCGCCAGAAGGCGGCGGCGCGACGGCCGCGTCGAACGGGCCCGCCGATCCGCAGACCGAGGACGAGCCGGCCGTGCCGCCGCCTCCCCCGGGAGCGCCCGACGGAGTGGTGGGGGTGGCCCCGCACGCGACCATCATCTCGATCCGGCAGTCGTCGCGCGCCTTCGAACCGGTCAATCCGCCGCCCGGCGATCCCTACTCCGACGAGAAGGTGAAGGCCGGAACGCTGAATTCCGTTGCGCGCGCGGTGGTTCACGCCGCGAACATGGGGGCCAAGGTGATCAACATCTCGGTCACGGCGTGTCTGCCCGCGGCCTCGCCGGCCGATCAGCGGGCGCTGGGCGCGGCGCTGTGGTACGCGGCCACCGCGAAGGACGCGGTGATCGTGGCGGCCGCGGGCAACGACGGGGAGGCCGGCTGCAACAACAACCCGATGTATGACCCGTTGGACCCGTCGGATCCCCGGGACTGGCATCAGGTCAAGATCGTCTCGGCGCCCTCGTGGTTTTCCGACTACGTCCTGTCGGTGGGCGCCGTCGATGCCGCGGGCGCCCCACTCGACAAGAGCATGTCGGGCCCCTGGGTCGGTGTGGCCGCACCCGGCACCCACATCATGGGCCTGTCGCCCCAGGGCGGCGGCCCGGTCAACGCCTATCCGCCGTCACGGGCGGGCGAGAAGAACATGCCGTTCTGGGGCACCAGTTTCTCGGCGGCCTACGTCAGTGGCGTCGCGGCCTTGGTGCGGGCGAAATTTCCCGACCTCAGCGCGCATCAGGTGATCAACCGGATCATGCAGTCGGCGCACAATCCGCCTGCGGGCGTTGACAACAAGGTCGGGTACGGGTTGGTGGACCCGGTCGCCGCCTTGACCTTCAACATCCCGCCGGGCGAACGGACGCCCCCCGGCGCCCAGAGCCGGGTCATCACCCCGGCCCCCCCGCCGCCGCCGCCCGACCACCGGGCCCGCAACATCGCCATCGGAGTCCTGGGGACCGTGGCCGCCGGTGTGCTCGTCTTCGCGATTGCGGCGCGATTGCGGCGGGCTCGATGAGGCCCGATCTCACCGGGTTCGGCCGCGGCAGCAACCGGCGGGTGGCCGGCGTGTGGGCGGTGTTCGCCCTCGCCGTCGTGGGCTGGCTGGTGGGCGGTTACATCGGCGCGGCTGTCGCCGTGGTGGCCGGGGTCGGGCTGGTCTTCGTGCGCTGGTGGGGCCAGCCGGCGTGGTCGTGGGCCGTCTTGTGGCGCCGCGGCCGGCGCCCGATCGACTGGACCGCGCCGATCACCGTGGCCAACAACCGATCCGGGGGCGGCGTGCGCGTGCAGGACGGCGTTGCCGTGGTCGCGGTGCAACTGCTCGGCCGGGGACACCGGGCGACGATGGTGACCGGTTCGGTGACGGTCGACACCGAAAACGTGCTCGACGTCGTCGAACTGGTGCCGATGCTGCACCAGGTCCTGGGCCTGCAACTCGATTCGATCAGCGTCGTCACCGCCGGCTCACGGCACGGCACCACCGGCGACTTTCCGCGGGTCTACGACTCGGAGATCGGCACGCCACCCTATGCGGGCCGCCGCGAGACCTGGCTGATCATGCGGCTGGCGGTGATCGACAACGCCCAGGCCCTGTTCTGGCGCACGACCGTTGGGGCGGCGGCGGTTTCGGCCGCGCAGCGCATCGCAGGCCTGTTGCGCTGCCACGGGATGCGGGCAAAGGTGGCCACGGCCACCGACCTCGTCGAGCTCGACCGCCGGCTCGGGCGGGACGCGGTGTCGGGAAACATGCAGAGGTGGAGAGGCATTCGCGGGGAAGCGGGCTGGATGACCACCTACGCATACCCGGCCGAGGCGATCACATCGCGCAACCTCTCGCAGGCGTGGACGCTGCGCGCCGACGAGGTGATCCAGAACGTGACGGTGTTCCCGGATGCCGCATGCACCGCGACGATCACGGTGCGCACGCCGACGCCGGCGCCGACGCCGCCGAGCGTGATCCTGCACCGGCTCAACGGCGAGCAGGCGGCCGCGGCGGCCGCGAACATGTGCGGTCCGCTTCCGCACCTGCGCGGCCTCCGGCGCAGCCCCCTGCCCGCCCAGCTGATCACCGAGGTGGGGCCGTCGGGCGTCTTGGTCGGCAAGCTGAGCAACGGTGACCGGATGCTGATGCCGATCACCGACGCCGGCGAGTTGTCACGGGTGTTCGTCGCGGCGGGCGACCCGATCGCCAAGCGGATCGTGATCCGCACCGCTGGCGCCGGCGAGCGGGTCTGCGTGCACACCCGTGACATGTCGCGCTGGGTCAGCGTCCGCATGCCGGAGATCAGTGTCGTGAGCGGGTCCCGTCCCGCGCCGCGGACCACCGTGAGCGTGGTCGAGTACGCTGCGCGACGGGGCGCCGGCTTCGGTGCGGCCGAAGGCAGCGGGGCCGTCGAGGCCGCGATCGCACCCACGCCGCGACCGGCGACGGTGATCACCGTCGCACCGGCGGGGACCAGACTCTCGGAAGGGCAGCGGCACGGTTTCGAGGTGATCATCGAGCAGATGGGGCCTGCGGTGGTGAACGTCAGTGCGGCAGGCAAGAATTGGGTCGTTGAGATGGACATGTTCCGCGCCGAGAACCGCTACGTCAGTCTCGAGCCGGTGGGCATGTCGGTCGGCATGTAGCAGCTCGCTGGAAGGCAGAGGCACGGTGTGATGAACGCGGGTCGCGGTGAGCGTATCCCCGGTGCCCGGGATGGGGGACGTGATGGGTGATTTGCAAACCGCCCGAAGGCATTTCGACCGCGCCATGGCGATCAAGAGCCGCCAGGGCCGGGCTGCGGCGTTGCCCGAGTTCGCCGCCGCCACCGACGCCGACCAGTCGATGGCCGACGCGTGGCTGGGGCGCATCGCGTGCGGTGACAACGAATTGGCCTCGCTGCGTCGGCTCTATGCCACCAGCGAGTGGCTGCACCGCGAGACCACCCGCATCGGCCAGACGCTGGCCGCGGAACTGCAGCTGGGTCCCTACATCGGCATCACCGTCACCGAGGCATCACAGGCCGGGCTGGCGTTGTCGTCGGCGTTGACGATCGCCGGGGAGTACCACGAGGCCGACAAGCTGCTGGCCGACGGTGAACTGCTGGATTCGTGGACCAGCCACCAGTGGCACCAGCTGGCCCGGACCTTCTTGATGTACCGCACGCAACGTTGGCCGGACGTGCTGCTGGCCGCCGCCGAGGAGCTGCCCCCGCAGGCCATCGTGATGTCGGCGGTGACAGCGTCGATCTGCGCGCTGGCCGCTCACGCGGCCGCCCACCTCGGGCAGGGCCGGGTCGCCCTGGACTGGCTGGACCGCGTGGACATGATCGGGCAAAACCAGTCGTCGGCACGCTTCGATGCCGACGTGTTGACGGCCTCGATCAGCCCGGCCGAAATCCCGTTGCTCGCCGCCGATCTGGCCTATGTGCGGGGGATGGTGCACCGGCAGCTGCGGGAGGAGGACAAGGCCCAGGTATGGCTGTCCAAGGCCACCATCAACGGCGTCCTGACCGACGCCGCCAAGGAGGCGTTGGCCGACCCAAATCTGCAATTGGTCGTGACCGACGAACAAACCATCGATCGCCGTACCGACCGCTGGGATGCCTCGTCGGCCCCGAGCCGCGAAGAACTCGATCACGACGTCGCCGCCGGCCGCCGCGCCGAGCTGCTGGCCGAGGGGCGCAGGCTGTTGGCCAACCAGGTGGGGCTGGCCGCGGTCAAGGCGGCGGTGGCGGCGCTGGAAGACCAACTCGAGGTGCGCACGATGCGCCTCGAGCACGGCCTGCCGGTGGAGGGCCAGACCAACCACATGCTGTTGGTCGGCCCGCCCGGGACCGGTAAGACGACCACCGCCGAAGCCCTGGGCAAGATCTATGCCGGCATGGGGATCGTGCGCCACCCCGAGATCCGCGAGGTGCGCCGTTCGGATTTCTGCGGCCACTTCATCGGTGAGTCGGGGCCCAAGACCAATGATCTGATCGAAAAGTCTTTGGGGCGAATCATTTTCATGGATGAGTTCTATTCGCTGGTCGAGCGCCATCAGGATGGCACGCCCGACATGATCGGCATGGAGGCCGTCAACCAGCTCCTGGTCGCGCTGGAGGCGCACCGATTCGATTTCTGTTTCATCGGGGCGGGCTACGAAGACCAGGTGGACGCGTTCCTCACGGTGAACCCGGGCCTGGCCGGCCGGTTCAACCGCAAGCTGCGCTTCGAGTCCTATTCACCGGCGGAGATCGTCGAGATCGCGCACCGCTACGCCACGCCGCGCGCCAGCCTGCTCGATGACGGTGCGCGCGAAGCGTTCCTGGACGCGGCGACGACCATCCGCGACTACACCACACCAGGCGGGCGCCACGGCATCGACGCCATGCAGAACGGCAGGTTCGCCCGCAACGTCGTGGAGCGGGCCGAGGGCTTTCGGGACACGCGGGTGGTCGCGCAAAAGCGTGCGGGCCGGCCGGTGACGGTCGAGGACCTGCAGATCATCACCGCGGCCGACCTTCAGCCCGCGGTGCGCAGCGTGTGCTCGGACAACCGCGACATGGCGGCCATCGTCTGGTGATGGTCAGGCCGGATCGAAGCGGAAGACGGCGAGTCGCCCCGCCAGTGCCTCGAATTCGTCGGCCGTACCCTTGCGCACCATTCCCGACTGTTTCGCGAACTTCACCCCGACGGGCACCTTGGCGGGGAACTCCCGCAGCACCGGGCGGGCCTGGGCGGGGGCGAGTTCGACGATCCGGACGGGGCGTGACCGTCGGCCCCGCCGAAGGGTGCCGGCGCCCGCCGCCCGGGCGTTGGCCGCCCAGTCGGCGCCGGGATAGCCCGCCACCACGTAGAGGCCGCCCTGGAAGTCGAACGGCGTCATGGGCGTGCTACGCGGCTGACCCGACTTGCGGCCGGGCACGGTGAGCACCATCGCGGGCCCGGTCGGAATGCCGAGCCGTTGCAGCGCCATCATCAGCTTGTTCATCGGCTTGAGGAAGCGCGGGGGGCGTGGGTCGGTCATGTCAGACTCCTTGTTGCCGTGACGGCGGCGGTCATCAGGGGTTCCCTGCTGAATTTTCTTGCACTGCCGAAACGACGGGGTGGACGGTGGGAAAGTTACATCGGTTCCGCCCGTAACTTTTCGGCCCGCCGGATCGTCGAAGAGTCATGAACCAGTTGCCGCCGGCCGGCGACCGGGTCGGCGAGGCGTGGCGCCGGCACCGCCCGTACCTGATCAACCTCGCCTACCAGATGCTGGGTGACATCGGCGAGGCCGAAGACGTCGCGCAGGAGACGTTTCTGCGGCTTTCGCGTGCCGACATCACCGGGATCGAGGATGTCCGCGGCTGGCTGACCGTGGTGGCAAGCCGCCTCTGTCTCGACCAGCTGCGCTCGGCCCGCGCCCGCTACGAACGGCCCGGCGACGTCGGGGAGCAACCGGCACCGCGCCACTTCGACCCGGCCGACCGGGTCACCCTCGACGACGAGATCCGCGCGGCGCTGCTCGAAGTCCTGCGCAGGCTCAGTCCGGGTGAACGGGTCGCCTTCGTGCTGCACGACGTGTTCGGCGTCCCGTTCGAGTCGATCTCGGACACCGTCGGTCGCCCGGTTGGCACCTGCCGTCAGCTGGCGCGGCGCGCACGGTCGAAATTCCGTGCGGCGCAACCGAAGTCGGTCGACATCGCCCCGGCCGAGCACCAGCTGGTCACCGAAAGGTTCATCACCGCGTGCGGCAACGGTGACCTTCGCGCGTTGGCCGCCGTGCTGGATCCGTCGGTGTGGGGCGTGGGCACGATCCTCGCGGACCCGGCACCGCCACCCCAGATCAACCACGGCCCGGATGCGGTGGCCGCCAACCTGTTGCGTTACCTGTGGCCGGGCGTGAGCCTGGTGAGCGGCCCGGCCGGGCAACCGGTGCTGCTGGCCTTCAGCGAGCGCCGCCTGTTCGCCGCCATCGTGCTGACGATCCGTGAATCCCGGGTGCTCAAGATCGAGGCGGTCGCCGACCCGTCGGCGCGGGCTTAGTCCTGGCCGTGCCGCCGGTCCTGCGCGTCGTCGCGCCGGCTGGCGAAGTAGCCCACGATGGTCGCGGTGACCTCGAGGAACTTGCGCCGCGTCGCCGGGGCCATCTCGTGGCCTACGTCGATGACGCCGCCGGGGCGCAGGTGCGGGTCGAAAGGCACCTCGATGACCGGCCGCCCGTGATCGATGAACTCGCGGGCCAGCAACGCCCGGGTGCGTTTGTCGGCGTGCCCGTCGGAGTCATTGAGCACCACGATGCTGTGCCCCAGCAGCGTGGTCAGGCCCTGATCGGCCAGCCACTCCATGGTCCGCGCCGCGGCGGAGGCGCCGTCGGCCCAGGGCGATGACACCACGATCAGGGCATCCAGGTCGAGCAGCACCTCCCGGGTGAGTGGCGCGTCCATCGACGACCCGCAGTCGATGACCGAGATGGTGAAATGGCGGTCCAGGCGCAACGCCGCCTCCCGGTAGATGGCCGGGTCAAGCACCCGGCGCGGGCCCGACGCCGGTTCGCCGGCGAGCACGTGCAGGCCCGCGGAATTACGGCCCAGCCGCGCCACCGCGTCGTCGAAGGACCGCAGGTTCTTGTCGGCCGTGAGCTCCCAGAACGAGCTGCTCGACCCCGGATCGATGCGGCTGCTGAGCCGGCCGAAGGCGGTGTCGGCGTCGATCGCCACCACGTGGTCTTGCCTGCGCAGGGTGGCGAGCAGCGAGCCCACGCTCGCGGCCACCGACGTCTTGCCCACGCCGCCCTTGCCCAGGACGCCGACCTTGTAGTTGCCGTGCAGGCGGGTGCGGATGGCCGCTTCGAACTCGGCCTCCTGCAGCTGGGCCGGTGACGGCCCCAGCTTGACCAGGCCGAACGTGACCAGCCGTAGGGTGCGTCGCCAACCGCGGTCCACCGGCTCACCGCCATTGGGCAGCTGCGGCGGAGACTCCGCGTGGGGCTGCGGCGGAGCGGGCGCCGCCGACTGGGCCCGGGGTTGCGGCGGCGACCGAAACGACGGCGCGGCGGCCGGAGCCGACCGGGTGGGCGGCCGGGCCGGCGCTGGCGGCGCGGGAGCCGACGGCGGACGTGGGGGAGCGGGCCAGGCGGCGGCGGGGGGCGCGGCGGGCCGGGCCACATGGGGGGTGGGCTCGGGCTGCAGACGGTCCCGCAGGAATTCGTCGCGCTCGTTCATGGGCTCCTCGCGTGCCGGGCGTACTGCGTGATGTGCGTGACAAGCGCCAACGTCGCGCCTGGGGCGCCGGGTGCTTCACTACCCGTCCAGTATCTCCTGTCGCCCCGTGGGCGCGAACCTGCAAACCCGGCCGCCCGCGGCCGACAGGCGCCTGGCTGGCCGCTGAGCACGCTCGTACCGGCGTCCAGCAACTCGACGGGCCGGTCAAGCGGGGCCGTCAGCAAACGCTGTGGGCGATACCGGCCCCGGGCGGGACCTGCCGGAACGCGCCCGGCCGGATAGCGAAGTCGTGCCCCCGGGCCGAGGGGCGGCGGAATTGGGGATCGGCGTCGCCCGCGAAATTTACGAGGCCGCCGACTGGGAGTTAGACTTGGCGAAGTTGGCATGTCAGGCGGGTATTGTCATATCGTTTTATGACTTGTCGAGACCGGTTCCAGGCCACCGTTCAGAGCTGCACGGACATCCCTGACAGGAGCGTCTCCGCCTGGGGCACAGCCCATCGAGACAAGACCGAAGGGGTTCTAGCCCGCAACCTCCGGGGTGTGACCTCGTCGGGTCGGCTGCTAACGGCCGCGCAAAACGTTCAGGTGAAGGGTCAGGTGCATATGACGCCCAAGCGCGTCGGGTTATACAACCCCGCGTTCGAGCACGACGCGTGCGGGGTTGCCATGGTCGTCGACATGCACGGCCGACGTAGCCGCGACATCGTGGACAAGGCAATCACCGCGCTGCTCAACCTCGAACACCGGGGTGCTCAGGGCGCCGAGCCGCGCAGTGGTGACGGCGCCGGCATCATGCTTCAGGTCCCGGACGCATTCCTGCGCGAGGTCGTGGACTTCGAGTTGCCCGCCGAGGGCAGCTATGCCACCGGCATCGCGTTCCTGCCGCAGTCGTCCAAGGACGCCGCGGCGGCGTGCGCGGCGGTGGAGAAGATCGCCGAAGCCGAGGGCCTGACCGTGCTGGGCTGGCGCAACGTGCCCATCGACGACTCGTCGCTGGGTGCCCTGTCCCGCGACGCGATGCCGACCTTCCGGCAGGTGTTCATGGCGGGCGCATCCGGTATGACGCTGGAGCGCCGCGCGTACGTCGTGCGCAAGCGCGCCGAGCACGAACTCGGTACCAAGGGCCCCGGCCAAGATGGGCCGGGCCGCGAAACCGTCTATTTCCCAAGCCTTTCCGGCAGGACATTCGTCTACAAGGGCATGCTGACCACCCCCCAGCTGAAGGCGTTTTACCTTGACCTGCAAGACGATCGGGTGACCAGCGCACTGGGTATCGTGCATTCCCGGTTCTCTACCAACACCTTCCCGTCATGGCCGCTGGCGCACCCATTCCGCCGCGTCGCACACAACGGCGAGATCAACACCGTCACCGGTAACGAGAACTGGATGCGGGCCCGCGAGGCCCTGATCAAGACCGACGTCTTCGGGGCGGAAGCCGACGTCGAAAAGCTGTTCCCGATCTGTACGCCGGGGGCGTCCGACACCGCGCGCTTCGATGAGGTGCTCGAGCTGCTCCACCTCGGCGGGCGCAGCCTGGCCCACGCGGTGTTGATGATGATCCCCGAGGCCTGGGAGCGCAACGAGTCGATGGACCCGGCGCGGCGGGCGTTCTACCAGTACCACGCCTCGTTGATGGAGCCGTGGGACGGCCCGGCGTCGATCACGTTCACCGACGGCACCATCATCGGCGCCGTGCTGGACCGTAATGGCCTGCGCCCCTCGCGAATCTGGGTCACCGAGGACGGCCTGGTGGTGATGGCCTCCGAAGCCGGCGTGCTGGAGCTTGACCCGGCCAAGGTGGTGCGCCGGATGCGGTTGCAGCCGGGACGCATGTTCCTGGTGGACACAGCACAGGGCCGCATCGTCTCCGACGAGGAGATCAAGGCGGAGCTGGCCGCCGAGCACCCCTACCAGGAATGGTTGGACAGGAACCTGGTCCCGCTCGATGACCTGCCGCAGGGCAACTACAAGCGGATGCCGCACGACCGGTTGGTCAAGCGCCAGCAGATATTCGGCTACACCTACGAGGAACTCAACCTGTTGGTCGCGCCGATGGTCCGCAGCGGTGCCGAGCCGATCGGGTCGATGGGCACCGACACCCCGGTCGCGGTGCTCTCGCAGCGGCCCCGGTTGCTCTACGACTACTTCCAGCAGCTTTTCGCGCAGGTGACCAACCCGCCGCTGGACGCTATCCGCGAGGAGGTGGTGACCAGTCTGCAGGGCACCACCGGCGGCGAGCGCGACCTGCTCACGCCGACCGAGCGCTCATGCCATCAGATCGCGCTGTCCCAGCCGATCCTGCGCAACCGTGACCTGGCGAAGCTGATCAACCTCGACCCGGACGCCGAGGTGAACGGCCGACCGCATGGCATGCGCTCCAAGGTGATTCGCTGTCTGTACCCGGTGGCCGAGGGCGGCGCCGGACTGGCCACCGCGCTCGAGGAGATACGCGCGCAGGCGTCGGCGGCGATCGCCGACGGCGCGCGGGTGATCATCCTGTCCGACCGGGAGTCCGACGAGGACATGGCGCCCATCCCGTCGCTGCTCGCGGTGGCGGGCGTGCACCACCACCTGGTGCGCGACCGGACTCGCACCCACGTCGGGCTGGTGGTGGAGACGGGTGACGCCCGCGAGGTTCACCACATGGCCACGCTGATCAGCTTCGGTGCCGCCGCGATCAACCCGTACATGGCGTTCGAGTCCATTGAGGACATGCTCGACAGGGGCATTTTCGACGGCGTCGACGGCGGCATCGACCGCAAGAAGGCGCTGAGCAACTACATCAAGGCCGCCGGCAAGGGCGTGCTGAAAGTCATGTCCAAGATGGGCATTTCGACGCTGGCGTCCTACACCGGTGCGCAGCTGTTCCAGGCGGTCGGCATTTCCGAGGACGTGCTGAGCGAATACTTCGCCGGGTTGAGCTGTCCCATCGGCGGTATCACCCTGGACGACATCGCGGCCGACGTCGCCGCCCGGCACGCGCTGGCCTACCTGGACCGCCCGGACGAACGCGCCCACCGCGTGCTCGAGGTGGGCGGCGAATACCAGTGGCGCCGCGAGGGCGAGTACCACCTGTTCAACCCCGAGACCGTCTTCAAGCTGCAGCACGCCACGCGCACCGGCCAGTACAAGGTGTTCAAGGACTACACCCGCCTGGTCGACGACCAAAGCGAGCGGATGGCGTCGCTGCGCGGCCTGCTCAAGTTCCGGGCCGGGATCAATCCCCCGATCCCCCTGGGCGAAGTCGAGCCCGCCAGCGAAATCGTCAAGCGCTTCTCGACCGGGGCGATGAGCTACGGCTCGATCTCCGCCGAGGCGCACGAGACGCTGGCCATCGCGATGAACCGGCTGGGCGGGCGGTCCAACAGCGGCGAGGGCGGCGAGGACGTCAAGCGCTTCGACCGCGACCCCAACGGCGATTGGCGGCGTAGCGCGATCAAACAGGTCGCCTCCGGGCGCTTCGGCGTCACGTCGCACTACCTGACCAACTGCACCGACATCCAGATCAAGATGGCGCAGGGCGCGAAACCCGGTGAGGGAGGGCAGCTTCCGGGGCACAAGGTGTACCCGTGGGTCGCCGAGGTCCGCCACTCCACCCCCGGTGTGGGCCTGATCTCGCCCCCGCCGCACCACGACATCTATTCGATCGAGGATCTGGCGCAGCTGATCCATGACCTCAAGAACGCCAACCCGTCCGCGCGGGTGCACGTGAAGCTGGTGTCCGAGAACGGCGTCGGCACGGTGGCCGCGGGCGTGTCCAAGGCCCACGCCGACGTGGTGCTGATCTCCGGGCACGACGGCGGCACCGGTGCCACACCGCTGACCTCGATGAAGCACGCCGGGGCTCCATGGGAGCTGGGGCTGGCCGAGACGCAGCAGACGTTGCTGCTGAACGGATTACGGGACCGGATCGTGGTTCAGGTCGACGGCCAGCTCAAGACGGGCCGCGACGTGATGATCGCGGCGCTGCTCGGCGGCGAGGAATTCGGCTTCGCCACCGCACCGCTGGTGGTCTCCGGCTGCATCATGATGCGGGTCTGCCACCTGGACACCTGCCCCGTCGGGGTGGCCACCCAGAACCCGGTGCTGCGCGAACGCTTCAATGGCAAGCCCGAATTCGTGGAGAACTTCTTCATGTTCATCGCCGAAGAGGTCCGCGAATACATGGCGCAGTTGGGATTCCGCACGCTCAACGAGGCCGTCGGCCAGGTGAAGTCGTTGGACATGACGCTGGCGCGGGCCCACTGGAAGGCGCACCGGCTGGACCTGGCACCGGTGCTGCACGAGCCGGAATCGGCGTTCATGAACCAGGACCTGTACTGCAGCTCGCGCCAGGACCACGGGCTGGACAAGGCTCTCGACCAGCAGTTGATCGTGATGAGCCGCGAGGCGCTGGACTCCGGGAAGCCGGTGCGGTTCTCCACGACCATCAGCAACGTGAACCGCACGGTGGGCACCATGCTCGGCCATGAGGTCACCAAAGCCTATGGTGGACAAGGGCTTCCGGATGGAACCATCGACATCACCTTCGACGGCTCGGCGGGCAACAGCTTCGGTGCCTTCGTGCCGCGGGGTATCACTCTGCGCGTCTACGGCGACGCCAACGACTACGTCGGCAAGGGCCTGTCCGGTGGCCGCATCGTGGTTCGCCCGTCGGACCACGCGCCGGCGGACTACGTCGCCGAGGACAACATCATCGGCGGCAACGTGATCCTGTTCGGTGCCACCAGCGGCGAGGCATACCTGCGCGGCGTCGTCGGCGAGCGGTTCGCGGTACGTAACTCCGGGGCGCACGCCGTCGTCGAGGGCGTCGGCGACCACGGCTGTGAATACATGACCGGCGGCAAGGTCGTCGTCCTCGGTCGCACCGGCCGCAACTTCGCGGCGGGCATGTCCGGCGGCGTGGCTTACGTTTACGATCCGCAGGGCGAATTCCCAGGCAATCTCAACGCGGAGATGGTCGAGCTCGAGAGCTTGGACGAAGATGACTACGAATGGTTGCACGGCATGATCCAGGCACACGTTGATGCCACCGATTCCGCTGTCGGCCAGCGCATTCTGGCGGACTGGCCGCAACAGCAGCGGCACTTCGCCAAGGTGATGCCGCGCGACTACAAGCGGGTGCTGCAGGCCATCGCCGAAGCGGAACGAGACGGCGTGGATGTCGACAAGGCGATCATGGCGGCCGCGCATGGCTGATCCGAGCGGCTTCCTGAAATACACGCATCGGGAACTGCCGAAGCGCAGGCCTGTCCCGCTGCGGCTGCGCGACTGGCGCGAGGTCTACGAGGAATTCGACAACGAGACATTGCGCGAACAGGCGACCCGCTGCATGGACTGCGGCATTCCGTTCTGTCACAACGGTTGTCCGCTGGGTAACCTGATTCCGGAATGGAACGACCTGGTGCGCAGGGACCGGTGGCGCGACGCCATCGAACGGCTGCACGCCACCAACAACTTTCCGGACTTCACCGGGCGGCTGTGCCCGGCGCCCTGCGAGCCGGCCTGCGTGCTCGGCATCAACCAGGATCCGGTGACGATCAAGCAGATCGAGCTGGAGATCATCGACAAGGCCTTCGACGAAGGCTGGGTGCGGCCGTTGCCGCCGGACGCCAAGACCGGGAAAACGGTCGCCGTGGTCGGTTCCGGGCCGGCCGGTTTGGCCGCCGCCCAACAGCTCACCCGCGCCGGCCACACGGTCACCGTCTTCGAGCGGGCGGATCGGATCGGCGGACTGCTGCGCTACGGCATCCCGGAATTCAAGATGGAAAAGCGCGTCCTCGACCGCCGGCTGGACCAAATGCGGGCCGAGGGAACCGAGTTCCGGGCCGGGGTCAATGTCGGAGTCGACATCACCGCCGAGCAGCTGCGAGCCGACTTCGATGCCGTGGTGCTGGCCGGCGGTGCCACCGCGGGGCGTGATCTGCCGATCCCCGGCCGGGAGCTGGACGGCATCCACCAGGCGATGGAATACCTGCCGTGGGGCAACCGCGTCCAAGAGGGTGACGACGTGCTGGGCCCCGACGGGGAGCCGCCGATCACCGCCAGGGACAAGAGCGTCGTCATCATCGGGGGTGGGGACACCGGTGCCGACTGCCTGGGCACCGCGCACCGGCAGGGCGCGAAGGTCATCCACCAGTTCGAGATCATGCCGCGACCGCCGGAGACGCGTGCGGCGTCCACCCCGTGGCCGACCTACCCGTTGATGTACCGGGTGTCCTCGGCGCATGAAGAGGGCGGCGAGCGGGTGTTCTCGGTCAACACCGAGGAATTCGCGGGCGAAGACGGTCGCGTGACGGCGCTCAAGGCGCACGAGGTGACCATGGAAGACGGCAAGTTCGTCAAGGTGGAGGGTTCCGAATTCGAGCTCGAGGTCGACCTGGTGTTGCTGGCGATGGGCTTCGTCGGCCCTGAGAAGGAGGGCCTGCTCACCGACCTCGGGGTGAAATTCACCGAGCGCGGCAACGTCGCCCGCGGCGCCGACTTCGACACGTCGGTTCCGGGTGTCTTCGTTGCCGGTGACATGGGCCGCGGCCAGTCGCTGATCGTCTGGGCGATAGCTGAGGGGAGGGCCGCCGCGGCCGCGGCGGACCGATTCCTGATGGGGTCGACCGCGCTGCCGGCGCCGGTCAAGCCCACCGCGGTTCCGCTGACGTAACCACATCAGTCACAGCTGAAACATTTGATATTTGTTCGGCGTGTCGTCAACTGTTTGCTAACTGATAAGGCGTCTAATAGCTGCCTGTGGGCCCCGTCACACATCGGGCACGTGGGGCCCGGCCAAGTTAGCCGATCGCAGGAGTGATCACCGTGCGTGTAAAGCCGATAACTCATTCACGGATGGGGCGAATTGCCAGGTCATGGCTGCGTCACCCGGTTCGAAGCCACGAGTTCCCCGCCAAGCAGGAACGCCTGATCACCGCCGAAGAACTGCTGCTGTTCGGAGTCTGAGGGTACGCACGGCGCGCCCGCCGGCGCCGAAGGTTTTGCTCTACGCCGCTCTGGATGTCGCTGAGCGTTCTCTGCTCACCGGCTCGAGCGCTTTCAGAAGGCGATTCTGAAGTTTCTGCATGACGCGCTTGAGTGCGCCGGTAGGCCTCAAATCCATAGGCCCGAGTCGCGAACCGCCTCGGCGAGCGGTTCGAGCACCGCCGGGTCGTGCGGCGGCGGCAGGTAGACGATGCCCAGATCCAAACCTTCGGCGGCCAGCGCGGCGGCGTCCTCGATGACCTTTCCGTAGTTCAGCTCCGGCTCCAGCCGCAGGTGCGCCGAGAGTGTGATCTCCTTGGGGTCGCGACCGATGTCGGCGCAGTGCGATGCCAGCACGTCACGCTTGCGTGCGAAGACGTCCGGCGGGCCGCCCACGAAGTTCCAGTGCTGGGCGTAGCGGGCGGTGATCCGCAGCGTGCGCTTCTCCCCGCTGCCCCCGATGCAGATCGGCGGGTGCGGCCGCTGCGGCCCCTTGGGCTCGTTGCGTGCGCTTTTCAACTGGTAGAACCTGCCGTCAAAGTCGGTGGATTCCTGGCTGAGCAGGCTGGTCAACACCTCGCACG
The DNA here is from genome assembly GCF_035617725.1 of Mycobacterium sp. 94-17. Lineage (NCBI taxonomy): Bacteria > Bacillati > Actinomycetota > Actinomycetes > Mycobacteriales > Mycobacteriaceae > Mycobacterium > Mycobacterium sp. 94-17. Next base: position 175,175 of record NZ_JAPIYN010000006.1, read on the forward strand.
CCTCCTCGAACCGGTCGAAGCGTTCCTTGATGCTGCCCAGCTCGATGCCGTAGGCGCCGGACTCCTCTTCATTCCAGCCGGCGCCGATGCCCAGCTCGAGGCGCCCGCCCGAAATGATGTCGAGCGCCGCCGCCATGTTGGCCAGCACCGCGGGGTGGCGGTAGTGGATCCCGGTCACCAGGGTGCCCACCCGCAGCCGCCGGGTGGCCTGCGCGAGGGCGGTCAGCGTCGTCCATCCCTCCAGGCAGGGCCCGCTGCTGTCGGAGAAGATCGGGTAGAAGTGGTCGAACGTCCAGCCGGACTCGAAGACGTCGATGTCGTCGGCCGCTTGCCAGACGGCCAGCATCTGCGCCCAGGTGGTGTTCTGCGGAGAAGTCTTGAACGCGAATCGCATAGCACCGACGTTAGCCGTTGATTATGAAGGGCAACTAAACTCAGGCGCGCGATGACTTGTGCAGCCCTCGGAATGGACACCAAGATCACCCTGCTGGCGGCGGGCCTGATCTTTCTTCTCGCGCTCATCTTGGGCGTGTGGAAGTACCGCGAGATGATGGCGTCGGAAAATCACCTCGCGCACCCCTACGTCGACATCGCGCACCGGGCCGCGCTGCTGTATTCGTTCGCGACGCTGCTGCTCGCGGTGTTCGTGCAACTGAGCGCCTGGCCCGCGTGGGTGAACCTGGCCGCGGCGGGAGTGGTGGTCTTCTTCTTCGTGGCCGCCATCGCCGCCTACATCAGCCACGGGGCCCGGCGCGACACCGTCAACCAATTCGCAAACGCCGACCGGAGCACCGCGGTCGCGATGGCGCTGCTGATCGCCGGGGAGATCGGCGGGTTCAGCGTGCTGCTGGCCGGGTTCGTCGTCGGCCAATTCGCCTGATCGGGGCAGGCACACTGGAGCCATGGATCCGGTAGCGGCGTTACGCCAGATCGCCTACTTCAAGGACCGCAGCCGCCACGACCCCCGGCGTGTGATGGCCTACCGCAACGCGGCCGACATCATCGAGGCCCTCGACGACGCGACCCGGGAGCGCCACGGCCAGGCCAACAGCTGGCAGACGCTGCCGGGGATCGGGCCCAAGACCGCCAAGGTCATCGACCAGGCCTGGTCCGGCCACGAGCCCGACCTGCTGGTCGAACTCCGTTCCACCGCGGAGGATCTCGGGGGCGGCGATATTCGTGCCGCGCTGCGCGGTGACCTGCACCTGCACTCCAACTGGTCTGACGGGTCGGCGGATATCGAGGAGATGATGGCCGCCGCAAAAGCGCTGGGTCACGAATACTGCGCGCTGACCGACCACTCGCCGCGGCTGACGATCGCCAACGGGCTGTCCCCCGAGCGGCTACGCGCGCAGCTCGACGTGATCGACCGGCTGCGGGATAAGTTCGCGCCGATGCGCATCCTCACCGGGATCGAGGTGGACATCCTCGACGACGGCAGCCTCGACCAGGAGCCCGAGCTGCTCGAGCGCCTCGACGTGGTGGTGGCGAGCGTGCACTCCAAGTTGTCGATGGATGCCGCCGCGATGACCCGGCGCATGCTGCGCGCGGCCGAAAATCCACACGCCGATGTGCTCGGTCATTGCACCGGCCGGCTGGTGTCCGGAAACCGCGGCATCCGGCCGGAATCCACGTTCGACGCCGAGGCGGTTTTCACCGCGTGCCGCGATCACGGCACCGCGGTGGAGATCAACTCGCGCCCCGAGCGGCGGGACCCGCCGACCCGGCTGCTGAACCTGGCGCTCGAGATCGGGTGCGTGTTCACCATCGACACCGACGCGCACGCGCCCGGCCAGCTCGATTTCCTCGGCTACGGTGCCCAGCGCGCGCTGGACGCGGGCGTACCCGTCGAGCGGATCGTCAACACCTGGCCGGCCGAGCGGCTGCTGGCGTGGGCGGGCTCCCATTGACCGTTAGTTGGACTCCGGGTGATCACGTTGTCTCGCAAGGACTTTTGCAAGCACCTGCCGTGAGACGGCGAGCCTCGCAAGGCTTCCGACCGCGCCCAGCGATCCACCGATATACGCCTTGACCGTGTCGCGCGCCGACACGGTAGCGCCGGCCGGGAGCGACTCCAGCCAAGCGACTGCATCGTCCCGTTCCTCGTTGCCATATACCCGTAGCGGGCGCGGCATCCACGCACCGATGCCCCGGGACGCCGCACGAATCCATTCGATGTCGCTGACGACGGCGCAACCATCGAGCAGCGGCAAGTATTCCATTCCGATTCGGCTGTCTGCCCACAACGCACCCGGCGTGATCCGCTCGAAGCCTGGGCCGAATTGGTAGAGCAGCCGTAGCCGACTGCCGGTTCGTCGCGCTCGGGCGACCAGTGGCGCAAACACCCGGTCGTAATCGCCCGCCGTCACCGTCCCAACCGCCTCCAGGACCTGAATGCCGGCGGCAACACCCGTGAGTTCGTTAAGCACCATGCCTCCCTTCGCTGCATCGACAGGTCAAAAAGGACGCGCAATGCGTGTCCTAGAGAAACTATTGCATAGAGCTATGATAGCCGCGGCCCGCTGGCGGGATAGCACTCAACCGCGTCGGATCAGTCCGGCAGGTGCGGCATTTCGAAGCCCGGGTCGCGGCCCAGCAGCACCGCCGGCGTCAGCGCCGACTTGCCGTAGCGGCGGCGCACCCGGTCGATCGCAGCGTCGATGTCCTCGGCGCGAGTGGGGTGCGTCGGCTCGCCGAACGGCAGCATCAGCTGCTGGGAGCCGCTGTGGTCGATGCCCGACACCGCGAACCCGACCAACGTCAGGCCGCGCTGGGCGATGAGCGGGGCCGCGGCCGCGACCAGCCGGCGCGCGGCGGCCAGCAAGGGCACCGTGGACGAGGTGGCCCACGGCAGGGTATGCGATCGGGTCACCCGGGTGAAGTCGCCGAGACGCAGCCGCAGCACCAGCGTGCGACCGGTGCGGCCGGCCGCGCGCATGCGGCCGACGATCCGGTCGATCAGGTTGACCACCACGGCGTCGATCTCGTTGGCGGACAGACGGTTTCCGGCGGACCCCAGCGCCCGCTGCGCGCCGACGGACCGACGGCGTACCCCGGTGCTCACCCGGCGACGGTCGACGTTGCGGGACAGCGCGTATAGCTGGCGGCCCATCGCCCGGCCCACCATGGAGCCCAGCGTGGACTCGCTGAGCTCGGCGACGTCGGCGACGGTCAGGATGCCGTGCGCGCGCAGCTTCTCGGCGGTCACCGCGCCCACGCCCCAGAGCCGGCGCACCGGCAGCGGCCGCAGGAAGGTCAGCTCCCGGTCGGGCGGCACCAGCAGCAGCCCGTCGGGCTTCGCCTCCTGGCTGGCGACCTTGGCGAGGAATTTGGTGCGGGCGACGCCGACGGTGATCGGCAGCCCGACGCGCTCGCGCACGTCCGCGCGCAGCCGCTCGGCGATGGCCACCGGCGTGCCACTCACCCGGCGCAGCCCGCCGACGTCGAGGAAGGCCTCGTCCACCGACAGCGCCTCGACGATCGGGGAGCAGTCCCGGAACACCTCGAAGACGGCGTCGCTGGCGCGCGAATAGGCGCTCATCCGCGGCGGCACCACGACGGCGGGTGGGCACAGCCGTCGCGCCTGCGCCCCGCCCATGGCGGTGCGCACCCCGTAGGCCTTGGCCTCGTAGCTCGCGGCCAGCACGACTCCGCCGCCCACGATCACCGGGCGACCGCGCAACGTCGGGTCGTCGCGCTGTTCGACGGACGCGTAGAAGGAGTCGAGGTCCGCGTGCAGGATGGACGCATCGCACCGCACGAACACATGTTCGCACGGGGTGCCGACAGGTCAGCAGGCGTCGCCGTACACGCTGCTGACCCAGACGTGCACCAGCGTGTCGAGCAATTGCTCGCTGGGCACCGACGGGCGCGCGTCGGCAAAGGAGCTGAGCATGACCTTCTCGTTGAGCAGGTTCAACGCCGCGGACAGGTGGGCCGCCGGCAGCGTTGCGGGCGCCGCGCCGCGGGCGCGTTCGGCTTCGATCACGGTGGTGGTGTGCTCGACCCACTTCTGCATGAAGCGCGACCACAGCTCGTCGACGTCCTTGTTGGTGCGCGCGGCGTCGGCGGCCAGCGACACCGCGCGATGCGCGCCGAAGGTCTCGACGAACACGTTGATCCCGATGCGCCACAGCCCTTTCAGGTCGGCGGGCGGGTTGGCGACCATGGTCTCGAGCGCGGAATCGGCCTCCATGATCACGCGTTCGAAGAGGGTGAGCAGCACCGCGTCCTTGGACGGGAAATAGAAGTAGAACGTCGGCCGGGACAGCCCGGCACCCTTGGCCAGGTCGTCGACGGAGATGTCGGCGAGCGGGCGTTCCCGCAGCAGCGTTTCGGCGGTGGACAGAATGGCCAGTTCGCGGTCGTCGCCGGACGGGCGCGCCGAACGCCTGCCCCGGTGGGCGCGGGTGGAACCGACGGCAGTCACGGCCGCCACTTTACACGCTGTTGAAAGTTTCAACACAGCGTTGACTACATCGACACGCTGTTGATAGCGTGGCGCCCATGACTGAGCACCTCGACGTCCTCATCGTGGGCGCCGGCATCTCCGGCGTCAGCGCCGCCTGGCACCTGCAGGAACGCTGCCCGACGAAGAGCTACGCCATCCTGGAGCGCCGCGCCGACCTGGGCGGAACCTGGGACCTGTTCAAGTACCCCGGCATCCGGTCCGACTCGGACATGTTCACCCTGGGCTTCCGGTTCAAGCCGTGGCGCTCGGCGAAGTCGATCGCCGACGGGGCCTCGATCAAGGCCTACATCAAGGAGGCGGCGGTCGAGAACCGGATCGAGCCGAACATCCGCTACCGCCACCGGGTGGTGGCCGCCGACTGGTCCGACACCGACAACCGCTGGACCGTGACGGTCGAGAGCGACGGCCGCCAGAGCGAGATGACGTGCTCGTTCCTGTTCGCGTGCACCGGCTACTACAACTACGACGAGGGGTTCTCGCCCGTCTTCCCGGGTTCGGAGGACTTCGGGGGCAGCATCATCCACCCGCAGCACTGGCCGGAGGACCTCGACTACGCGGGCAAGCGGATCATCGTCATCGGATCCGGCGCCACCGCGATCACCCTGATTCCCGCCCTGGTGAACTCGGGCGCGGGGCATGTGACGATGCTGCAGCGCTCGCCGACCTACATCGGCTCGCTGCCCGGGGTCGATCCCTTCGCCGAGCGGGCCAACCGGCTGCTGCCCGACCACCTCGCCCACATGGCCAATCGCTGGAAAGCCATCGCGTTCAGCACCTTTCAGTACCAGCTCTCCCGCAAAGCCCCGGGCTACATGCGCAAGACGTTGATGACGATGGTGCGGCGGCGCCTGCCGGAGGGCTACGACATCGAAAAGCACTTCGGCCCGCGCTACAACGTGTGGGACGAGCGGTTGTGCCTGGCGCCCGATGGCGACTTCTTCCGGACCATCCGGCACGGCAAAGCCGACGTCGTCACCGACACCATCGACCGGTTCACCACGACCGGCATCCGGCTCACGTCGGGTGAGGAGCTGGCGGCCGACATCATCGTCACCGCAACGGGATTGAACATGCAGCTGCTCGGCGGGGTGAAGCCGACCCGCAACGGCGAGGACATCGACCTCACCTCGTTGATGACCTACAAGGGTCTGATGTTCTCCGGCGTGCCGAATTTCGCCATCACCTTCGGATACACCAACGCGTCCTGGACGCTGAAGGCCGACCTGGTCTCGGAGTTCGTGTGCCGGTTGCTGAACTACATGGACGCCAAGGGCTTCGACTTCGTGGAGCCGCAACATCCGGGCAACGACATCGACGAGTTGCCGTTCATGGACTTCACCCCCGGCTACTTCCGGCGCTCCATGCACCTGCTGCCCAAGTCGGGGTCACGGGAACCGTGGCGGCTCAAGCAGAACTACTTCTTCGACATGCGCACGATCCGGCGCGGCAAGGTCGACGACGAATGCTTGAAGTTCACGAAAAAGCCTGCCCCGGTGGGGGTTTAGCGCATCACTCGGCTGCAGCGACGACGACGATCCCGTCGTCGTCGCTGTAGGCGATCTCACCGGGCACGAACGTCACCCCGCCCAGGGACACCTCGACATCGCGCTCGCCGGCGCCGGTCTTAGCGCTCTTGCGGGGATTCGTGCCCAGCGCCTTGATGCCGATGTCCATGCCCCGCAACGTGGCCGAGTCGCGCACCGCACCGTTGACGATGAGCCCGGCCCAGCCGTTGGAGCGGGCCAGCTCGGCGATGATGTCGCCGACCAGCGCGGTGTGCAGGGAGCCGTCGCCGTCGACGACCAACACCCCGCCGCCGCCCGGCTCCGAGAGCACCGACTTCAGCAGCGCGTTGTCCTGAAAACACCGCACGGTGCTGATCGGCCCGGCGAACTCGGCCCGACCGCCCATCTGACGGAATTGCACGTCGCAGCTGCGCACGCCGGGACCGATGCTGTCGACCAGGTCGGCCGTCGGCCGGAATAACACCGTCACGTCTGACACGCTAGACGTTCGCCTCAGCGGCGACGCAGCTGGCGGATGAGCAGGATGGCCAGCAGGCTGATGGCCAGGGCAGCGATCAGCGGCACCGGCGACTGGCCCGCCGCCGGGCCGGCGACCGCCGGCGAGACCGGGTTGTTGGCGGCCTCCACCGTGGACTTCGCCTGTGCGGCAGCATCTTTGGCGGCAGCGGTCAGGTCGCCGTTGCTTTCGGCCCGTCGCTGCGCGTCAAGCGGCGGCTCGGGCGGCTTCGGGGGGGAGGGCTCGGTGTTATTGGCCGGCACCTTCTTGGCGGGTGCCTTCTTGGCCGGGGCTTTCTTGGCGGGCGCTTTCTTGGCGGGCGCCTTCTTGGCCGGCGCTTTCGCGGCCTTCTTCGCCGCCGTCGCCGGCGGTTTCTTCTCCGGCGAGCTACCTGCGCCGTCGGGTGCGCTGTTGGTTGAATCCTGCGGGTCTGCCATGCGGCCGCTCCTCGAGCTTCCTCTGTTGTCGTTCGTTCCCCTGGCCCACCGGGTCAAACCCCCATCATGCCAGGACGCATCGCGGCGCCACGGTCACCCGTCGCCGGGCGGCGCTCGCCGCCGGCTCCGGGCCGCCCACCACGCGCCGACGGCAACTAGCGCCACCGCGACCGCCACGAATGGCCAGACCGGGAGCGCACCGCCGCCGGTCGGGGCCGCCGGGGGCGGGCCGGGCGTGCCGGTGCCGGGCACGGTGAGCCGAAACGACCAGGACCCGGAGACCACGTGCCCATCAGCGGAGGTGACGCGGTAATTCACGGTGTACGTCCCGGCGGGCCCGAGCGCGCGCAGGGCGATGCTGACCACCGCGCCCTGCACGGCGGGCTCGCCGGCCGACCACACGTTGCCGTCGGGCCCGATGACCGTCATGGCGGCGAACGTGGTTTGCAGCTGCTCGTTGAAGGTGGCGCTCACCCGCGCCGGCCCGGCCGCCAGCGCCGCATCGACCGCGGGCTCCGTGGACACGCGCGCGGCGTGCGCCGACGCGACGGGCGCGGCCAGCGTGGCGATCACGAACATAACGCCGACGCAGGCGCCCACCGCCAAACGCCTCATGGCCGCCGGCGGACCAGTGCGATCGCGACGCCCGCGGCGGCGACCACCAGGGCCGCACCGCTTAGCAGCCGGGCCGTGTTGTCGGCCGCGGCCGGCCGCGCGGCGCCGGGCGCCCCGGGGTGTTGGTGCGCGCCCGCCGGGCCTGCGGCCAGGGTCAGCATCGGGGCGGGGTGCTCCGGCTCGCCGCCGTCGGGCAGCGGCGGCTGATCCCACTTCACGACGGTCCCGTCGGCGTAGGTCTGCGTCGCGGGAAAGCTGACGGTATCGGCGTCGGGCAACTTCACCGACAACCGGAAGAGCCCGAACTGATCCGGTCCGATCCCGCCGTTGAGGGTGGCCGTCCACGTCACCGAGCGCACGGTGCCGGACGCGGCGTCGCGGTCGAGCCTGGCCGCCCAGCCCGGCAGGCTCTCGGTGCGCGCCGACGCGACGTTGGGCAGCGTGACGGTCAGCGCGGTGGTGAGCGCCCCGGTGTTCGACTCGTTGGGCACCTGGAACGTGACGGTCGCCATGGCCCCCCGCACCGGGTTGTCGCTGCTGGCGTGCACGTGCGCCCAGGCGGCGGGGGTCAAGGCCGCCGAGCCGAGATACAGCGCGACGGCCGCGGCGATCGTGGTCAGGCTGCGTGCGATCCACCTGCTGCGGACTGACGTGCCGGGGCGCCGCCGTCCGCGGGTGATCACAGCCCGAGGCGGGCCATCAGGTCCGCCTCGATGCCGTCGAGCTGGTTCGAGATCGCGGAGTGGGCCGATCGGCGTCGCGCGGCCGGCATGTTCTCCGCGGCGGTGATCGCGGCCGACAGATCGGTGAGCCGTTCGGTGATTGCTGAGACGAACTGCTTGGTCTCGGCATCCTTGGGCTTCTTGTCCTGCACCATCCGCAGCGACTTCTCCGCCCCGGCGATGCGCGCCGACAGCTGGGCGCCCTGACCGGAGAACTGGCCGATCTGGGCCAACGGGACGCCGAGCTGGTCCGCCCGGCGCTGATCGATCAGCGCGCGGGCCGCGACGGCCGCCCGGTAGATGACCGGGGTGAGGATCGGCGCGAGCAGCCGAGAGACCGTCAGCACCCGGCGGATTCGCGTTGGTGAGAAGATCTTGCCCTCCCGCACGGCTTTGAGTTCGGCCTCAGCGACTTTCAGTGCGTTGCGGTCGCTGTCGCGTTGCGCCTTGAGGTGCGCTCGCAGCGCCTTGGTTTCCGACCGTTGCGTGGCTTTGGCGCGGCGAATCTCGTTTTTGGCGGCCAGCTTTGCCTCGAGCTTCGCGCGGGCCTTGATCGCGCGGGCTTCGGCGCGGCGCGTCGCCCGGCTCTTTCGCTTGCGGAACAGGCCCATTCCCGGCCGCCTCCCGGTCGTCTCGTGGATTCGCGCTCACGGTCGCGCGATCCGCTGAGCCAACCCTAATGGGAATCGGCGGGCGGCAGCCCGCCAGGTCGGGCCCGTGGCGGGTGACCGGGCGTGGACGTCAGACGTCTAAGTGCTCGGCCCGGCGCAACTCGGTGACCCGCTCCATGACCTCGCGCTGTGCCTCGGGAGATAGCTCGGATGTACGCACCGCGATGCGGCGGACATTCTCGTCGCGCGTCATGGACAGCCATGACAATTCGGTCTCGAGCTTCTCGAAGTACTCGTCGTCGGTGAAGTAGGCCGGCTTGATCCGGAAGAAGTTGGCCAGGGCGGCCATGGTCGCCGTCGACGGGTTGGTGCGGTTGCCGGAACGCAGCTGGGAGAGGTAGGGAGCCGACATCGTGATGCCCTCCGACTTCAGGGCCGCGATCACTTCCGCGGAGGTATGCGGACCACGTCCGGGGGGATACACCGTGTCGAACAGGCGGTTCAGGCGAGCAGCGAACGTCGTGCTCATTGATATGACCTCCACTGGACTGTAGAAGCGAACTATTACCTAGGTGTATTTGCTGATCATGGTAGCGAGGCTGGGTCACCGTCACCAGGTGCAAACCCCGTCGGGAGCCCGGCAGGCGTAGCTGACGCCCGCCAACTCCCCGCCTTACGAGAGTCTAACTAATTCGCTGAGGTGTCCACTAAATCCATGAAACTCACAGGTTATCCGCAGAATTGGACGTCCGTGCCGAAGTGGCGGGCGGATGCTCGTCTGCCGGGCGCGATGATGTGCCGAGCGGTGCTGAGCGATCGCACCGCAACGGGTCGGCGATTCGGTATGCCTGAGCGCACCCTTTGCTGCCGAGTGCGAAAACGGCCCAGTTGAGCGCCGCGCCGCGCGGCAGGCGGCGCCCCCCTCCCGTGGTGGAGGCGCTGTTGACTTAGCCGGGGCGCGGCACCGCCGTAGCGTCTGTATCGCCGCAAACGCGGAAGGGCCATCACTGCGGCGCGGTCGGATCACAGTTCGCGCCGCTGCGACGCCGCGGGCGCGAGAAAGGCGAGAGCCGCCGGCGACGCCGTCGGGCAATGCGTTACGCGGCGAGCAGCATCGCCAGTATCGCCGTGTCGGGGTGGGTGATCGGGTCGACACCGACCCGGCTCACCATCGAGGTGATGGTGCCGTCGGCTTCGGCTTCCACCCACGCCGCCCGATGCTCGAGCCCGAGATAGGGCAATCCGGGCAGCAATACGCATCCCGAGGCCGCCCCGGTACATTCGGGCAGCGACGGCGTCGTCTCCGAGGGTGGATGCAACATCAGCAGAGCCGGGGGCTGATGGTCTGCGAAATAGCCTGGCTGGATGGCCGATTCACCGAACACCGTGCCCTCGGCCAGCACCAGGCCCACCGTGCCCGGCTCGGGCTCGTCGGGCAATTCCTCGCGGGCTCCGAAGACCGTTGTGGTGGAAAGCAATCCGGGCAGCGACGCGATCCTGACCGCGACCATGAGCAGCTGGGCCCATTCCTTCGTCGAATCGGGCCACCGCCCGGAGATCACGAACCCCTTCAAGGCGCCACGAGAATGGAACGGGGAAACCCCGATTGATCCTTCCGACCCCGTCTCCATCTCGACCTCCGCGCGACGCCTCCGTTTGGAATAACCACACTGGTAAGCCCGAATGATTAAGCATGCCTGCGCCTTAAGCGCCGTGCAACACGACACGGTGGGGTCGGACAAACGACGGGGCGCCGCGCAAAACGCGCGACGCCCCGCCGGTCAAAACGAGAGTCAGCCGAAAATCAGGCCCTTGGTCTTCGAGGTCGCGGCCTCGTACCGCTTCTGCACGTCCGCCCAGTTGACGACGTTCCAGAACGCCTTGACGTAGTCAGCCTTGACGTTCTTGTACTGCAGGTAGAAGGCGTGCTCCCACATGTCGACTTGCAACAGGGGGATGATGCCGAGCGGAACGTTGGCCTGCTGGTCGTACAGCTGGAACGTCAGCAGCCGGCCGCCGAGGGTGTCATAGCCCAGCACGGCCCAGCCCGAGCCCTGCAGGCCGTTGGCTGCGGCGCTGAACTGCGCGCGGAACCGGTCGAAGGAACCGAACGCGTCATCGATCGCGGCGGCGAGATCGCCCGTCGGCTTGTCGCCGCCGTCCGGCGACAGGTTCTTCCACCAGATCGAGTGGTTGACGTGGCCGCCCAGGTGGAAGGCGAGGTTCTTTTCGTTCAAGAAGATCGCGGCGTGGTCCTCGTTGGCGCGAGCCTCCTCGAGCTTGGACAGAGCGTCGTTCACGCCTTTGACGTACGTGGCGTGGTGCTTGGTGTGATGGATCTCGTTGATCTGCCCGGAGATGTGCGGTTCCAACGCTGCATAGTCCCAGTCCAAGTCGGGCAGAGTGTATTCAGCCACGGCATTCCTTTCTTCGATTATCGTCTCGACGCTCAGTCACGCGGGGCCGCCTGGCGGCCGCCGGCCGTTATCAACCCTGCTCCATGACCGCACGCTCCGCAAGAACGACCCCTTGAGCGCCGGAACGCGAATACCCGCTGCGGGACAATTCAAGACAAGACGATGAGCGCGAGGACCGCGAGCAGCGCCAGCGCGATCAACCCGGCGCGCAGCGCGGCGACGCTGTAACTCTGATTCCACGCAGGCGAGCCGCAGTACGACTTCGACGGGCCCGGGGATCCCGGACCAAACGAGTGCGTGGCCATCAATCGCCTTTCACTTCGCGGTCACCTCGCGTCAGTGAGGTGAGTCACAAACACCATTCGCGAACGCGATCATAGCGCTTTGCGGCGGCCTTGCGAAATGGCGGCCTGAACTGTGGGTTGACGGCAACTGCGGTGGCGGACAACGACATGCCCCGACGCGCGGGGGACGGGAATTTAGTAAGGCAACACATTTCGCTCGGCGGCCGAATTCACGCCGCCATACCGAACGTATGAAATCGCGGTGTTATCCACAACGACACCGCGCGCGCCTGCCAGAGGCTGTACCGATGCGTTCTATACCCGCCGCGGGTGTGTGGATAACCCTGTGGAAACTGTGGATAGCCCGCGGCGGCCCAGTCGGTTGCCGTGCCCGCCCGAACGGACGCCGACGCGGGTTGCGCGCACCCCCGGCCTTGTCCCTCGGCTCGCGCGGGGACGGCGCTAGTCTGGTCCGGTGATCCAGGTGTGCTCCCAGTGCGGCACCCGCTGGAACGTGCGCGACCGACAGCGCGAATGGTGTCCCCGCTGCCGCGGGGCCCTGCTGGCGCCGGCACCGGACGCCCCGCCGGCCGACCCGCGCTGGAGTGCGCCGGGCGCGCCGACGCCGGCGCGCCCGTCGGGGTTGCAGCGCACACCGCCGCGGCTGCCGCCCGGTTACCGCTGGATAGCGGTCCGGCCCGGTGCCGCGCCGCGGCCGCGGCGCGGCCGCCGTCCACTGGGGCCTACGCCGCGCTACCCCGTCATGCCGCGCTGGAGTCTGGCCGACCGCGTCGAGCAGACGTCCGAGTCGGTCGCGGCCAACGCGCAGCCAGGGCCGTCGCCGCAGAGCGTCCGGACCGTGTCGTTCGTCGGCGTCCTGGTGCTCAGCATCGCCGCGTTGGTCTACGTGGTGCGGTACGTGCTGCTGGTGATCAACCGGAACACCCTGCTGAACTCGTGGGTGGCGCTCGCGGCCGACTGGCTCGGCGTATTGGCCAGCGTGGGCGCCGTTGCGGCGGTGATCGCCTCGGGCGTGCTGCTGATCGGCTGGATGATCGCCCGCCGCGCCGCCGTGTTCGCCTATCACGGGCTGCCCGAGCCGCGGTCCGCCCGGGCGCTGTGGGCAGGCTGCGTGGTGCCGTTCGCCAACCTGTTGTGGGCACCGGTGTACGTGATCGAACTGGCACACCTCGAAGAGCACTACGCGCGGCTGCGCGGCGGCATCCTGCAGTGGTGGGGAGCGTGGACATGCAGCTACGCCGTGTCCGTCGCCGCCATCGCCACCAGCTTTGCCACCGACGCCCAGGGCATCGCCAACAACACCGTTCTGATGGTCTTCGCCTACCTGTTCGCGGCCGCCGTGCTGGCCACCGCCACCCGCGTCTTCGAGGGATTCCAGCGCAAACCCGTGGCGCGGCCCGCGCATCGCTGGATCGCGGTTCCCGATCAGCGGCCCGCCGCTTCGCCGTCGGCCGGTCCGGTTGAGTTGGAGGGGCAAGACCCGGCAGCATAGGGGGCATGACGTGGGCCGACGAGGTGCTCGCCGGGCACCCCTATGTCGTCGCTCACCGCGGCGCCTCGGCCGCGCGCCCCGAACACACCCTGGCCGCGTACGACTTGGCGCTCAAGGAGGGCGCCGACGGCGTCGAATGCGACGTGCGACTGACCCGCGATGGCCATCTGGTGTGCGTGCACGACCGCCGGCTGGACCGGACCTCGACCGGGGCGGGCCTGGTCAGCACCATGACCCTGGCCGAGCTGCGCGAGCTCGAGTACGGGGCGTGGCACGACAGCTGGCGCGAAGACGGCACGCACGGCGACACCAGTTTGCTGACGCTGGACGCGCTGGTATCGCTGGTGCTCGACTGGCACCGGCCGGTGAAGCTGTTCGTCGAAACCAAACACCCGGTCCGGTACGGCTCACTGGTGGAGACCAAGCTGCTGGCGGCGCTGCATCGGTTCGGCATCGCCGCCCCCGCCTCGGCGGACCGGTCCCGCGCGGTGGTGATGTCCTTCTCGGCGTCCGCGGTCTGGCGGATCCGGCGGGCCGCGCCGCTGCTGCCCACGGTGTTGCTCGGCAAGACCGCCCGATACCTGACCAGCGGCGCGCCCACCGCCATCGGCGCCACCGCCGTCGGGCCGTCGCTGACGACGCTCAAGGAATACCCGCAGCTCGCCGACCGCGCCATCGCCCAGGGCAGGGCGGTCTACTGCTGGAACGTCGACGACTACGAAGATATCGATTTCTGCCGCGACGTCGGGGTGGCCTGGCTGGCCACCCACCACCCAGGCCGCACCAAGGCGTGGCTGCAGGGCAACCGCGCGGGCGAGGGCGACGGTTAGACCGGCGCGTCGGACGCCAACTCCTGGAACAACCGCGCCGCCTCGTCGTGATTCCACACCACCACCGAACCGGCGTCGCCGCTGGTGAACTCGCCAATGGGGACGGTCATGGTGGTCATCGGCCCGTGCAGCGACCAGCCGAGCCGGACGAGATCCCAGACGTGGTCACCCTGGTCGACGGTGAGGGCGTCGGCGGCCGCGCGTGGCACCGAATACCAGCGCCAGGGATTGAGCCAGACGGCGGGGCTGGAGGCCCGATGCAGCAGCGCCGCCACGAACTGCCGTTGGTTGACCATCCGGTCCAGGTCGGCCCGCGGGGTGTCGCGCGACCTGACGTAACCCAGCGCGTCGCGGCCGGTCAGGGTCTGGCAGCCGGCCGGTAGGTCGATGCCGGCCAGGGGGTCGTCGAGGGCCGCTTTCGGGCACACGGTCACCCCGCCCAGCGCGTCGACCAGCGCGGCGAACCCGCCGAACCCGATCTCGGCGTAATGGTCGAGGCGCAACCCGGTGACCCTCTCCACCGTCTGGACCAGCAGCGGCGCGCCGCCTGTCGCGAACGCGGCGTTGATCTTGTCCCTGCCGTGGCCCGGGATGGGCACGTAGGAGTCCCGCGGTATCGACACCATGATCGTCGGCGATCCGGATGAGGCGTCCGGCAGGTGGACCAGCAGCATCGTGTCGGTACGGCCGTTACCCAAGTCACCGCCGGTGGCCAGGTCGTTCTGTTGCTCGGCGCTGAGGCCCTGGCGGCTGTCGGACCCGACGATCAGCCAGTTGGTGCCCCGGCCGGCCGCGGGGCGGTCGGGATAGTCGGCCAGCACCTGCTCGCGGTGCAGCTTTCCGTCGAACCAGACTGCCCCGGCGATGACGCCCGCGCCGAGCAGCAGCGCACCCACCAGCAAGACGGACACCGCCGTGCGGACCCAGCGGAGTCGGCGACGCGGGCGGGGGGCGCGTGGGGCCCGCGGCCGGGGCGGCGGCGCCGGGGGTGGCGCCGAGGCGGCGGGCGGCGGCGGCCGGTGCAGCGGCTCGGTCGGGGCGGTGGGCGAGACCGGACGGCGGGTCACCGGCGGCGGCTCGGCGCCGGCCGGCGCGGCAGGGGGTCGCGCGCGTGGGCGCCATCCTGGGGGCCGCCCGCGGTGCGGTGATCGGTCGCCGGTCACGTGGTCAACGTACGTGCCCGGCGCCGCGCCGGCGCCGTTAAGTCGCGATTCCGGCTAGCCGCGCGCCCGCAGCCCATTGATGAACGGGCACCCCATCAGCACCCGGATGGCCTGGCCCAGACCGGTCATGTCGTCAACCGGTTTGTGGAACGGCAGGCGGATGTCGTGGTCGCGGTCGTCGCTCTCGACGCGGAACCGGACGCCGTAGCGGTCCAGGCCCAGGGGTCGCACGTGGCCCCGCCGCAGCGGCGCCGGGAGCCGGGAGACCAGTCGCGCCAGGACGTCGCCGTGGGCGGTGTCGAGGTGCCACAGCAAGTTCGACTCGAGCGCGCAGAACGGGTCGGGCCGCGCGTCCAGCAGGTCGGTCACGCTGACCGGCTCGGCGCCGGTGGCGTCGGTGACGACCACCGAGGCGATCTCGAGGCGCAGCAGCGTGTAGCGCGGCTCGTCGACGCCGGTGGGGGTGCGGCGCGGGGTGTCGACACCCAGCAGGGCCGGGTTCGGGCACTCGGCGGCGATCAGGTCGAGCGTGTCGAGGACCTCGCTTTGGTGCACCTCCTGGAGCTGCCCGCGCACCCAGACCAGCGAACGGACCGGTTCGCGCAGCGGCAGCGGCGCGTAGTCGGTCAGCTCCAGCAGCGCCTGGGATCCCGAGACGGGGTGCGCGAGCTCGCCGGCCCGTTGGGCGGGAATGGCCAGCGCGACGGAGCCGTCGTCCATCAGGTGATGCACCGGGGTGGGGACCGGCTCGTCGTGCTCGATGGCCAGCAGTGCCCCGCTGGCGCGCACACACGCGCTGCGAATCCGTTCGGCGGTGGTGGGCGCGGGGCAGCTCAACGGTAATACCATTCTCATCCTCCGATTAGGTAAGCCTAACTTAACCGAGCCGGCGCAGCGTCGCAAGAGTCTTCTGGTGCGCACGCCGCTAGGGTTGGGACGTGGCCCGCATCGCTTACCTCGGTCCGGAGGGGACGTTCACCGAGGCGGCGTTGCGGCAGATCGCCGCCGCCGGGCTGATCCCCGGACGCGCCGCGGGCGACGTCGCGCCCTCGCCCGTCGACAGCAGCTCCGCGGCCCTGGACTCGGTGCGCGACGGCGCCGCCGACTACGCCTGCGTCCCGATCGAGAACTCGATCGAGGGGTCCGTGACGCCCACCCTGGATAGCCTGGCCACCGGCTCGCCCCTGCAGGTGTTCGCCGAAACCACGCTGGACATCGCGTTCAGCATCGCGATCAAACCCGGCCGCAGCCCTGCGGACGTCCGGACGCTGGCCGCCTTCGGCGTGGCGGCGGCGCAGGTGCGGCAGTGGGTGGCCGCGAATCTGGCCGGCGCCACGCTGCGGCCCGCGTACTCCAATGCCGACGCCGCCCAGCAGGTGGCCGAGGGATGCGTCGACGCCGCGGTGACCTCGCCGCTGGCGGTCGCCCGCTGGGGGCTGGCCACCCTGGCCGACGGCGTCGTCGACGAATCCAACGCCCGCACCCGCTTCCTCCTGGTCGGGCCGCCGGGACCGCCCCCGCCCCGCACCGGGGCCGACCGCACCTCGGTGGTGCTGCGCATCGACAACGCGCCCGGCGCCCTGCTGGCCGCACTCGCCGAGTTCGCCGTTCGTGGCATAGACCTGACCCGCATCGAATCCCGGCCCACCAGAACCGGACTCGGCACCTACCGCTTTTTCGCCGACTGTGCCGGCCATATCGACGACGACGCCGTCGCCGAGGCACTCAAAGCCCTGCACCGCCGTTGTGCTGATGTGCGATACCTGGGATCCTGGCCCACCGGCACACCCGCCGGAGCGTTGCCGCCGCCCGCCGAGGAGGCCGGGCGCTGGCTCAGCCGGCTGCGCGACGGAAAGCCCGACCGGCAGGAACCGCAGCGGTGAGCGGCCGACTGATCCTGGTGCGACACGGCCAGTCCGCCGCCAATGTCGAGCGCCGGCTCGACACCCGCCCGCCGGGCGCGGAGCTGACCCTGCTGGGCCGCGACCAGGCCCGCGCGTTTGCCCACCGTTCCGGGCGGCCGGCCATCCTCGCGCACTCGGTGGCCACCCGGGCCTTGCAGACCGCCGCGGTGATTGGGGGCCAGGTCGAGATGGCGCCCGTCGAGGTGACTGGCGTGCACGAGGTGCAGGTCGGCAGGCTGGAAAACCGCAACGACGACGACGCGGTCGCCGAGTTCAACGCGATCTACGAGCGCTGGCACCACGGCGAGCTCGACGTCGCGCTGCCCGGCGGCGAAACCGGCAGCGACGTGCTGGACCGCTACCTGCCTGCGCTCACCGACCTGCGCCTGCGCTACCTGGACGACCGCGACTTCCACGGCGACATCGTGGTCGTCAGCCACGGCGCGGCGATCCGGCTGGCCGCCGCGGTGCTGGCCGGCGTGGACGCCGACTTCGCGCTGGACAAGCACCTGGACAACGCCGAATCGGTGGCGCTGACCCCGATCACCGACGGGCGGTGGAGTTGCGTGCGCTGGGGCAGCTCAGCGCCGCCGTTCTTCCCGACGGAAGAGGCCAGCCCGGTCGTGGACGCGGTGCGGTCAAGCACCGACCCGATGGGCTGACCTCACGGTCAGATGGCCACCGCGATGACGTCGGCGCATGCGCAGCCCACGGCGTCGCAGTCGACGACGAACGCGTGCGGCAACAGCTCCGGAGTGAAGCAGTCCGGCTCCGTGCACTCCGACCGGTGCAGTGCGTGGCGAATGATGGTGCCGTGACAGTGATCCAAGCCTGCCCGGCAGTCGCGGCAGTCGATGCTCATAGGTGCGTTCATAGCACCCGGGGCGGACAGATCCGCGGTGCCGCGCCCGGGAATCCGCGGCCGTGCCGGGTTCTCAGGCCCAGCCCAGCTCGTGCAGCCGGTCGTCGTCGATGCCGAAGTGGTGCGCGATTTCATGGATCACCGTGATCGCCACCTCCTCGACGACCTCCTCCTCGGACTCGCACACGTCCAGCAGGGCCCCGCGGTAGATGGTGATGGCGTCCGGCAGCGTGCCGAAGTAGTCGGAGTCGCGTTCGGTCAGCGCCACCCCCTCGTACAGCCCGAGCAGTTCGGCGTCTTCGGGGTGCCGGTCTTCGACCAGGACGACGACGTTGTCCATGGCGGCCGCCAAGTCGGGCGGGATCAGGTCGAGTGCGTCGGAAACCAATTCGTCGAAGCGCTGGGCGTCCATCCGCACGGACATTCGACTAGCCCCCCGGCGCGGGTGCGGCGGCCGGTGGCTCCGGTGCGGGGTTCGGCGGTGGCGGGGGCGCCGGCTCCGGCGCGGGGGCCGGGTTGGCCGGCGGGGCGCCGTTGTTGGCCGGCGGGGCGCCGTTATCCGCCGGCGGCGGGGCCTGCTGGTCGGGGGCCTGCTGTTGCGGCGCCTGCTGCGCCGGCTGCTGGCCGGGCAGGTGCTGGTTGTTCGGCGGCATCTCGGGGGCCGAGCCGCCGCCCGATGAGGACTGGCTGGGCGGCTGCTGCGCCGGGGCCTGCAGCGGAATCGGCGGCATGGTGAGCCGCTCTTCGGGGATGTCGGGCGGGGGCACCGGCGGTTGGCCGTTGATCAGCAGCTGACCCCGGGCGCTGTTCAGCAGCGTGGCCCAGCCGCCGTTGCCCAGCGTGGCGCCGATGCTGCAGGCCACCTCGCGGCTGCCCGCCGTCCAGCTGGCCAGCGGCACCGTCGGGTAGATCAGCGTCAGGGTGGTGGTGCGCAGCTTGACCGGGGCCAGGTACGCGTCGGTCATCTTGGTGCACGAATCCTTGATGAAGCCGTCCTGGTCGGGCTCGGCGGGCAGGCCGCCCGGGAACTTCTCGGCCAGGTTGACGGTGCCGGTGACCTCCATCGCGTGCGGCGCCGCGCACTCGACCGGCGCATCGGTCGGCTGGTTGGTCGCCGAGTCGATGCCCAGGCACGTGCCGGCCGGCCACACCTTGGATTGGTCGACGTCGGCGACCTTGCCCTTGAAGGGCTGCTGCTGGTTGCCCGAGCCGGGCAGCTGCAGGCCGCACAGCATCCGGCGGTCGCCGGACTGGCGCCACGCCCGGTCGCCGGGCCACAGCAGGCTGACGATGAACTTGCTGTTCGGATCGAACTTGGGGCCGAGGTAATTACGGACGGCCGCCTCGCACTGCTCCTGGGTGATCTGCTGAATGCGGGCGGGTGACGGCGGAGCGGCGGTGGGCCCGTATTCGGAACCCGGGAAGGTCCGCATGTCTATGGACTCGGCGACCTCGAACTTGTGCTCCTCGCCGCAGCCGACGATCTTCGCGGACTCCGGGGTGGCGTCGGGCCACATCAGGCACTCCCCGGTACCGGCGCGGTTGAAGGCGGCCTCGCTTTTGGTGCCGGTGCTGCGCACCGGGCTGCTGTCGAGGAACCGTCCCGAGCCGGGACCCCCGACCGGGATCGCGGTGGCCAGCCCGGCGATCAACAGGCCACCGAGCGCGGTCAGCAGCAGCGCGCGCCGGGTCGCCCGGGCCTGCAGGCTGCGCGGCCACCGAGAGGCGGACGGCCCATCATCGGAGGACTCATCCGCCGGGCCGACGGGCGACTCGACCGCTTGGCCTGCGGGGCCTTCCTCAACATGTTTCTCGGGCGCTTGCGACATCCGCTCCATTCTGACAGCAGCGCCTGAGGCGCGTGACAAAAGTTACTGATGTGAGTCCTGCGGACATCGCGGGATGCGCCGACGGTCGGCCGGTGTCGATGAAAGTAGTCTCAGGGCCGTGATCGACCTGAAGCAGCTCCGGGAAGACCCCGACGCCGTGCGGCGCTCCCAACTCAGCCGAGGCGAGGACCCGGCGCTGGTAGACGCCCTAGTGGCGGCCGATGCCGCCCGCCGCGCCGCGATCTCGTCGGCGGACTCGTTGCGGGCCGACCAGAAGGCCGTCAGCAAGAGCGTGGGCAAGGCGTCGCCCGACGAGCGGCCGGCGCTGTTGGCGCGGGCCAAGGAGCTGGCCGAGCAGGTGAAGGCTGCCGAAACCGCCCAGGTCGATGCCGAGGCGCGGTTCACCGCGGCGCACATGGCGATCTCCAACGTCATCATCGACGGGGTGCCCGCCGGCGGGGAGGCCGACTTCGCCGTCCTCGACGTGGCCGGCGAGCCCGCCGCGCTCGACAACCCGAAGGACCACCTGGAGCTCGGGGAGTCGCTCGGGCTCATCGACATGCAACGCGGGGCCAAGGTCTCCGGGTCGCGGTTCTACTTCCTGACCGGCAAGGGCGCGCTGCTGCAGCTGGGCCTGCTGCAGCTGGCGCTGCGGCTGGCCGTCGAGAACGGCTTCGTCCCGATGATCCCGCCGGTTCTGGTGCGCCCCGAGGTGATGGCCGGCACCGGGTTCCTCGGTGCGCACGCCGACGAGGTCTACCGGGTCGAGGCCGACGACCTCTACCTGGTGGGCACCTCGGAGGTGCCGCTTGCCGGCTATCACTCCGGCGAGATCCTGGACCTGTCCGGCGGGCCGCTGCGGTATGCGGGATGGTCGTCGTGCTTTCGCCGCGAGGCCGGCAGCTACGGCAAGGACACCCGCGGCATCATCCGGGTGCATCAGTTCGACAAGGTCGAGGGCTTCGTCTACTGCACGCCCGCCGACGCCGCGGCCGAACACCAGCGGCTGCTGGGCTGGCAGCGCGAGATGCTGGCCCGCATCGAGGTGCCGTATCGGGTGATCGACGTCGCCGCGGGCGATCTCGGCTCGTCGGCCGCCCGCAAATTCGACTGTGAGGCCTGGGTTCCGACGCAGGGCGCCTACCGCGAGCTGACGTCGACGTCCAACTGCACCACCTTCCAGGCCCGCCGGCTGGCCACCCGGTATCGCGACGACAACGGCAAGCCGCAGACGGCGGCCACGCTCAACGGCACCCTGGGTACCACCCGCTGGCTGGTCGCGATCCTGGAGAACCACCAGCGGCCCGACGGCAGCGTGCGGGTGCCCGCCGCGCTGGTGCCGTTCGTCGGCACCGAGGTGCTGGAGCCGCGGGGCGATCGCAAGCTCGGCGGAGCCGAGCGCGGCGGGTCGCCCCGATGAGCACGCGGGACGGGTCGCCTCGATGAGCACGCGCCCGATGACCACCATCGGCACCCCGCTGTCACCGGATGCGACCAAGGTCATGCTGCTCGGCTCCGGCGAACTGGGCCGCGAGGTGGTGATCGCGCTGCAGCGCCTCGGAGTGGAGACCATCGCCGTCGACCGCTACGACAACGCGCCCGGCCAGCAGGTCGCCCACCATGCGCGGACCATCTCGATGTCGGACCCGGACCAGCTCAAAGCCCTGATCGAGGCCGAACGGCCCGACGTGGTGGTTCCCGAGATCGAGGCCATCGCGACCGCCGCGCTCGAGGAACTGGAAGCGGCCGGCGTGGTGCGGGTGATCCCCACCGCGCGGGCGGCGCGGCTGACCATGGACCGCGCGGGCATCCGGCGCCTGGCCGCCGAAACCCTCGACCTGCCCACCAGCCCGTATGAGTTCTGCGATTCGCTGGCCGAAGTGCAGGCGGCCGCGGACGCCATCGGCTACCCGTGCGTCGTCAAACCGGTGATGAGCAGCTCGGGCAAGGGCCAGAGCAGGCTCGACGGGCCGGGCGACGTGGAGGCGGCGTGGAGCTATGCGATGGCAGGCGGCCGGGTCAGCCGCGGCCGCGTCATCGTTGAGGGGTTCGTCGACTTCGATTACGAGATAACGCTATTGACGGTCCGCGCGCGCGACGACGACGGCGCGGTGGGCACCCACTTCTGCCCGCCGATCGGCCACCGGCAGGTCAACGGCGACTACGTCGAGAGCTGGCAGCCGCACCCGATGCCGGCCGCCGCGCTGGCGAACGCGCAGCACATCGCCCGCACGGTCACCGAAAGCCTGGGCGGGCAAGGGATTTTCGGCGTCGAGCTGTTCGGCAAGGGCGACCAGGTGTGGTTCAACGAGGTCAGCCCGCGGCCGCACGATACCGGCATGGTCACGATGATCACCCAGTGGCAGAACGAGTTCGAGCTGCATGCCCGCGCCATCCTCGGGCTTCCGGTCGACACCGCTTGCCGGACACCGGGCGCCAGCGCGGTGATCTACGGCGGGGTGGACGCCAAGGGCGTGGTCTTCGACGGCGTGGACGAGGCGCTTCGGGTGCCCCGCACGGACCTGCGGCTGTTCGGGAAGCCGGAGAGCTTCGTCAAGCGGCGCATGGGTGTCGCGCTGGCCTACGACGACGACCTGGACACCGCGCGGCGCAACGCGGCCGAGGCGGCGAGCCGGGTCAGGCCGCGACCGGTGTGACCGCGGTGCGTTCGTGGCGGCGCTGCCGTTCGATGGTGGCGAAGTAGAACGCGAACGGGAACGCGAAGCTGGTGAAGAAGCTGGACAGGAAGAACAGCCAGGGGCGCTTGATGCCGCGGCGCAGGCCGTCGACGATGGTGAAGGCCGGCATCAGAATGACATTGGCGATCATGTAGTCCTGGTTGCCCGAGCCGCAGGCCGGGGTGGCGAACTGCCCTTTGATGAATTCCGGGTAGCTGGCCGGGCCGGAGATCAAGTTGCCCTGCCCGTGCGCCGCCATCACGAAGTGGATGTTGAACCAGTAGCCGAACGCGATCGAGGCGATGCCGGCGACGTAGTAGACGCATTCCAACGGCGAAAGCCAAGGCCCGCCTTCGGGTTTGGCGTAGATTTTGCGGTTGGACGCGACGATCGCCGCGATGCAGGCAAGCCCGAGCAGAAAGTGGATGATGATGGAGGCCATGGGCGAAGTGTCGCCCGCGACCGAAAGTTTTGTCAATATTGACACAACAAGGCGGTAGGCCGCCGGATCGGCTTGGTACCTTCGTCTGATGGTCAGGCCCGCTCAGACGGCGCGCAGCGAGCGCACCCGCGAGGCGTTGCGGCAGGCCGCCGTGGTGCGTTTCCTGGCGCAGGGCGTGGAGGACACGTCGGCCGAGCAGATCGCCGCCGACGCCGGGGTGTCGCTGCGGACCTTCTACCGCCACTTCGGTTCCAAGCACGACCTGCTGTTCGCCGATTACACCGGGCTGCACTGGTTTCGCTCCGCCCTGGATGCCCGGCCGGCTGACGAGCCCATCATCGATTCGGTGCAGGCGGCCATCTTCTCGTTCCCCTACGACGTCGACGCGGTGACCAAGATCGCCACCCTGCGCCAGGACGAGC
This sequence comes from Mycobacterium sp. 94-17, assembly GCF_035617725.1. Lineage (NCBI taxonomy): Bacteria > Bacillati > Actinomycetota > Actinomycetes > Mycobacteriales > Mycobacteriaceae > Mycobacterium > Mycobacterium sp. 94-17. The sequence goes on from NZ_JAPIYN010000006.1 coordinate 198,397, forward strand.
TCGATCCCGGCCGCATCGTGCGCCACATCCGCGACGTGCAGGCTGATTTCGCCGACGCCATCGGCGCGCAACTGCAACGGCGTGGCGGTGGGGCGAACGGCGGCGCGGACTCGACGACGGACCAGCGGGTGCGAGCCGCGGTCGCCGCCAGATGCATAGCGGCCGCGGTATTCGGCGCGATGGAGGTCTGGATGGTGAGCGACGAACGGTCTTTGGGCGAACTCGCGCGGCTGTGTCATGCGGCGCTGGAGTCGCTGCGCGCCGGGATCACCGACTCCTGGGTCACGGCGGCCCGCCCCTGAAGTTTCGTCATAATTGACAAAACTTTGCCGCCGTGCGAGCCTCCACCCGGAGGGCAGGACATGACTGATTACGACGCGATAGTTATCGGCGCCGGCCATAACGGGCTCACCGCGGCCGTGCTGCTGCAGAAGGCCGGATTACGGACCGTGTGCCTGGACGCCAAGCGCTACGCGGGCGGCATGGCCTCCACCGTCGAGCTTTTCGACGGCTACCAGTTCGAGATCGCCGGCTCGGTGCAGTTCCCGACCTCCCAGGTGGTGGTCGACGAGCTGGGCCTGGACACTATCCCCACGATCGACCTGGACGTGATGTCGGTGGCGGTCCGCGGCGTCGGGGACGATCCACTGGTGCAGTACAGCGACCCTGTCAAGCTGTTCACCCATCTCAACGAGGTGCACGGGGCGGACGCGGTCAACGGCATGGTGGGACTGATGGCCTGGAGCCAAGGCCCCACCCGCGCGCTGGGGCGGTTCGAAGCCGGAACGCGACCCAAGAGCATCGACGAGATGTACGCCTGTGCCACAAACGAATTCGAACGATCCGCCATCGACGACATGCTGTTCGGGTCGGCCACAGACGTCCTGGACCGCTACCTGCCCGACCGCGAGAAGCACGGGGCGCTGCGCGGCTCGATGACCGTGCTCGCGGTGAACACGCTCTACCGGGGTCCGTCCACGCCGGGCAGCGCGGCCGCGCTCGCGTTCGGCCTGGGCGTTCCCGACGGCGACAGCATGCAGATGAAGAAGCTGCGCGGCGGCATCGGCGCGCTCACCTCGCACCTGTGCGACGTGCTGGCCGGTCACGGCGGCGAACTTCGGTTGCGCACCAGGGTGACCGAGATTCTCACCGCCGACGGGCGGGTGACCGGGGTGCGTACCGAGGCGGGGGAGACGTTGAACGCGCCCGTCGTGGTCTCGGGCATCGCGCCGGACGTGACGCTCAACGAGATGATCGATCCCGCCGCGCTGCCCACCGACATCCGGGATCGCTATGCGCGCATCGACCACCGCGGCAGCTACCTGCAGATGCACTTCGCGCTCGAGGAGGCCCCCGTCTTCGCCGCGCCCTACGAGGCCCTCAACGAGCCGGCCATGCAGGCATCGATCGGCCTGTTCTGCACGCCGGAGGAGGTCCAGCGGCAATGGGAGGACGCGCGGCGCGGAATCGTGCCCGCCGACCCGACGGTCGTGCTGCAGATCCCGTCGCAGAACGACCCGGGCCTGGCGCCGGAGGGGAAGCATGCCGCGTCGGCCTTTGCGCTGTTCTTCCCGATCGAGGGTGACCCCAACAAGGCAAGTTACGGACAGGCCAAGGTCGAAATGGGCCAGCGGGTGATCGACAAGATCACCAGGCTCGCACCGAATTTCGAGCGCAGCATCATCCGGCACACCACCTTCACGCCGAGGCACATGGGCGTGATGTTCGGCGCCCCCGGCGGCGACTACTGCCACGGGCTGTTGAACGCCAACCAGATCGGCCCCAACCGGCCCGGGCCGCGCGGATACCTCGGCCAGCCGATCCCGATCGACGGGCTGTATCTGGGCAGCGCCGGCTGCCACGGCGGGCCGGGGATCACCTTCATCCCCGGCTACAACGCGGCGCGCCAGGCGCTCGCCGACCGCGACGCGGCGGACGCGTCTTAGCCGCGCCGCCTCAGCAACTCGTCCAACAGGGCGGTGAACTCGTCGGGGCGCGCGGGAGTGAACGCCGGGGCGGGCCGCGCGCCCGGCACGTCCAGTGTGATCAGCGTCGACTTGAACGGCCGCCCGATGTCCAGCGGCAGCCACCGGCGGAAATCCGACGTGCCCCAGACGCGGAAGCGATGCCAGAACAGGTCCAGCCGCTCGGCCCGATACCCGCGGATGGCGTCGAGCGCGATCACCTTCGATGTGCCCGACGGAAAGTGGTAGCGGCGCAACGTGATCGCCGCGCCGTCCAGCTGGACCAGGCCGTCGTCGTAGGATTCGTTCACGCCCGCGAACTCCGCAACTGGTGGCCCTTGGCGGTCAGGCAGCGCCCGTCGTCCAGTCGCCATTGCCAGCCATGCAGGTTGCAGGTCAACGTGTTTCCCTCGACCACGCCGAATTTCGACAGGTCCGCCTTGAGGTGGGGGCACCGGCGCTGAATCTCCCAGCCGTCCAGCGTGACCGAGGCGGTGTCGTCGTGGGTCTCGGCGAACCAGCCGTCGGCGTAGGCGATCCGTTCGCCGGTCAGGCACTTGAAGAACGTGTAGAGGTACTCGTTGTAGCCGCCGACCCGCCAGGCCCGGAAACGCGTCGACAGGAATATGGTGTTGACCCAGTCCGGCTCGCGGTCGCGGAGCACGGTGCGGACCAGCTCGGGTGCTATCGCGAACCCGTAGCGCACCTTCTCGTCTGGAATCTTTTCCCGCACAGCCCTTTTCGGGAAATCCAAGATCACTGTCTCGGGCCCCAGCACCAGTTCGACGGGATAGCCGATGCCGTCGCAGATCTCGTCGCTCTGCGACATGATCGGCTCGAACAGGGCGCGCAGCGGCTCCAGCAGCGGCTCCCCGGTGGCCGGCGCCCAACTCGCCCGCTCCGCGGCGATGACCGGTGCCATCCGCTCGGCATACCCGGCGATGTAGTCGGCCTTGCCGGTGGTGAAGATGGCCTCGACCTGGTCGGTGGGCAGCGGATGGGTCAGCGAGTTCAGGGCCGCGCCGGTGAAGTCGGCGGTCGACCCGGGGATCATCAACAGCCCGCCGTCGTTGCCGTGCCTGCGCATCTGGTCGAGGAAGACCATCTGGTCGGGAAAGATGTTGGCCGGGTCCCCGTGGTCGTCGTTGAGGTCGCGCAGCCCGGGATCCAAAAAGCACGGCGGGCCCGCGGACGGCACCACCCACGTCGCCCCGACCTGGGCGAGGTACTGGCGGGCGCGGTCCATCTGGCGTTGCCGCTTCTGGACGCCGAACGATTCCTTGGCGCGCGCCGGCATGTCGTAGACCATCGGATACCAGATGGCCCCGGAGTACTGCAGCAGGTGCACGTCGATGTGCCCGAACTCCGACGCCAGCACGTCGAGGTCCACCGGCCGGGCGTCGTTCATGTTGAAAACCGTTGTCGCACCGTCGGATACGAGCAGTGCCGAGTCACCGATCGGGCCGTCGGCCGGCGCCCGCAGGGCGATGATCATGACGTCGAGGTCGCCGCCCGCGCCGCCGATCCGGTGCCGAACCGAGTCGGTGGTCTCGAAGAAGCGGTGAAAACCCAACTTCTGCAACTCATTTCGAAGATCGGGCACCGGGAAGTCCGGCAGCAGCACCACTGCGTCCTTGTTGACGTGCTCGGCCAGGTTCTTGGCGTCGAAGTGGTCCTTGTGCAGGTGCGACACGTACAGGTAGTCGCAGTCCCCCAGCTCGTCCCAGTCCAGCGCGCTGTTGTCCGGGAACGGGAACCAGGACGCGAAGTACGCGGGGTTGACCCACGGGTCGCAAAGGATGCTGCCCGCTCGGGTCTGGATCCGAAGTCCGGCGTGGCCGACGCTGGTGACCTGCACTGATACCTTCCTGGGGCCGGGAGACGGCCTTCGAAGGGCTTCGGCGGCCTCGGGCCTGGGTGACGGCTTTTCAGCCCCCGAGCTTAGCGCGGGCGCAGGGCGTCGGCCCGCCGCCGGTGCCCGGGCACCGGGAGGATTTCCGGCTGTCGGGACGGCGTTCGGCGGGGAGCATTAGGCTGAAGTGCTGTGGAACCGGTTTACGGGACTGTCATTGCGCTCGCCCGCCTGGTGTGGCGCGTCCAGGGTCTGAAAATCACGATCGCGGGCGTGGAGAACTTGCCGACCAGCGGCGGCGCGGTGATCGCCATCAACCACACCGGCTATCTGGACTTCACCTTCGCGGGGTTGCCGGCCTACAAGCAGGGCCTGGGCCGCAAGGTGCGGTTCATGGCCAAGCAGGAGGTTTTCGACCACAAGGTCACCGGGCCGCTCATGCGCAGCCTGCGGCACATCTCGGTGAATCGGCAGGACGGTGCCGCCTCCTTCGAGGCCGCCGTGCGCAACCTCAAGGACGGCGAGCTGGTCGGCGTCTACCCCGAAGCCACCATCAGCCGAAGCTTCGAGATCAAAGAATTCAAGTCGGGGGCCGCGCGCATGGCGGTCGAGGCCGGGGTGCCGATCGTTCCGCACATCGTGTGGGGCGCCCAGCGGATCTGGACCAAGGACCACCCGAAGAAGCTGTGGCGTCCGAAGGTTCCGATCATGGTGCTGGTCGGCGAGCCGATCGAGCCCACGCTGGCCATCGAGGAGCTCAAGGGGCTGCTGCATTCGCGCATGCAGCATCTGCTGGAGCGCGCGCAGGAAATGTACGGGCCGCACCCGGCCGGCGAGTTCTGGGTGCCCCGCAGGCTGGGCGGGGGCGCCCCGTCCCTGGCGGAGGCGGCCCGGCTGGAGGCCGAGGAGACGGCCGCCCGCGCGGCTCGCCGGGCCCGGCCCGCAGGGGCGCCGGAGTAGCGATCGATGGTGGAGCCGACGTTCCGCACGTTGGAAATTCTGGCTCAACTGGCGGTCAAGGTGACCGGCACCAGGATCACCTACCTCGGTGAGGAGCACGTCCCCGCGACCGGCGGCGCCGTGGTGGCCATCAACCACACCGGCTACGTCGACTTCTTGCCCGCAGCCCTGGCCGTACACCGCCGGGGCCGCCGGCTGAGGTTCATGATCAAGGCCGAGATGCAGCAGGTCAAGCCCGTCAACTTTCTGATCAAGCACACCCGCAGCATCCCGGTGGACCGCGGCGCCGGGGCGGGCGCCTACGCGGTGGCGGTGCAGCGGCTGCGCGAAGGTGAGCTGGTGGGGGTGTATCCGGAGGCCACGATCAGCCGCAGCTTCGAGCTCAAGGAGTTCAAGACCGGCGCCGCGCGGATGGCGATGGAAGCCGACGTCCCGATCGTGCCGGTGATCGTCTGGGGCGCGCAGCGAATCTGGACCAAAGATCACCCGCGTAACGGGGGTCGCGCCAAAACACCGATTACTGTGCAGGTAGGCGCGCCATTGCGGGCACGTGCTGATGTCGCGCAGACCAACGCCGCCCTGCGCGACTCGATGGTCGCGTTGCTGCACGGGGCGCAGGAGCGCTATCCCGGCGAGCCGGGGGCGTACTGGATGCCGCGTCGGCTGGGCGGTGGCGCGCCCACGCCGGCGGAGGCAGCCCGGATGGAGGCCACCGAGGCGGCGGCCCGATCGGCCAGGCGGGGCGAGGACCCGTCGCGGTAGGCGAAGGAGAAGACATGCCCGAGGGGTTCTACCGGCTGGGGGAATGGATCGTCCCGCCGCTGGTCGCGATGCAGGGGACCAGGTTCACCTATCACGGCCTGGACAACATCCCCGCCCGCGGCGGCGCGCTGCTGGCGCAGAACCACACCAGCTACCTGGACTGGCTGCCGACGCTCATGGCCGTGCGGGAGCGCCGGCGGCGCGCGTACTTCATGATCAAGGCGGAAATGGCCGATGTGAAGGCCGTCAACTACGTGATCAAGCACGCCCGGCTCATTCCGGTGGATCGCAGGTCGGGGCACGACGCCTTCGACCTGGCCGTACAGCGCATGCGCGAGGGTGAGCTGATCGGGATGCATCCCGAGGCCACCATCAGCCGCAGTTTCGAACTGCGGGAGTTCAAGAACGGCGCGGCACGCATGGCGCTCGAGGCCCGGGTGCCGATCGTCCCGATCGTCGTGTGGGGGGCGCACCGGATCTGGCCCAAGGATCATCCGAAAAAGGTGTTCCGCAACAAGGTTCCGATCACCGTGGCGGCCGGCCAACCGCTGCCGCCGCACGGCACGCCCCAGGAGCTCATCACGCTGTTGCGTTCGGCGATGAACGACCTGCTGTACCGGGTGCAGGAGCAATATCCGCACCCGGAAGACGAGTTCTGGGTGCCGCGGCGGTTGGGTGGCAGCGCGCCCAACCAGGAGGATTCCCGCGCCATGCGGCTCTCGGAGTTGCAGGAGCGGATGGAGAAATACGGAACCGACGGCGTGACGCGGCCGGGGCAGAACCAGAGCGGGCTGCATTGACCCTGCCCGCGCTCATCGCGTGCGACGTCGACGGCACCCTGTTCGACGACGACGAGAAGATCTCCCCGCGCACCCGTGACGCCATCGGCGCCGCGGTGGCGGGCGGCGCGCGGTTCGTCGTGGCGACCGGCCGTCCGCCCCGCTGGATCCGTCCCGTCGTCGACGCGCTGGGCTTTGCGCCGATCTCGGTGTGCGCCAACGGCGCCGTCATCTATGACGCCGCCACGGACCGGGTGATGTCCACCCGCACGCTGGCCGTCGACACCCTGGCCGAGCTGGCGGAGCTGGCCACGCGCGTCATCCCAGGCGCCGGGCTGGCCGTCGAGCGCATCGGCGAAAGCGCCCACGACACTGCCACCCCCCAGTTCGTCAGCTCGCCCGGCTACGAGCATGCCTGGCTGAACCCGGACAACACCGAGGTGTCGATCCAGGATCTGCTCAGCGCTCCGGCGATCAAGCTGCTCATTCGCCGCTCCGGAGCCCGCAGCGACGACATGGCGGCCGCGCTGGCCAAGCACGTCGGCATCGGGGGCGACATCACGTATTCCACCAACAACGGCCTGATCGAGATCGTGCCGCTGGGGACCAGCAAGGCCACCGGCATCGAGGAGATCGCCCGGCCGCTGGAGATCGCCGGCGAGGAGGTGGTGGCGTTCGGCGACATGCCCAACGACCTGCCGATGCTGCGGTGGGCGGGACACGGCGTGGCGATGGGCAATGCCCATCCCGACGTGCGGGCGGCGGCCGACGAGGTCACCACCGCCAACAACGACGACGGGGTGGGCCGGGTGCTGGAACGCTGGTGGCTTTAGCGGCCGGTCAGGTCGGCGTCGGGTGCGACGGCAGCGAGAAGTGCTCGGCCGGTACCGTTGGGCCGCTTGGTGATTCGGTCGCCAGCGGGGCCGTGATGCCGTCCACCACCTCGGTGACGTTTCCGGTCAGCCGCTCGAAGTTCAGCGTGCCATGCTGGAAGTTCTGGGTAATCTGAAGCGGCTCATGGATTTCCGCGCTGGTCGGCAATCCGAGCGGGCCACGCTCGTAGCTCTGCGAGCCCCAGGCGTCGTAGATGGCGCCGGTGACCGGCTGGGCGCCCGTCTCGGGTGACCAGTACATCGCGCCGCGGGCGAAGGTGACGAAACGGGCATCGCCATCCGCGCTGTCCTCCGGCGAGGTCGGGGCGCCCAGCACGCTGTTCATCCCGCCGATCGCCAGCCAATGGTCATAGATCGCGCCCCCCTGCAACGCCTTGAGCAGTTCTTCCGGCGGATCGTTGACATGTGTTGCGATATCCCGCATTTCGTCCATCAGCGCGTAGGCGGCGTTGCCGGGGCAGTCGGTGTTCCCGACGTCGCGGTGGGTGAAGATGGTCGGCAGCGTCGCGATGGAGCCGGCCGGATACGTGGTGTAGTGGCTGCCGGCCGACTCCAGTTGCACGGTGCCCTTGGGGTCGACGCCGTCCAGCCCCAGCCGCCAGCCGAGCAGCCGGCCCATGGTTCTGAGCTGGATCGGGGTGGGGGGTACGTCGTCGAAGTTGCCGATCATCGCCACACCCCAGGTGTTGCGGTTGAATCCGCCGGTGTGGAAAGCCTCGACCGCCTTGGTGAGGCCGCCCGCGCTGCCTTCGAACACCTGGCCGTACTTGTCGACCAGTGCGTTGTAGGCGATGTCGCACCAGCCCAGCGTCTTGCTGTGGTAGGTGTAAATGGCCTTGACGATCCCGGCCGATTCGAGCGGCGAATAGTCATTGCTGCCAGCGGTGTGATGCACCACCGCGGCGCGAATCCCGTTGTCGTACTGGGGTGCGCCGCACCGCAGCGACTCGTCGGCGCCCCATTGCGCCCGGCTGATGATGGGGGGAGCCTGGCCGGGCATCAAGACGCCGGCCGGGGGTGTCCAATGCTTGTCGGCCGGCGCCTGCGGTGGGGAGATGAGGACGGCCGAGATGTTCTGCCCGAACGGCTGTTCCCTGGAGGCCGGCTTGTAGCCCAGGTCGGTCTTCTGCCGCGGCGGCGGCTGGGTCGCCGTCGCGTCGAGGGGGCGAGTGACCGCGACCTCGACGGTGGTGGTGGTGCCGACGAACACCGGATCGGTGCCGCGCGGCCCCTCGAGCGAGCCGGCGGCCGTCGCCGGGTCGGGCGCCGCCGTCTCGTATTCGGTCTGATACCAGGGCCCCCACGACCCGTCGGTGTGTTTCGCACGCACCCGGGTTGAGGTGCCTGCCAGGTCACCGGTGAGGGCGATCAGGGAAAACGGGCTGGCCTGGCTGATTTCGCGGACCGTGACGCCCGCGCCCAGCCCGACCAGCGGCTGCTCGACGAGTTGGGTGCCGCGAGGCGGCGGCGGCCCGGCGGTGCCGCGATCGCGGGTCGTGTCCGCCAGCCAGGAGACGAGGACGACGGTCGCCGCCACGGCGGTGAGCAGCATCGTCGGCGCGCGACTGCGAGACACCAGCTGATGTTACGTGTGATTCCAATGTTATCTATGAGACGACACGAGCCAAGCGCCGGCGAATCTCCCCAAAATCGACGGCACCGCAGCCCATGCTGCGGTGCCGTCTTGTTGGAGGGTTTGTGCGGGACTAGACCGGGGGCAGTGCCGGCACCGCGCCGGCGGCCGCCGGCAACGCGCCGGCCGCACCCGCGGCGGCGGGCAGGGCACCCGGCAGGGCACCCGCGGCGCCCGGTAGCGCACCCGCGGCACCAGGCAGGGCACCCGCGGCGCCCGGCAGGGCACCCGCGGCACCCGCGCCACCGTGCATGCCCTGCGTGATGGCCGGCATGACCAGGCCCTTGAGCAGATCGATCGCCTGGCCGGCGCCCAACTGGTTGGCGGCTTGCATCACGTCGTTGACCAGGCCGCCACTGGCGCCCCCGGTGCCCGAACCGCCGCCCAGGCCGGTGCCGCCGCCGATCGGCGAGGCGTTACCGAAGGTGGACGGGTCGCCCAGGATCGGGTAGGTGCCACCGACGCCCGGGTCCAAACCGGCCCCGGAGTCGATCGGCACCTCGCTCGGCGACATCGCCGCGCCACCCAGGCCCGGCGTGACTCCGGCCGGGCTGGTCAGCCCGGGGTTGGACAGCGCCGGGTTGAGCCCGGCGCCCGGGGTCGCGACGCCGCCACCGGGGGTGGCAGGCAGCGCGCCGGGCGCGGTGAGTCCGGGCGTCAAGGGCGCCGCACCAGGGCTGGTCAGGCCCGGATTGGTCAGGCCCGTCGTGCCCGGGGTCGCAGTTCCCAGACCCGGCGTGCCCAGACCGGGCGTGCCCAGGCCCGGGGTCGCCGTTCCGAGACCCGGCGTGCCCAGACCCGGGGTGCCCAGGCCGGGGCTGGTGAGACCCGTTGTGGTGGCACCCCCGTTGAGGGCGGGTATCGGGGGCATGTTGATCCCGAATTGCGACAGACCCTGCGACAGGGCGCCCATCAGCTCACCGGGCAGGTCGCTCATCACCGCGGCCTGCTTGAATTCGTGATGCTCGGGCGCCTTGGTGCCGGCGGTCGATTCGTAGACAAGGAAGTATGCGCACGGACTCGCCACTGCCAGGGCGGCTACCGCGCTCATGGCTGTCGAGAGCTTGCGTCGGCGTCGGTTCGGCACGGAAGTCTCCTCTATCTGACTATGTGTTCTTCTCGGCGCGTCCCACGCTGCTAAGTCCGTGGGAATCACACAAAGTCGATGGTACGAGTGGGAAGACTGTTACTAGAGTGGTGATATTGAATCGTGAGGCAATTGCGACCCGCACTGTGATCGCCGATCCCGGCCCCCAGCAACACCGTCATCGCGGCGCGGGGGCCGCGCCATGGCCTCGCCAAATGGGTTAGGGCCCCGCGGTCGGATACCCTAAGCAACCGATGACCGCTCGTTTCGATCTTTTCGTCGTCGGCTCTGGATTCTTCGGACTGACCATTGCCGAGCGCGTGGCTACCCAGCTCGGGAAGCGCGTCCTCGTGGTGGACCGCCGGCCGCACATCGGTGGCAACGCCTACTCGGAAGCCGAGCCGAACACCGGTATCGAGGTGCACAAGTACGGTGCCCACCTGTTCCACACCTCCAACAAGAGGGTCTGGGACTACGTGCGGCAGTTCACCGACTTCACCGACTACCGTCACCGCGTCTTCGCGATGCACAACGGGCAGGCCTACCAGTTCCCGATGGGGCTGGGCCTGGTGTCGCAGTTCTTCGGCAAGTACTTCAGCCCGGACGAGGCCCGCAAGCTCATCGCCGAACAGGCCGCCGAGATCGACACGGCCGACGCGCAGAACCTCGAGGAGAAGGCGATCTCGCTGATCGGCCGGCCTCTCTACGAGGCCTTCGTCAAGGGGTACACCGCCAAGCAGTGGCAGACCGACCCCAAGGAGCTGCCCGCCGCGAACATCACCCGGCTGCCGGTGCGCTACACCTTCGACAACCGCTACTTCAGCGACACCTATGAGGGCCTGCCCGTCGACGGCTACACCGCCTGGCTGCGCAACATGGCCGCCGACGAGCGCATCGAGGTGCGGCTGGACACGGACTGGTTCGACGTGCGCGACCAACTGCGCGCCGACAGCCTCGGCGCGCCGGTCGTCTACACCGGGCCGCTGGACCGCTACTTCGACTACGCCGAGGGCCGACTCGGCTGGCGCACCCTGGACTTCGAGCTGGAAGTGCTGCCCATCGGGGATTTCCAGGGCACGCCGGTGATGAACTACAACGACCCCGACGTGCCCTACACCCGCATCCACGAGTTCCGTCACTTCCACACCGAGCGTGACTACCCCACGGACAGGACCGTGATCATGCGGGAGTACTCGCGCTTCGCCGCCGACGACGACGAGCCCTACTATCCGATCAACACCGAGGCCGACCGCGCGCTGCTGGCCGCCTACCGGGCCCGGGCGAAGGCCGAGACCGCATCGTCGAAGGTATTGTTCGGCGGCCGGCTGGGCACCTACCAATACCTGGACATGCACATGGCCATCGCCAGCGCCCTGAACATGTACGACAACGTTCTCGCGCCGCACCTGCGTGACGGCGCGCCGCTAGTTGAGGAAACCGTCTGATGACTCGTGCCGTGAGCCTGCTGTCCCGGATCATCTTGCCGCGTCCCGGCGAGCCGCTCGACGTGCGCAAGCTCTATCTCGAGGAGTCGACGACCAACGCCCGGCGTGCCCATGCCACCAGTCGCACCTCGCTGGAGATCGGCAAAGAGTCCGAGGTGTCGTTCGCCACCTACTTCAACGCGTTCCCGGCCAGCTACTGGCGGCGGTGGTCGATCTGTGAGTCGGTGGTGTTGCGAGTCGAGCTGACCGGTACCGGGCGTGTCGACGTGTACCGGACCAAGGCCACCGGGGTGCGGATCTCGGTGCAGGGCCGCCAGTTCGTCGGCACCGACGAGCAACCCGCCGTCGTCGAGATCGAGGTACCGCTGCGGCCGTTCGAGGACGGCGGCTGGATCTGGTTCGACATCACCACCGACACCGCGGTCAACCTCGTCAGCGGCGGCTGGTACGCCACCGAGCCCGCCCCCGGCACCGCCAACATCGCCATCGGCATCCCCACGTTCAACCGCCCCGCCGACTGCGTCAACGCGCTGGCCGACCTCACGGCGGATCCATTGGTGGACAAGGTGATCGGTGCGGTGATCGTGCCGGATCAGGGCACCCGCAAGGTGCGCGACCATCCGGACTTCGCGGCCGCGTCCGCCGGACTGGGCAGCCGGCTGTCCATCCACGACCAGCCCAACCTCGGTGGCTCCGGCGGCTACAGCCGGGTGATGTACGAAGCGCTGAAAAACACCGATTGCCAACAGATTCTGTTCATGGACGACGACATCCGCATCGAGCCGGACACGATCCTGCGGGTGCTGGCGCTGAGCCGCTTCGCCAAGACGCCGACGCTGATCGGCGGGCAGATGCTCAACCTGCAGGAGCCGTCGCACCTGCACATCATGGGCGAGGTCGTCAACCAGGCGAACTTCATGTGGACGGCCGCGCCGCACGCCGAGTACGACCACGACTTCGCCGCATTTCCGTTGAACGACAAGAACGATCGCAGCGCGCTGCTGCACCGGCGCATCGACGTCGACTTCAACGGCTGGTGGACGTGCATGATCCCGCGGCAGGTCGCCGAGGAACTGGGCCAGCCGCTGCCGCTGTTCATCAAATGGGACGACGCCGAATACGGTCTGCGCGCCGGCGAGCACGGCTACCCGACGGTCACGCTGCCCGGCGCCGCAATCTGGCACATGGCGTGGAGCGACAAGGACGACGCGATCGACTGGCAGGCCTACTTCCACCTGCGCAACCGGCTGGTGGTGGCGGCGCTGCACTGGGGCGGCGACATCACCGGCCTGGTCCGCAGCCACCTCAAGGCCACCCTGAAACACCTTGCCTGCCTTGAATATTCGACTGTCGCGATCCAGAACAGGGCGATCGACGACTTCCTCGCCGGCCCGGAGCACATCTTCTCGATCCTGGAATCGGGGCTGCCCGAGGTGCATCGGCTGCGCAAGGAATACCCGGACGCCGTGGCGCTGCCCGCGGCCAGCGAATTGCCGTCGCCCGCGCACAAGACCAAGGCGATGAAGCCGCCGGTGAACCCGGTGTCGGTCGGCTACCGGCTGATCCGCGGCGTCCTGCACAACATGACCAAGGCGGACACGGCGGCCCACACGCGGCCCGAATTCAATGTGCCGACCCAGGACGCGCGCTGGTTCCGGCTGTGCACGGTCGACGGCGTGACGGTTACCACGGCCGACGGCTGCGGCGTGGTCTACCGCCAGCGGGACCGGCGAAAGATGTTCTCGCTGTTGTTCGCATCGGTGCGCCGTCAGCGTCAGCTGCTCAGCCGGTTCGACGAGATGCGCCGGGTGTATCGCGACGCGCTGCCCGTGTTGTCCAGCAAGCAGAAGTGGGAGACGGCGTTGCTGCCCGCTGCCGAACATGCATGAGGCCGCCGCCGCACAGGCGCCCCGCGGCGAGGTGGCCGCGCTGGTCGCAGTCCAGGCGGCACTGGGCGATCGGCCTGGGGCGCTGCCCGTGGCGCGCGCGCTGTCGTACTTCGGCGAGCACAGCATCGGCTGGGTGGCCGTCGCCGCGCTCGGCGCGGCGCTGTCGCCGCAGCGGCGCCGGGACTGGCTGGTGGCCGGGGCGGGCGCGTTCGCTGCGCACGTCACCGCCGTCGTCGTCAAGCGGATCGTGCGCCGCAAGCGGCCGCACGACCCCGCCGTCGTGGTCAACGTCGGCACCCCCAGCCAACTGAGTTTCCCGTCCGCACATGCCACTTCGACCACCGCCGCAGCGATCCTGATGGCCCGGGCCACCGGCCTGCCGCTGCCCGCGGTCCTGGTGCCGCCGATGGCGTTGTCGCGGATGCTGCTGGGGGTGCACTACCCCAGCGACGTGGCCTTCGGCATCGCGCTGGGTGCCGTCGTTGCGGCCGTCGCGCGCCGCGCACAAGAGGTCGCAAGGGGTGAAGCCGAATGACTGAGGACGTGGTGACCCGACCGTCGGGCAACCTGGTCACCGGGTTGATCAAGGCGATACGCCCGCGGCAGTGGGTGAAGAACGTGTTGGTGCTCGCCGCGCCCGTGGCCGGGCTGGGCAGCGGTAATCGGTACCACTACGGCCAGATGCTCACGCAGGTGGGGTTGGCGTTCGTGGTGTTCAGCCTGGCGGCGTCGGCGGTGTATCTGGTCAATGACGTGCGCGATGTCGAGGCCGATCGCGAGCACCCGACCAAGAGGTTCCGCCCGATCGCGGCGGGCGTCGTGCCCGAGTGGCTGGCCTACTTCCTGGCGGTGCTGCTGGGCGCGGCCTCGCTGGGCATCGCGTGGCTGGTGACGCCGAACCTGGCGCTGGTGATGGCCGTCTACCTCGTCATGCAGCTGGCGTACTGTTTCGGCCTCAAACATCAAGCGGTGCTTGACATCTGCATCGTGTCGTCGGCATACCTGCTGAGGGCCATCGCCGGCGGTGTGGCCACCAATATCCCGCTGTCGCAGTGGTTTTTGCTGTCGGCCGCGTTCGCTTCGCTGTTCATGGTGGCCGGCAAGCGCTACGCCGAACTGCAGCTCGCCGAGCGCACCGGCGCGGCGATCCGCAAGTCGCTGGAGAGCTACACCAGCACCTATCTGCGGTTCGTCTGGACGCTGTCGGCCACCGCGGTGGTGATCTGCTACGGCCTGTGGGCCTTCGAGCGTGACCACCACTCGGGGTCCTGGTACGCGGTGTCCATGGTGCCGTTCACCATCGCGATCCTGCGCTACGCGGTGGACGTGGACGGCGGCCTGGCCGGCGAACCCGAAGACATCGCGCTGCGCGACCGGGTGCTGCAGCTGCTGTTCCTGGCGTGGGTCGCAACAGTCGGAGCCGCCGTTGCCTTCGGTTAGCCCCGAACTGCAGGCACTCAAGGCGCGCATGATGCGCAGCCGGCCGGTGATCAGGCGGCCCGGCTGGCCGGTGTTTCCGTACACCACCATGGTCCGGGCCAGCCTGTGGACCAGCGTGGCGGTGGTCGCCGTCCTGTTCGCGTGGGGAAGTTGGCAGCGCCGCTGGATCGCCGACGACGGCCTGATCGTGCTGCGCACGGTGCGCAACCTGCTGGCGGGCAACGGCCCGGTGTTCAACCAGGGCGAGCGGGTGGAGGCCAACACCTCCACCGCCTGGACCTATCTGATGTACGCGGGGAGCTGGGTGGGCGGCCCGATGCGCATGGAATACGTCGCGCTGGCGCTGGCGCTGGTGCTCTCGGTGCTGGGCGTGGCGCTGCTGATGGTGGGCGCCGCGCGGTTGTACGCGCCCAGCCTGCGGGGCCGCAAGGCCGTCATGGTGCCGGCCGGCGCGCTGGTGTATGTCGCGCTGCCCCCGGCGCGCGACTTCGCCACGTCCGGCCTGGAGAGCGGTTTGGCGCTGGCCTACCTCGGGCTGCTGTGGTGGATGATGGTCTGCTGGGCGCAGCCGGTGCGCAACCGCGCCGACCGCAGGGTGTTCGCGGGGCTGCTGGCGTTCGTGGCCGGGTTCAGCGTGCTGGTGCGGCCGGAGCTGGCGCTGATGGGTGGCCTGGCGCTGATCATGATGCTCGTCGCGGCCCGGACCTGGCGCCGCCGCGCGCTGATCTTGGTGGCCGGGGGTCTCGTCCCGGTCGCCTACCAGATCTTCCGGATGGGGTACTACGGCCTGCTGGTGCCCGGCACCGCCCTGGCCAAGGACGCAGCCGGGGACAAGTGGTCCCAGGGCATGATCTACCTCTCGAACTTCGACGCGCCGTACGCGGTGTGGATACCCCTGGTGCTGCTCGTTCTGCTGGGCGTGCTGCTGTTCGCCGCGCGCCGGCGGCCGTCGTTCCTGCGCCCCGCGCTGGCGCCCGACTACGGCCGGTTCGCCCGCGCCGTGCACAGCCCGCCCGCGGTGGTGGCGTGGGTGCTGGTCAGCGGTCTGGTGCAGGCCCTCTACTGGATCCGGCAGGGCGGCGACTTCATGCACGCCCGGGTGCTGCTGGCGCCGCTGTTCTGTCTGCTGGCCCCGGTGGCCGTCGTCCCCGTCGCCATCCCCGACGGCCAAGACTATTCGCGGGAGACCGGAAACTGGGTGGCCGGCGCGGCCGGAGCCTTGTGGCTGGGGCTGGCCGGCTGGTCGCTCTGGGCGGCGAACTCACCCGGGATGGGCGACGACGCGACCCACGTCACCTACACCGGGATCGTCGACGAACGCCGCTTCTACGCCCAGGCCACCGGTCACGCGCACCCGCTGACGGCCGCGGACTACCTGGGCTATCCGCGGATGGCCGCCATCCTGACCGCGCTCGACAACACCCCGGGCGGGGCGCTGCTGCTGCCGTCGGGCAACTACATTCAGTGGGACCTGGTGCCGATGCTGCAGCCGCCGCCCGGAAGCCCACCGCAACCGCCGCAGCACACGGTGTTTTTCACCAACCTCGGCATGGTCGGCATGAACGTCGGGCTCGACGTCAGGGTGATCGACCAGATCGGTTTGGCGAATCCTCTTGCGCAACACACGGAACGGCTCAAGCACGGCCGCATCGGGCACGACAAGAACCTCTTTCCTGACTGGGTGATCGCCGACGGGCCGTGGGTGAAGCTGCCCCCGGGGATTCCGGGCTACCTGGACCAGCAATGGGTCGCCGAGGCCGTCGCGGCGCTGCAGTGCCCCGAGACGAAGGCGGTGCTCAGTTCGGTGCGTGCGCCGATGACGCCGCACCGATTCCTGTCCAACCTGGTGAATTCCTTCGAGTTCACCACCTACCGGATCGACCGGGTGCCGCGCTACGAGCTGGCCCGATGTGGGCTGCCCGTGCCCGACGAGGCCCCGCGGCCACCTCGCGAGTAAGCGTCGCGCAGAAGAATTTTCGGCGCACGCCGAACAAATCACACCGCACCGGCGCTGAAAAGATGGCAGCAACATCACAATTGGCCCCTCACCAGCGGCCAATGGCGCGCAGGCACAAGTCGAAGCGACGACTCTTAGACACATGTTTGACGTGAAAACCGCTGGGTAGGAGGGGTGCTCGACGGCTGATGCGCACGCCTCGATGCGACCGAATGGCGCAACGTATGGTTGACTACACGAGCACTGCTGCGCTTGGCGCGGCGACGATGCGGGCCACGACGGCCCGACCAGGAGCCGTGTGTTCGGGTCCGCGCAGACAGTTTGACCAATCAAGAATGTGACCGATCGGTGAAATGCGCCGAAAGGCTGCAAGAAGGATGAGGAAGCAAGGATGACGCTTGTCGACAGATTGCGGGGCGCCGTGGCGAGTATGCCGCGCCGGCTCGTCGTGGCGGCCGCGGGTGCGACGTTGCTCTCGGGCCTCATTGGCGCCGTCGGAGGCTCGGCGACCGCCGGGGCGTTCTCGCCCCCGGGTCTGCCGGTGGAATACCTGCAGGTTCCGTCCGCCGGAATGGGCCGCGACATCAAGGTTCAATTCCAAAGCGGCGGCGACAACTCGCCCGCGCTGTACCTGCTCGACGGTATGCGCGCGCAAGACGACTTCAACGGCTGGGACATCAACACCCCGGCGTTCCAGTGGTACAACCAGTCCGGCATCTCGGTCGCCATGCCCGTCGGTGGCCAGTCCAGCTTCTACTCCGACTGGTACAAGCCCGCCTGCGGTAAGGCCGGCTGCACCACCTACAAGTGGGAAACCTTCCTGACCAGCGAGCTGCCTGCCTACCTGCAGAGCCAGAAGCAGGTCAAGCCGACCGGCAGCGCGGTCGTCGGTCTGTCGATGGCCGGTTCGTCGGCGCTGATCCTGGCCGCCTACCACCCGCAGCAGTTCATCTACGCCGGCTCGCTGTCGGCGCTGCTGGACCCGTCACAGGGCATGGGCCCGTCGCTGATCGGCCTGTCCATGGGCGACGCCGGTGGCTACAAGGCCGCCGACATGTGGGGTCCCAAGGACGACCCGGCCTGGGCGCGCAACGACCCGACGCTGCAGGTCGGCAAGCTGGTCGCCAACAACACCCGCATCTGGGTGTACTGCGGCAACGGCAAGCCATCGGACCTCGGTGGCGACAACCTGCCCGCCAAGTTCCTCGAGGGCTTCGTGCGGACCAGCAACCTGAAGTTCCAGGACGCCTACAACGGCGCCGGTGGCCACAACGCGGTGTGGAACTTCGACGCCAACGGCACCCACGACTGGCCCTACTGGGGCGCGCAGCTGCAGGCGATGAAGCCTGACCTGCAGTCGACGCTGGGCGCCACCCCGGGCGCGGGCCCGGGTCCGGGTGCGGCCCCAGGTGCCGCCAACGCCGGTAACGGCCAGGGCACCTAAAACACGCCAAGCAGTACGACGAGCGGCGGGAACCCTTCGGGGTTTCCGCCGCTCGTTGTTTACCGAGTGTGTGACTTGTTTCACTACCCGGCGACCGGGGGAACTAAGGCGCTGGCTAATGTGCATGCAGCGACTACACGATGGAGGGTGGACATGGCGGTCATGCGGGGTGTGTCGGCGCTTTTCCGGGTGTTCTGCGTGGCCGTACTGGCGGTCGGCCTGGCCTTCGCGCTGCAGAACGCCGCGACCGTCGGCAAAGCCAGGGCGGCGGGCTACGAAAGCCTGATGGTTCCGTCGGCGGCCATGGGCCGCGACA
This sequence comes from Mycobacterium sp. 94-17, assembly GCF_035617725.1. NCBI lineage: Bacteria > Bacillati > Actinomycetota > Actinomycetes > Mycobacteriales > Mycobacteriaceae > Mycobacterium > Mycobacterium sp. 94-17. The sequence goes on from NZ_JAPIYN010000006.1 coordinate 216,818, forward strand.
TTCCGGTGGCCTTCCTGGCCGGCGGCCCGCACGCCGTCTACCTGCTAGACGCCTTCAACGCGGCCCCGGACGTGAGCAACTGGGTCACCGCCGGTAACGGCATGAACACGCTCGGCGGCAAGGGCATCTCGGTGGTGGCCCCGGCCGGCGGCGCCTGGAGCATGTACACCAACTGGGAGCAGGACGGCAGCAAGCAGTGGGACACCTTCCTGTCCAGCGAGCTGCCCGACTGGCTGGCCGCCAACAAGGGCTTGGCGCCCGGCGGCCACGGCGCCGTCGGCGCCTCGCAGGGCGGCTACGCGGCGATGGCGCTGGCCGCCTTCCACCCCGACCGGTTCGGCTTCGCCGGGTCGCTGTCCGGGTTCCTCTACCCGTCGAGCACCAACTACAACGGCGCGATCCTGGCCGGCCTGCAGCAGTTCGGCGGCGTCGACGGCAACGGCATGTGGGGCGCCCCGCAGCTGGGCCGGTGGAAGTGGCATGACCCGTACGTGCACGCCTCGCTGCTGGCGCAGAACAACACCCGCGTCTGGGTGTGGAGTCCCACCAACATGGGCGGCGACGACGCCGCGATGATCGGCCAGGCCGGCGCGGCGATGGGCAGTTCGCGCGAGTTCTATCAGCAGTACCGCAGCAACGGCGGGCACAACGGCCACTTCGACTTCCCCGGTGGCGGCGACAACGGCTGGGGCTCCTGGTCGGGGCAGCTGGGGGCGATGTCGGGCGACATCGTCGGCGCCATTAGGTAGGCCGCTGCCCGGACAGGGCTGTCCTCCCAGCCGGTAGCGTGTAGAGGGCGCAGCGGAGTTCGCAAGGACCGCATGGCTGCGATCCACTGACTCTGCCGGCAGGAGAACATGGCTACAAACGCGCGGCGTAAGCGCCGCCGCACCCTCGCGTGGATCGCGGCACTGTCGGTCGCGGCCGTCGTCTTCCTGGGCATCCTGGCCGCAGTGACCTTGCTGCGCGGCCACGAGTCGGAGCCCAGCGCGGTGCCGCCCGGGGTGCTGCCGCCATCGTCGACGACGACGCACCCGCACAAGCCGCGGCCCGCCTCCCAGGACGCGTCGTGCCCCGACGTGATGCTGGTCGACGTTCCCGGCACCTGGGAGTCCTCCGTGCAGGACGACCCGGCCAACCCGCTGCAGTTCCCCAACGCGCTGCTGCACAAGGCGACCGCGACCCTGACCCAGCAGTTCCCGTCGTCGCGGCTGCAGGCCTACACCACGCCGTACACCGCGCAGTTTCACAACCCGCTCAGCGGCGACCCGCAGATGTCGTACAACGCCAGCCGGGCCGAGGGCACCCGCGCCACGGTTCAGGCGATGACCGACATGAACGCCAAGTGCCCGCTGACCAGCTATGTGCTGATGGGCTTTTCGCAGGGCGCGGTGATCGCGGGCGACATCGCCAGCGACATCGGCAACGGCCGCGGACCCGTGGACGACGACCTGGTGCTCGGTGTGACGTTGATCGCGGACGGCCGTCGTCAGATGGGGGTCGGCAACGACGTCGGGCCCAACCCGCCGGGGCAGGGCGCCGAGGTCACGTTGCACGAGGTGCCCATCCTGTCCGGGATGGGGCTGACGATGACGGGCGCGCGCCCGGGCGGTTTCGGCGACCTCAACGGCAAGACGAACGAGATCTGCGCGCCGGGCGACCTGATCTGCGCCGCCCCGGAGGAGGCGTTCAGCATCGCCAACCTGCCTGCCACGCTGAACACCCTGGCCGGCGGGGCCGGCCAGCCCGTCCACGCCCTGTACGCGACGACGCAGTGCTGGAGCATCGACGGGGCGCCGGCGACCGACTGGACGCTCAACTGGGCTCACGGTCTGATCGCGAAGGCGCCACAACCGAAACACGGATGATCGCGGCGGTGGACACAAGCCTCAGGTGGCGGTTACCGGTGGCGATCAGCGGTACCTTGTGATTTGGTCTGCCGTGGCCAGCCCCGTAACATTAAGAGGAATTTAAGAGCAATCGGACCTCTGTCGCGCGCCCGGCCGGGCTCGATGCCGGCGGGTGGTGTGCGAGGTCCGGTGTGCGCGTAAACATGTAACCGTCGGCGGAGCCGACCACAGAACCACGTGTCGGCGGAGCCGGCCGAAAACAGGTGCGACAGGAGAGCGGCATGGTGTACCACAACCCGTTCATCGTGAATGGAAAGATCAAGTTTCCGGACAACACCAACTTGGTCAAGCACGTTGAGAAGTGGGCGAAGGTTCGCGGCGACAAGCTCGCCTACCGGTTCCTGGACTTCTCCACCGAGCGCGACGGCGTCGCCTGCGACATCTCCTGGTCGGAGTTCAGCGCCCGCAACCGCGCCGTGGGCGCCCGCCTGCAGCAGGTCACACAGCCCGACGACCGCATCGCCGTACTCTGCCCGCAGAACCTGAATTACCTCGTCGCACTCTTCGGCGCGCTGTACGCCGGCCGGATCGCGGTGCCGCTGTTCGATCCGAGCGAGCCGGGCCACGTCGGCCGCCTGCACGCCGTGCTCGATGACTGCACCCCGTCGACGATCCTGACCACCACCGAGGCCGCGGAGGGCGTCCGCAAGTTCATCCGCGCCCGTTCGGCCAAGGAGCGCCCCCGCGTCATCGCCGTCGACGCCGTACCCAACGAGGTCGCATCCACCTGGGAGCCGCCCGAGGCCACCGAGAACACCGTCGCCTACCTGCAGTACACCTCCGGTTCCACCCGCACCCCGACCGGCGTGCAGATCACCCACCTGAACCTGCCCACCAACGTGCTGCAGGTGCTCAACGGCCTGGAAGGCAAGGAGGCCGACCGCGGCCTGTGCTGGCTGCCGTTCTTCCACGACATGGGCCTGATCACGGCGCTGTTGTCGCCGGTGATCGGTCACAACTTCACGTTCATGACCCCGGCGGCCTTCGTGCGCCGGCCCGGCCGGTGGATCCGCGAGATGGCGCGCAAGCCCGAGGACGCCCCGGACTGCGAGGTCATCACGGTCGCGCCGAACTTCGCGTTCGAGCACGCCGCCGTGCGCGGCGTGCCCAAGGACGGTGAGCCGCCGCTGGACCTGAGCAACGTCAAGGCGATCCTGAACGGCAGCGAGCCGGTGTCCCCGGCGTCGATGCGCAAGTTCTACGAGGCGTTCTCGCCCTACGGTCTGCGCGAGACCGCGATCAAGCCGTCCTACGGACTGGCCGAGGCGACGCTGTTCGTCTCCACCACACCGATGGACCAGGCCCCCACCGTCATCCACGTGGACCGCGACGAGCTGAACAAGCAGCGCTTCGTCGAGGTGCCCGCCGATTCGCCGAAGGCCGTTCCGCAGGTTTCCGCCGGCATCGTCGGCGTCGACGAGTGGGCCGTCATCGTCGACCCGGAGACCGCCAGCGAGCTGCCGGATGGTCAGATCGGCGAGATCTGGCTGCACGGAAACAACATGGGCATCGGCTACTGGGGCAAGGAAGAGGAGACCAACGACGTCTTCCGCAACATCCTCAAGTCGCGGATCACCCAGTCGCACGCCGAGGGCGCGCCCGACGACGGCATGTGGGTCAAGACCGGCGACTACGGCACCTATCACAACGGCCACCTCTACATCGCCGGCCGCATCAAGGACCTGGTCATCATCGACGGCCGCAACCATTACCCGCAGGACCTCGAGTACTCGGCGCAGGAGGCCAGCAAGGCGCTGCGCACCGGCTACGTGGCCGCCTTCTCGGTGCCGGCCAACCAGCTGCCGCAGGAAGTGTTCGACAACCCGCACGCCGGCATCAAGTACGACCCCGACGACGGCTCCGAGCAGCTGGTGATCGTCGCCGAGCGCGCCGCCGGCTCGCACAAGCTGGACTACCAGCCCATCGCCGACGACATCCGGGCCGCGATCGCCGTGCGCCACGGCGTGACCGTACGCGACCTGCTGCTGGTGCAGTCGGGCACGATTCCGCGTACCTCGAGCGGCAAGATCGGCCACCGTGCCTGCCGCGCCGCCTACCTGGACGGCAGCCTGCGAAGCGGTGTCGGCTCCCCGACCGCCTTCGCCAGCGAAACTGACTGAATCTCTTAGGACCATGGCTGAGACTGAGCACCCCGAAAACCACACCCCGGGCCAAGGCGGGGAGGTGCCCGCCAAAAAAGCCGACATGACCGTCCCCGAGATGCGCGAGTGGCTGCGCAACTGGGTGGGCAACGCCGTCGGCAGATCGCCCGACGACATCGACGAATCGGTGCCGATGGTCGAGCTGGGCCTGGCGTCGCGGGACGCCGTGGCGATGGCCGCCGACATCGAGGACATGACCGGTGTCACCCTGTCGGTCGCGGTGGCCTTCCAGCATCCGACGATCGAATCGCTGGCCACCCGCATCATCGAGGGCGAGCCCGAGGTGCCTGACGACGAGCTCGACGGCGCCGACTGGACCCGCACCGGCGCGGCCGAGCGCGTCGACATCGCGATCGTGGGCCTGTCCACCCGGCTGCCCGGCGACATGAACTCCCCCGACGAGACGTGGGCGGCACTGATGGAGGGCCGTGACGCCATCACCGATCTGCCCGAGGGCCGGTGGTCGGAATTCCTGGAAGAGCCGCGCATCGCCGCGCGGGTCGGCAGCGCCCGCACCCGCGGCGGTTACCTCAAGGACGTCAAGGGCTTCGACTCCGAGTTCTTCGCCGTCGCCAAGACCGAGGCCGACAACATCGACCCGCAGCAGCGGATGGCGCTGGAGCTCACCTGGGAGGCGCTCGAGCACGCCCGGATTCCGGCGTCGAGCCTGCGCGGCGAGTCCGTCGGCGTGTACGTCGGGTTCTCCAACAACGACTACCAGTTCCTGGCGGTGTCCGACCCGACGGTCGCGCACCCCTACGCGATCACCGGAACCGCCAGCTCGATCATCGCCAACCGGGTGTCCTACTTCTACGATTTCCGCGGCCCGTCGGTGGCGCTGGACACCGCCTGCTCGAGCTCGCTGGTGGCGACGCACCAGGCGGTGCAGGCACTGCGCAACGGCGAGTGTGACGTCGCGCTCGCCGGCGGCGTCAACGCGCTGCTCACCCCGTTGGTGACGCTCGGTTTCGACGAGATCGGCGCGGTGCTGGCCCCCGACGGCCGGATCAAGTCGTTCTCGTCGGACGCCGACGGCTACACCCGCTCCGAGGGCGGCGGCATGTTCGTGCTCAAGCGGGTCGACGACGCCCGCCGCGACGGTGACCAGATCCTGGCCGTCATCGCGGGCAGCGCGGTCAACCACGACGGCCGGTCCAACGGCCTGATCGCCCCCAACCAGGACGCCCAGGCCGAGGTGCTGCGCCGGGCCTACAAGGATGCCGGCATCGACCCGCGCACCGTCGACTACATCGAGGCGCACGGCACGGGCACGGTGCTGGGCGACCCCATCGAGGCCGAGGCGCTGGGCCGCGTCGTCGGGCGGGGCCGCCCCGCCGAACGACCGGCGCTGCTGGGCGCGGTGAAAACCAATGTGGGACACCTGGAGTCGGCCGCCGGTGCGGCGAGCCTGGCCAAGGTGGTGCTGGCGTTGCAGCACGACAAGCTGCCTCCGTCGATCAACTTCGCCGGGCCCAGCCCCTACATCGACTTCGATGGCATGCGCCTGAAAGTCGTTGACAGCGCCAGCGATTGGCCGCGGTACGGTGGTTACGCGCTGGCCGGGGTGTCCAGCTTCGGCTTCGGTGGCGCCAACGCGCACCTGGTGGTGCGCGAGGTGCTGCCCCGCGACGTGATCGAGAAGGAGCCCGAACCGCAGCCCGTCGCCGCGGCGCCGGCCGCCGAAGCGGCCGAGACGCCCACGCTGGAAAGCCACTCGCTGCGGTTCGACGACTTCGGCAACATCATCCCCGACGCCACCGAGGTGCAGGAGGAAGCCTACGAGCTTCCCGGTGTGACCGACGAGGCGCTGCGCCTCAAAGAGGTTGCGCTGCAAGAGCTTGCCGCACAAGAAGAGGCGGAGCCCACCAAACCCCTTATCCCGCTTGCCGTTTCCGCGTTCTTGACGTCACGAAAGAAGTCCGCGGCCGCCGAGCTGGCGGACTGGATGGAAAGCCCGGAGGGGCAGGCGTCGTCGCTGGAGTCGATCGGGCGGGCGCTGTCGCGGCGCAACCACGGCCGCTCGCGCGCGGTGGTGCTGGCCCACGACCACGAGGAGGCCGTCAAGGGCCTGCGTGCGATCGCCGAGGGCAAGCAGCGGCCGAACGTGTTCAGCACCGACGGCCCGGTGACCAGCGGCCCGGTGTGGGCGATGGCGGGATTCGGTGCGCAGCACCGCAAGATGGGCAAGAGCCTGTACCTGCGCGACGAGGTCTTCGCCGAATGGATCGAGAGGGTCGACGCGCTGATCCAGGACGAGCGCGGCTACTCGGTGCTCGAGATGATCCTGGACGACTCGGTCGACTACGGCATCGAGACTTCCAACGTCGTCATCTTCGCGATCCAGATCGCGCTGGGCGAGTTGCTCAAGCACCACGGCGCCAGACCCGCCGCGGTGATCGGCCAGTCGCTGGGTGAGCCCGCGTCGGCCTACTTCGCCGGCGGGCTCTCGCTCGCCGACGCGGCCCGGGTGATCTGCTCGCGCTCCCACCTGATGGGCGAGGGCGAGTCGATGCTGTTCGGCGAGTACATCCGATTCATGGCGCTCGTCGAGTACTCCGCCGACGAGCTCAAGACGGTGTTCGCCGACTTCCCCGGCCTCGAGGTGTGCGTCTACGCCGCGCCCAGCCAGACCGTGATCGGCGGTCCGCCCGACGAGATCGACGCGATCGTCGCCCGCGCCGAGGCGGAGGGCCGCTTCGCCCGCAAGCTGCAGACCAAGGGCGCCGGGCACACGTCTCAGATGGATCCGCTGCTCGGTGAGTTCTCCGCGGAGCTGCAGGGGATCGAGCCGATGAGCCCGACCACCGGCGTCTTCTCGACGGTGCACGAGGGCAGCTTCATCAAGCCCGGCGGCGAGCCGGTCCACGATGTCGCCTACTGGGTCAAGGGAATGCGGCACTCCGTCTACTTCACCCACGGCGTGCGCAACGCCGTCGACAGCGGCTACACCACCTTCCTGGAGCTCGCGCCGAACCCGGTGGCGCTGATGCAGATCGGGCTGACCACCGCCGCCGCGGGCCTGCATGACGCGCAGCTGATTGCGACGCTGGCCCGCAAGCAGGACGACGTCGAGTCGATGATCTCGGCCATGGCCCAGCTCTACGTGCACGGCCACGACCTGGACATCCGCACTTTGTTCAGCCGCGCAACTGGCCCCCAGGATTACGCGAACGTCCCGCCGACCCGGTTCAAGCGCAAAGAGCACTGGCTGGACGTGCACTTCTCCGGCGACGGCTCGGTGATCATGCCGGGCACCCACGTCGCGTTGCCGGACGGCCGTCACGTCTGGGAGTACGCGCCGCGTAACGGCGAGACGGACCTGGCCGCACTGGTGAGATCGGCTGCGACACAAGTGCTTTCGGACGCCCAGCTAGTGGCGTCCGAGCAGCGCGCGGTGCCCGCCGCGGGCGCCCGGCTGGTGACGACGATGACCCGGCACCCCGGCGGCGCCTCGGTGCAGGTGCACGCCCGCATCGACGAGTCCTTCACGCTGGTCTACGACGCGCTGGTGTCCCGGGCCGGTCAGAGCGTCGCGGCATTGCCCACCGCGGTCGGCGCCGGCGCGGCCATCGCCGCCCCGACCACGGCCGCCGCGGCCGCCCGGCCCGAGGCCGGCGCTGCCGACGAGCCCGACGCCGAGACGCTGTCCGACAGCCTGACCAACCGCTACCTGCCGTCCAACGTGGGCAGGTGGAGCCCCGACTCCGGCGAGACCATCGGCGAGCGGCTGGGCCTGATCGTCTCGGCGGCCATGGGTTACGAGCCCGAGGACCTGCCGTGGGAGGTGCCGCTGATCGAGCTGGGCCTGGACTCGCTGATGGCGGTGCGCATCAAGAACCGCGTCGAATACGACTTCGACATGCCGCCGATCCAATTGACGGCCGTGCGCGACGCCAACCTCTACGCGGTCGAGAAGCTGATCGAGTACGCGGTCGAGCACCGCGACGAGGTCGAGCAGCTGCACGCGCACCAGAAGACGATGACGCCCGAGGAGATCGCCAAGGAGCAGGCCCGGCTGCTCAGCGGCGCCACGCCGGCCGACCCGGCCCCCGAAGCCGCCGCGCCGGCGCCGGACCCGCAGGCCGAACCCGAGACGCAGGCGCCCGTCCCGCCGCCGCCGACCGATCCGTCCGGCCCGACGGGTGCGGCGGCCAACGGCGCGACGCCGGACCTGGCCACCGCACTCAGCCAGGAGGCGGTGGCCAAGGCGCTGAACTCCGACGTGCCGCCACGGGACGCCGCCGAGCGGGTCACCTTCGCCACCTGGGCGATCGTCACGGGCAAGTCGCCGGGCGGCATCTTCAACCCGCTGCCCAAGCTGGACGGGGACGCCGCGGCCAAGATGGCGCAGCGGCTCTCCGAGCGCGCCGACGGCGCTGTCACCGCCGAGGACGTGCTGGCGGCCGAGACCATCGAGGCGCTGGCCGAGAACGTCCGTCAGTACCTGGAGGCCGGCCAGATCGACGGCTTCGTCCGTACCCTGCGGGCCCCGCAGAACGAGTCGCAGGTTCCCGTGTTCGTGTTCCATCCCGCCGGCGGTTCGACCGTGGTCTACGAGCCGCTGCTGCAGCGGCTGCCCGCGGATACGCCGATGTACGGGTTCGAGCGCGTGGAGGGCACCGTCCAGGAGCGGGCCGCCCAGTACGTGCCGAAGCTGCTGCAGATGAACGAGGGCAAGCCGTTCATCCTGGTGGGGTGGTCGCTGGGCGGGGCGCTGGCCTACGCCTGCGCGATCGGGCTGAAACAGGCCGGCGCCGACGTGCGCTTCGTCGGGATGATCGACACCGTGCGCGCGGGCGAGGAGATCCCGCAGACGCGGGAGGAGACCCGCAAACGCTGGGACCGGTACGCCAAGTTCGCTGAGCGCACCTTCAACGTCGAGATCCCCGCCATCCCCTACGAGCAGCTCGAGGAGCTTGACGACGAGGGCCAGGTCAAGTTCGTGCTGGACATCGTCCAGCAGAGCGGCGTGCAGATCCCGGGCGGCATCGTCGAGCATCAGCGGACGTCCTACCTGGACAACCGGGCGCTCGAAACCGTCCGGATCGAGCCCTACGACGGCCACGTGACCCTGTACATGGCCGACCGCTACCACGACGATGTCATCGAGTTCGAGCCGCGGTATGCGATCCGCAAGCCCGACGGCGGCTGGGGCGAGTACGTGGCCGACCTCGAGGTGGTGCCGATCGGGGGCGAACACATCCAGGCCATCGACGAACCGATCATCGGCAAGGTCGGTGCTCACCTCTCCGACGTGCTGAATAAGGTGGAGGCGCAAACCAGTCAGACGAGTGAGGTGGGCAAGTAGTGACGGAGACAGCGCCAGCTTCGGGGCCGGCTTCGGGAGCAGCGCCCATTCAGCACACCACCGCTGAGAAGCTGGCCGAGCTCTACGCTCGCCTGGAACTGGCCAAGGAGCCCGGCGGCGAGAAGGCCGTCGCCAAGCGCGACAAGAAGGGCATCCCGAGCGCCCGCGCCCGCATCCACGGGCTGGTCGACCAGGGCACCTTCCTGGAGACCGGGGCACTGGCCAAGACGCCGAACGACCCGAACGCCCTCTACGGCGACGGGTGCGTCACCGGGCACGCCATGATCGACGGCCGCCCGGTCGGGGTGTTCTCCCACGACCAGACGGTGTTCCAGGGCACGGTCGGCGAGATGTTCGGCCGCAAGGTGGCCCGGCTGATGGAGTGGTGCGCGATGGTCGGCTGCCCGATCATCGGCATCCAGGACTCGGGCGGCGCCCGCATCCAGGACGCGGTCACCTCGCTGGCCTGGTACGCCGAGCTGGGCCGCCGCCACGAGGCGCTGTCCGGGCTGGTGCCGCAGATCTCCCTCATCTTCGGCAAATGCGCTGGGGGAGCGGTGTATTCGCCGATCCAGGACGACCTGCTGGTCTCGGTGCGCGACCAGGGTTACTTCTTCGTCACCGGCCCGGACGTGATCCGCGAGGTCACCGGCGAGGACGTCACGCTCGACGAGCTCGGTGGCTCCGACGCGCAGGCCCGCTACGGCAACATCCACCAGGTGGTGGACTCCGAGACCGAGGCCTTCCAGTACGTCCGGGACTTCCTGTCGTTCCTGCCGTCGAGCACCTTCGGTCAGCCGCCGGTGGTCAACCCCGGCCTGGAGCCGGAGATCACCCCGACCGACCTGGAGCTCGACGGAATCGTGCCGGACTCCGACAACATGGCCTACGACATGCACGAGATCCTGCTGCGGATCTTCGACGACGGCGACTTCCTCGACGTCGCCGCGCAGCACGGGCCGGCCATCATCACCGGGTACGCGCGCGTCGACGGCCACCCCGTCGGAGTGATCGCCAACCAGCCCATGCACATGTCGGGGTCGATCGACAACGAGGCCTCCGACAAGGCGGCGCGGTTCATCCGGTTCTGCGACTCGTTCAACATCCCCCTGGTCTTCGTGGTGGACACCCCCGGGTTCCTGCCGGGCGCCGAGGAGGAGAAGCGGGGCATCATCAAGCGCGGCGGGCGGTTCCTGTACTCCGTCGTGGAGGCCGACGTGCCCAAGGTGACGATCACTGTCCGCAAGTCCTACGGCGGCGCCTACGCCGTGATGGGGTCCCGGCAGCTGACCGCCGACTTCAACTTCGCGTGGCCCACCGCGCGCATCGCGGTGATCGGGGCCGAGGGGGCCGCGCAGCTGCTGATGAAGCGGTTCCCCGACCCCACCACGCCCGAGGCGCAGCAGATCAAGAAGGACTTCATCGAGGGCTACAACCTCAACATGGCGATCCCGTGGACCGCCGCGGAACGTGGCTTCATCGACGCCGTCGTCGACCCGCACCAGACCAGGCTGCTGCTGCGCAAGTCGATGAAACTGCTGCGGGACAAGCAACTCTGGTTCCGCACGGCACGCAAGCACGGCCTCATCCCGATCTAGGGCCCGCTGGCGCGCCGGCGACAGCGTTGGACGGCAGCTCTTTCGTCGCCTCCACGAAATAGCCGCGCGGGACGCCCGCAACGGTCATCGGCACCGCCGGCTCGTACCAGCGGCCGTAACGATTGCCCGCCTCAGCAATATCGGTCACGGCCGCCGACCAGCCGAGGCGCCGTGACAGCCGTTCGGGTTCGTCGGTCCCGAATAGCCAGGGGGCGCCGTTGTCGGCCATCGATTCCAGCAGCGGAGCCATGAACTCCGACTCGAGGAGCGTCTTGCCGACCACGTCGTAGAGCAGGACCGAACCGGGCGCCGACAGCGCGTCGACGCGCTCGAACAACGTGTTGACGGCGACCTCGTCCAGGTACTGCAGCAGGCCTTCGATCAACCACGCCGACGGCGCCGCCGGATCCAGGCCCGCCGCCCGGATGGCGGCCGGCCAGTCGTCGGCCAGATCGATGCTCACCGGTACGCGCCGACATGACGGTTCTTCGCCGATAAGGACCTCGGCCTTGGCCGACAGCACGCCGGGCTGGTCCAGCTCGTAGACCACCGTGCCGACGGGCCAGGGCATCCGGTAGGCGCGCGCGTCCATACCGGCCGCGAGGACGACGATCTGCCTGACGTCGGGTGCCGCGCGCAGCAGGGCGTCGTCCCAGAATCGGGTGCGCACGACGATTTGCAGGCCGGAGCGTTCCCCCGGTGCCGCGGCGAGTAGCTCCCGCCCGCGGTCGCCCGCCAGCCGCTCGGCGAACGGGTCGGCGAAAAGCCGGTTCAGGTTGGCGGTTTCGCGGGCGCGGATCGCCGCGACCAACAGCCCGGTGTCGGCGACCGCTACTCGGTTTCTGTCCATGACGCCATCATCGGCGCCCGGCGGCGGGATGGCTTGGATATTTTGTCCGCGGCCGAAGTCACCGCGCCGCCGCGCCGAGTTCGACATGACCGGGCATCGCCGATCGCCGCCGCGCGTACTGGGTGGGCGTGATACCCGTGAACGACCGGAACTCGCGCACGAAGTGGGACTGGTCGAAATAGCCCAGCTCGGCGGCGATGGTCGCACCCCGGGTGGGGGCGTCGAGCGCCCGCAGCGCCGCCTGCAGGCGGCGCACCCGCAGATAGGCCTTCGGCGACAACCCGACCTCGCAGCGGAACAGGGTGGCGAATGACTTGCGTGAAAGACCGCTCAGCGCTTGGGCTTTCGAGACACGCATGGACGGGTCGAGCTCGACACACCGCAGCAGCGGAGCGAGCCGAGGTGGTGGGTCCCGGTCGGTGCGTCGCATCCGGCCGATCAGAAACGCCTCCAGCAGCGCCACGCGCAGCTCGGCCGAACCCGCCGCGATCAGCCGTTCGCGCAACAGCTCTGCGGCCGGGCCCCACAGCTCCGTGAGGTCGACGAGCGCATCCTCCAGATCGCCCAGCGGGCACCCGAGGAAGGCCAGCGCTCCCGCGGGCCGGAAGTGGATGGTCATGACGCTGTGGCCGGGATCGATCCGGATGACGTAGGAGTCGACGCCGGCACCCGCGGCGAAGGCCGGCGAAACCCGCAGTGGCGTAACGCCGTCGGAGGCGAAGAAGTCGAGGTCGCCGCGGTCGTCGAGATCGATGATCACCGTGACCGCGCCCCGCGGAACCGCCCGGCTGGTATGGATGCCGGCCGCGCCGTGCGAATCCCAGTAGCCGAAATAGGCGATGTGAGCGGCGAGCGGCGGCCCGGGCCGGTAGAGGCGCTGAGCGGACATGGGGTGCCTACGTGGTGAACGCGCCGTCGACGAGGTCGTCGAATCGCTGCAGCGCCTCGTCGGACTCGGCATCGATGCCGCGCAGCGGCCCACGATCGGCGAGATACCGCTGCGCGTAGAGCCGCGCGACCAGCGCCTTGCGCTCCCCGCCGCGGGTCGCGCGCTCCCAGGCGGCCTGCTCGACGAGCAGCGCGGCGCCGTACACGTCGCCCATGAATCGGGTCAGGCCGAACAGCCGCGCCTCGGCCACCTCCCTGTCGAGCTTGGACCACGCGGTGATCGCCGCGTCGAGATCCCCGATCCGGCCGGCGACCAGCCGGGTGGTCTCGTCGTCGTCGGCCACCGACACCGCGTCGTGTAGCCGCGCCAAGAGCGTCTCGTGCGCGCTGGTCTGTTCGATCCCGCGCCGCACGTCCAGACACAGGATGTTGTCGGGCCCCTCCCAGATGGTGTTCACCTGTGCGTCACGCAAAAGCCTTGCCACCGGCCAGGTTTCGATGTAGCCGTTGCCGCCGTGGATTTCGATCGCGTCCGAGGCCGTTGTGATGCCGAGCCGGCACACCTTGAGCTTGGTGACCGGCACCGCGATGCGTTGCCGGATGCCGCGCGGCTGGCGGTGATTGGTGGCGCCGGTGCCGTCGAACACCATCGCCTGCGCGGCCTCGACGTCGACGATCAGCTCGGCGAGCTTGCGCCGCATCAGCGGCTTGTCGATGAGCGCCCCGCCGAACGCCCGCCGCTGCCGGGCGTAGCACACCGATTCGACCAGGGCGCGGCGCGCATTGCCGAGGGCGAACAACGCGATGCCCAGGCGCGCGGCGTTGGTCAGCTCCATCATGCGCCCGAGCCCTTTGCCGTCCGACGGTCCGGCGCCGTCGCTGGGCTCGCCGGACAGCAGAAACGCCTCGGCGTCCACGAATTCGACCTCACCCGAGGCCACGGAGCGGGTGCCGAGCTTGTCCTTCAACCGCCGGACCCGCACGCCGTTGCGCGAGCCGTCGCGGCGGCTGCGCAGCACCAGGAAGTTCGCGACGCCCCGCGAAGAGTCCGGTGCGCCTTCGGGTTTCGCCAGCACCACGAACGCCTCGCCCGCGCAGTTGGATGCAAACCACTTGAAGCCGTTGAGAACCCACGCATCGCCGCGCCGGGTAGCGGTGGTCTCCAGCGCTCCCAGATCGGAGCCGCCGGTGCGTTCGGTCAGCAGCTGCGCTGTCTCGCCCGCCCACTCGCCGGAGGCGAACTTGGCCAGCACGTGCTCGGCCACATCGGGCGGCGCGTACGCGGCCACCAGCGACTGGACCATGCCGCCGCCGGTGCCCAGCGCGCAACCCATGCCGATATCTGCCTGGTTGAGCAGGTAATTCGACGCGAACATCGGCAGCGACGAGCTCACCTTGGCCTCGCGCGCCTCGGTGCGCAGCGCCCGCTGGGCGTCCAGGACGGCCCGCTTGGACTGGGTGAACGACACCGGCATGACCACCTCGCTGATGTCGTGGCCCCACCGGTCGTAGCGGTGCAACTGCGGGGGGTCGCGATCGGTCTCCTCGGCCCACCGCGCCACGGGCCCGCCCATCAGTTCACCGATGCGCGTCAGGTGGCGTTCGGCGAGCCGCAGCTCGTCGGGGTTGAGGTAGTAGGCCATGGTGAACCGCAGCGTGGGATCGGTGAGGTACCAGTTGAGCCCCACGGCCCCGCGGTAGTTCTCCGTCGCGTAGCGCTGCGATTTCTCGTCGGTGGAAAACGGCAGCCGGTCCACCGCCTCCACGGCGTAGTCGCTCATGTACTCAGACGCTACGGCTACGACCGGACCGGCACCACAAACTCCGAGGTGTAGAACTCCGCCGGGTTCTGGGAGTTCGCGTTCGGCCGTTCGATGATCACCCACACGCCGGTCGTGCCGGGCCGAAGGGCGTCGGACACCGTGGCGGTGCCATTCCCCGCGCCGTCGAGGTCCATGCCGGTAAAGGCGGTTCCGGGGTCGCCCGGACCGCAGCTCGACGAGGACGGGCGGGGTTCCTCGATGAGCCCGACGTCGAAATGCATGCCCGGTTCGGGCCCGTCGGTCAGGTGCACCTCGGCGACCGCCCGGGATCCGCTGACGTTGACGATGGCCGAACCGGTGCCGAGCATCGGGCCCGGCACCTTTGGTGCGATGGCCACCTTGCTGAAATCGCAACGCCGCAGATAGTTGTCGAAAACGACGGTGGTACCCCCACCCTCGGCACCCGCCGTCCCGATGGCCGAACTCGCGGTCGGCGCGATCAGCGTCGCGAGCGCGGCGGTGCCGGTACCCAGGCGTGTCAGCGTGCGCACGGGGCCCCCCTTTTTTCCGTCATGTGAAATGGAGCACAGCGGAATGAGTATTGACCCGGAAATGGCGCGATCAAACCTCTGACCAGTAATTACTCCGCCGTTAATTCGCAGCGTTATTACACCGCTGAATAACAACGGTGCACGGCTATTTGCGAATGGCCGGTTTTTAATCGCCCGTTATGGCTTGATGCGGATCGGTCCGGGCGACCACCATCCGGTGCGGGTGGCGGTGCCCAGCTCGAGTTCGGCGGGGTGCGCGTCGGCGATGGTGTCGAATTTGCGCAGCGACCCCCAGTCGCGACCCCAGTCGTGGGACAGGTACGTCGACATGACGTGGGCCCGCAGCAACAGGTCGGTAATGCCCAGGAGGCCGCCGTTGACGCCGTCCTGCCAGGTGTCGGTGTCCTGCTTCTTGGCGTTGTAGTCCGGGGTGATGCGGAACTCGGGGATCTCGGTGACGCCGTTGGAGTGCAGCATCGGCTGCTGGCAGGGGAATGCCAGCCCGACGGCCCAGTCCATCAGCACCGGCCGCTTCGAACCGATGTACTCCTGCAGCGAGCGCAGCTCGGGTACCCGCGGCGGGGTCAGCGCGACCCAGTCATCCGGTGTCAGGGACAGGTCCTCGGCCACCACGCGCACCGCGACCGCGTCGGCGGGCATCTGCGAGCGCGCGAAGCGCAGGTTGCGCCACACCTTCGGCTGCTCGCCGTACAGGTCGTAGGGCACCAGGCGGCCGCCCGGCTGCACCGAGCCGCCGGGGCCGGGCCGGCCGAACTCCAGCTCCACGGTCTGCCCGCCTGTGTGGTGGTGCAGGATGCTGTTGCCGGTGATCGTGCCCGCGGCGGTCACCACCACCAGCGGGTGCCCGTCGTCGAGCTTGGGCAGCTGGTACCACGCCGAGGTCAGCCTGCTCTGTTGTTGCGCGCCGGTGGTGTAGCTGCCCGCCAGCGGAACCTGGTCGGCGTTGAGGCCGTAGGGCAGCGGCACCGTCGACCCGTTGATGCCCGGCCTGGTCAGCTTGAGCGGGGCATCCCAGTCGTAGTCGGTTCCGGGCTGCGGCACCGCCGTTTCCTTGACCGACTCGGCCAGGGTGCGATCCGGTACCCCGCTGGGCGTGAATCCCGTCGGGTTCACACCGCCCAACGGCCCGAGCGGACCGTAGTCGCCGGGCAGGGGCGCCATGAAGCCGGCGTTGCTGTCCGGTTCGACGAGCACGTCGTCGGCCAGTCCGCAGCCGCCGCTGAATTCACGCAGGTTGTCCCACGCATTGGAGTAGGTGGGGTACTGACGGACGATGCCGGCCACCATCGACCCGATGAACACTAGCGCCATGAAGCCGGCGGCGAGGGGGATGGGCGCCGCGGTCAGCGCGCGCGCCAGCCGCCCTTCGCCGCGGTCCCTGGGGGCGAAGTGCAGGTACGCCGCCCACAGCGCGGCAATCGCGAAGAACACGAAAAAGATTGTGCTGATGCTGATTCCGCCGACCTTCGGCATGGAACTGTTGAACGGGACGCCGTAACTCGAGACGTACCACCAGCCGTTCGTGGTGGCGAAACACAGCGCCAGCACGAAGAACAGCGCCGCCAGGAACGCCATGCGGTTGCGCGACCAGCGCAAAATCTCGTGCGACACCAGCACCGTCGTCAGCGCGGCCATCGCCGCTCCCACCGCGGCGAACAGCCCGAAGTGGTGCACCCACTTGGTGGGGGTGAACATCAGGAAGAACATGGTGCCGAAGATGACGCCCATCAGCCGCCAGGCCGGCCCGCGTGCCACACCGGGAATCCGCTTGCGCCGCAACATGATAAAGACGGCCGTGAACAGGCACAGCGCCGTGACGAGGAACCCGAACCGGCGCGACAGCGACCCGTCGACGGTCGGGAGAATCAGGTAGTAGTAGCGCAGGTTCTCCGTGTACCAGGCCTGGCTGGGGCCGATCGAGGTGCGAATCCTGGTGGCTTCCAACACCGTTGCCAACGTCTGATCGGCGAACACCACGGTCAGGATGACCGTGCCAGCGGCCAGCATCGGCGCCACCAGCGGCCAGGTGCCCACCAGGCGGTGGCGGCGGACCAGGATCCGCAGGATCGGGCGGCCGCCTGCGATCAGCGCGGCCACCGCGATCAACCCGGTGGGCTGGACGCCGAGGGTGAACGCCGCGGTGATGACCGCCAGCGCCGCGGGGGTGAGCCGGCTGTAGCGCATCGAGCGCTCGATCAGCACGTAGGTGATCAGCGAGCCGACGGCGATGATCGGCTCGGGCCGCAGGCCGTTGTCGAACGGCATCCACGCGGTCAGCAGGACCAGGCCCGCCGCCCAGTTGGCGGCCTTGCTGGAGGCGACCGCGGGACCCAGTCGGGGCAGCACCTCGCGCGAGAGCAGCAACCAGCACACGATCCCGGCGATCAGGTCCGGCAGCCGCATCCACAGGCTGGCGTCGGTGACATGCGTCATCAGCGCCAGCAGGTTGTAGTACCAGCCGAAGGGGTCCTCGGGGCTGCCGAACCAGCGGAAGTAGTTCGACATGTAGCCGGCGCGGTCGGCGACCCGGGCCATGCCCAGGATGTAGCCGTCGTCCGACGAGTTCGCCCCGATCACATGCCACAGCACGAAGCCGGAGATCACCGTGACGTCGGCCAGGGTGAACGTGCGCCAGTTCGCCGGAATCAGCCGGCGCATCCGGTGACCGTCCAGCTGGTCGAGGCGCCACAGCGCGATCAGCGCGACGATCGTGGACACGATCGCCAGCACCATCGCGACCAGTTTCAGCGTCGTCGGGGTGGTGGAGAACCGGGTGTCGATGGTCGCCGACAGCTTCAGGTCCGGCGGCGCCGGCCCGGTGAGGTCGGTGAACACCCCCACGATCTGCGGCCGCAGGTTCGGGTCGGGGAATCCGCCGCTGATCGGTTTGCCCGCCGCGTCCTTCAGCCCGACAAACGTGGCGAAGGCCCCCGCCTTCGTCGAGGTGATCTCGATGCGCTGACATTGTGGCGATTGGACCTGGTCGCGCGCCGCGCTGGCGATCACCACGTTGCGGTCGGTGACGTCGACGCGCTTGCCGTTGACGACCACGAACAGCGCGTTGAGCGCGGCGTCCTTGCCCTTCTTGGGCGCCGTGCTGAGCACCACCCCGCCCTCGGGCGGCAGCGCGCTCACCACCGAGCACGGCACGGTGACGTTCACGTCGACCGGGGTCAGCGAGATCAGCGGCGCGGTAACGCTGTTCAGCTGGCCGTTTTGAGGCCAATTCAGCGTCGCGGTGGTCTGCACGACGGGCAGCAGCGGCGTCGCCACCGACAAGACGAAACCGATCAGCCCGGCGATCGTCGCGACCCAGCGCGTCACCCGCACGTTTTGAAGGGGGGCGCTCACGGGAGCGCCCGAATCGGTCCCTGCCGGCTCCAGCCGTGCACTGTCATCACACCCTGTTCGATCACGGCGTCCGGCGCCTGGTCAGCCGGCACCAGCCGGAAGTACTGCTCCACCGATCCCCAGTCGCGGTACCAGTCGCCACGCAGATACGTGGCGATCGTCGAGGTGCGCAGCATGGTCTGCAGGAACATGAACGGCCCGCCCGCCTCGCTGGCCTGCCACCCGTTCGACGACGCCGCCGTCTGCTTGTGATCGGGCAGGATGCGGTACTGCGGAAGCTCGGCCACGCCGAGGTGTTCGGAGAACGGCCGCTGGCACGGGAAGTTGGCCGCGGTGGCGATGTCCATCAGCACCGGTGTGCGCGAGCCGATCATCTGCTGCAGGGTCTGCAACACCGGCGCCCGCGGCGGCGTGAACGCGAACCACTGGTCCGAACTCAGGTTCGGGTCGTAGGCGACGATGCGCGCCACGTTCGCCTCGGGCGGCGCCCAGGTCAGCGGGAACCGCAGGTTGCGCCACGCCGGCTCCGGCCCGATGTCGATCGGCTGCACCTCCGCGAGCGGCTGGATGGTGCCGTCGGGGCGAGTGACGCCCCACTGCAGTTTCAGCGACTGCCCGTAGGTGAAGGTGCCGTCCTCCTTATAGGACCAGATGGCGCCGGCCGCCGACACCACCACGATCGGCCGGTCGGCGGTGCGGGGCGGCAGCTGGTACCAGGCCGAGGTGGCGGTGGCCGCGAGCGAGTTCTCGCCGTAGCTGCCCATCACCGGAGTGCGGGCCGGGTCGAGGCCGAACGGCAGCGCGATGTGCGAGCCGTTGACGCCCGCGGGAGCCCCCTTGGGAATCGAGCCGCCGGCCGTGCCCGCGGAGTCGCTCATGGCCGCGTTGGGCTTGTTCGGTGACGCGTCGGAATTCACCACCCCGGGTTTGGTCACCACCGGGTACGACCTCAGGTCGTCGCCGACGCCGTCGGGCTTGAAGCCGACCGGGTTGGCCCCGCCCAGCGGGCCGTCGGGGCCGAAGGTCTGCCCCGGAATCGGTTGCAGCAGACCAGCATTGGGGTCCGGCTCGGTCAGCACGTCGTCGGCCATGGCGCAACTGGTGTTCGAGAGTCCGGAGCTGAGCGCGGCCACGTTGGCCTTCGCGGTGGTGTACAGGGGGTAGCGGAACACCGCGGCCTTGGCCACCGTGCCGACTTCGCCGAGCACCATGATCACCGCGACCACCAGCAGCGGGGTCGACGCCAGCACCCGGTTGCGCCGATTGTCTTTGACCTCGGTGTGCCCGGCGTAGTCCATCCGGAAGTGCTGCCAGGCGGCCAGCAGGCCGGTGATGATCGACAAGATCAGGAACATCGACGTCACCGGGTGGCTGGCGATGACCGGCTGGATGTCCCACCACGACACCCCGTAGTTGCCGACGTAGAACCAGCCGTTGACGCCGGAGGTCGCCACCGCCAGCACGAACAGCAGCGCCGTCACGTACAGCGTCAGGTTGCGGCGGTTGTGCAGGCCGATCCGGGCCAGGGCGAAAGCGGTGACCGCGCCCAGCGCCCCCGCCAGCCCGGCGAACGCACCGAACTGGATCGCCCACTTGGTCGGGGTGAACGTCAGCAACAGCAGGCCGAATGCGGTGGTGCCGATCAGCCGCCACGCCGGGCCGGTGGCCACGCCGGGGATCCTGCCCCGGCGAAGCAGGGTGACCAGCATGCCGAACATGCACAACAGCAGCACCAGCACGGCGAAGCGCCGCGCCATCGACCCGTCGGGGTTGGACTCGACGGTGAGGAAGTAGTAGCGCAGCCAGTCCTGATACCAGGCGATGGTCGGGCCGACCTTGTACTTGATCCGGGCCGACTCCGCGACCGTGGCCAGCGTCTGGCTGCGGAACACCACCACGAAGATCAACGACAGCGAGGCGGCCAGCACCGCCAGCGGGGCCACCAGCCCGTCCGTCGCCCGGCGGCGCCGGATCGTCTGGGCGACGGCCCGCGCCCCGGTCAGCAGCGCGGCGACCGCGATCAGCCCCTGCGGCGCCAGGGTCGCGCTGAGCAGCGCCACGATGATGGCCGCCGCCGCGGGCGCCAACCGGCGCAGCGCGATGGCCCGCTCGACCAGCATCCAGGTGATCAGGACGCCGAGGGCGATCAGCGGCTCGGGCCGCAGCCCGTTGTTGAACGGCAGCCACGCCGCCACGAACACCGCGCCCGCGGTGAAGACCGCGACCCGGTTGGCCGCCAGGCCGCCGCGGCCCGGGCCGAGCCGGCGCAGCATCCAGTGGCTGATGATCAGCCAGCACCCGATCGCGGCCACCGTGGCGGGCAGCCGCATCCAGATGCCGGCGGTGCTCACCGAGGCCATCTTGGACAGCACCCCGAGATACCAGTCGAAGGGAGCGTCGGTGGTGCCGAAGTAGCGGTAGTAGTTGGCGATGTAGCCGACGCCGGGGGCGACGCGCGCGATGGTCAGGTTGTAGCCGTCGTCCGACGAGGTGGGCCCGATGACGTGCCACAGCAGCAGGGTCGCGATCACCCCCGCGTCGGCGACCCACGTCGCGATTCCCACCCGCCGCCAGTTGCCCAGGTGCGTGCCGGGCCGGTATCTGGACAGCCAGGCGATGGGGGAGCGCCAGTTGAGCAGGGTGCCGCCGCCCCGGCTGCGGCGGTCCAGCACCGCGAGCGCGACGATGGCCGTCAGCACGGCCAGGGCACCCAGCACCATCACGATTTCCTTGATGACGGTGGGCGCGGTGATGAATCGGGTGTCGATGTCGATGCGGGCCGACAGCCCGGGGCCCGCGGGCACCTTCATGTCAGTGAAGACGCCGCCGACCTGGGGTTTCTTTTCGGGTGGCAGCACCCCGGCGGCGCCGGGTATGCCGACGAATTCGGCGCCGGTCGCGCCGGCGTCGGCCCACAGATGCAAGACGCGGCAGCCTCCGGCGGCGACGGCCGCGCGTTGGGCGACCGCGGCCACGGTGTCCCGGAACGCGACGACGACGACGTCGGCGTTGGCCCGCACGAACAGCCCGTTCTTCCCGGCGTCGATGCCGCCGGGTGGCAGCGTCGACACCACCAGGCCGCCGCCGGGGGGCAGGGTGGCGATGTCCGGGCAGGGAATGGAGATGTCCAGCGCGCGGGGCGCCCCCGACACCAGGGGCGCGGTGATCTGGCTGACGTGCCCGCCGGCGTCGGACTGGGGCCACAGGATCGTGGCGGTGGTCTGCTTGACCGGCAGCAATGGAACGGACAGGCACAGCAGCAGGCCCACGATCCCGGCGACGGCGGCCACCAACCGGGGGATCCGCGCCGATCGCTCATTTCCGTCGTGGGGCACGAGGCTCGATCGTAAGCGACGCGGCTTTGGCCGTTGAGGACGCGGGGCCGCGCAGCGCGCCGCGGATGCCGTCCCACCGGGCAAATCACAGCGAAACCCCACCGCCAGATCAGCGTTGGCCGCGCCCTTGCGGTCAAAATGGTGGCTGAGGCCGCGCCTGCGGCCCCTGAACCCACGAGAGGGTGGGCAAGCGTGTGACGAACGCAGGTCTGGGATTTGGTGTCCTGGGACCGTTGGCTGTGACGGCCCACGGCGGCCAGCTGTCGCTGGGCGCCCCGAAACAGCGTGCCGTGCTCGCCATGCTCCTGGTCCACCGCAACCGGCCCGTGTCCGTCGACGCCCTGATCGACGCCGTGTGGGGGGCGGCTCCCGTGCCGGCGGCGCGGACCAGCATCCACTCCTACATCTCCACGCTGCGCCGACTGCTGCGCGGCGCGGTGGCCAACCCGAACTCGGTGCTCGCCAGCGCGCCACCCGGATACCAGCTGAGCGTCGCCGACCCCGATTGCGATGTGGGGCGATTCCGCGCCCACAAGACCGCCGGGGCGCAGGCGGCCGGGTCGGGTCGCTTCGAGGAAGCGAGCAGTCACCTGTCGGCGGCCCTGGGCGAATGGCGCGGGCCGGTGCTCGACGACCTGCGTAATTTCGCCTTCGTCGACGCCTTCGCCACCATGCTGATCGAGGAGCGGGTGGCGACCTACACCGCGCGCGCCGAAGCCGAAATCGCCTGTGGGCGCGCTGATGGCGTCATCGGTGAGCTGGAAGCACTCGTCGCGCGCCATCCCTATCGCGAGCCGCTGTGGGCGCAACTGATCACCGCCTACTACGTCACCGAGCGCCAGTCGGATGCCCTCGGCGCCTATCGGCGCCTCAAGACGGCGTTGGCCGACGGCCTGGGCATCGATCCGGGTCCGACGGTGAACGCGCTGCAGCAGCGCATCCTGCGCCAGGAGCCGCTGGGTCCCGAGCAACCCAGGCGGGCACTGCTGACCACCCACAAGCAGAGCACGGTCCGTCCGGAGCCGGCGGTGGCGTTGGTCGACGACCGCGTCGTCGCCCGGTTGCGTGACAAGGCGGGCCGCCAGTACGAGCTCACCGGGGTGACCACGCGGATCGGGCGGCTCGACGACAACGAAATCGTCCTGGACGACACCGACGTCAGTCGCCACCACGCCGTGATCATCGACACCGGAACGGAATTCCTGATCACCGACATGAAATCGACCAACGGCGTTCAGGTGCGGGGCCGGCGGGTGCGGCGTAGCGCCGCGCTGGAAGACGGCGACCACATCCGCATCGGCAACTCCGAGTTCGTCTTCGAAATCCGCCGCGGCTGAACGCTATCCGCGGACCCGTGCGGTCAGGGTGGCAAGCCCCGGCCCCTCGAGGTCGGCCAGGGCGGCCGGGCGGCCGGTCATCGCCAGCAGCAGTGCCTCGCCGGGGCCGCTCACTTCGGGCCCGTCGCCGTGTGTCCACTCGACGTCCGTGGCGCGCAGCCGCAGGCGCCTGATCCGGCGGCCCGCGCCGAGCCGGGGATTGCCGGGCACCAGGGGAAGAATCCGCTCCAGTCGATCGTGCGGCACCACCCGAGGCCGGTCCAGTGAGCGGCGGATGTCCTGGTGATGGATGGTGCCGTCGACGAGGGCGATCATTCCGCCGAAACCCGCTGTCAAACCGCGTGGTTGGAGATGGCTGCGCAGGAATTCCAGTAACTGCTGTGGGGTCCGGGCCGCGAATTCGTCGACGCCCACTTGGTTGGCCCACACCAGCCGGCCCTTGGCGAACCGTCGCAGCAGCCCCAGCGCGCCCAGCTCCTCGTAGCTGACCACATGCGCGACAACGTCTTTGACGTTCCACCGGGTGCACAGGGTGGGCGCCGCCCAGTCCTGCGAGGTCAGGGTGGCCAGGAACTCCGCCAGGTCGGTCCGTTCGGCCCGGGCCATGGTCATGAGATCGGACGCCACAACCCGTAACCGTAGCCGCGCGAATTTCCGGCCTCAAGGCTTGCGCCGCAGCTCAAGGCCGGGCGCAAGAAATCCGCAAGAATCTCTGAACCATCTGGCAAGCCGGCCGTCGCAACCTGGTGTTGCCGGTCATTGGAGACCGGCCCTACGGAAAATACGGCAGATAGGAACCACCATGAATGACAACATCGCCGGCGCGGAAACCCAGCCGAACGTGAAGGCCAAGAAGGTCTCCAAGCTCCGCATCGCCGCGGGTGTCGGATTGGGCGCCATCGGTTTGTCGATCGCCGGCTCGCTGATGCCGGCCGTCGCCTCGGCGAGCCCGTACGTTCCGCGCAGTGGACACTTGCACCCGATACGCCACTACGCCGCCAACTTCCTCAACCCGGGCTGGACCATCACCCACCCGTTCAACGCCGCCCTTCCGTGACCTGAGGTCGCGCTCAGTGTCTCAGGGGACCCGGGCCCCAGAGACCGCTGCGCGTGGCTTTCCCCAGCAGCAGGTGGGCGGGTTCGGCGTCGGGGTAGTAGGGCGTCAGCCGCTGCAGCGAGCCCCAGTCGCGAGACCAGTCGTCCTTGAGGTAGGTGGCGATGGTGGTCGCCTTGGCCAGCAGCTCGGTGACGCCCAGCGGGCCGCCGCCGTTGTTGTCCATCACCGGTGAGTTGGCCTCGGCGCCGAAGCGGTCCGGCAGGATGCGCCACTTCGGGGCCTCGTCGACGCCGTTCTGGTGGCCGAACGGTCGCTGGCAGGGGAAGGCCAGCCCGACCAGCCAGTCCAGGAAGACCGGGTCGGCGGAGCCCACCACGTCCTGCAGCGTGCGCAGCTCTGGGATCCTCGGCGGGGTCAGCGCGATCCAGTGCTGCGGGGCCAGGTCTTCGTCGTCGGCGACCAACCGGACCTGGGTGGCGGCGGCCGGAATCGACGACATCGACAACCGCAGGTTGCGCCAGGCCGGCGACGCCCCAACGTCCGCGAATTGGAACGAACCGCCGGGGTGTCCGCCGGCCGCCTGGTCGTCGGTGGCCCACTGCACCTGAACCTCGCGGGGGTCGAAGCGCCCCGCCGCGCTCACCACCAGCAGCGGTCCCGCCTTGTCGCGGGCGGGCAGCCGATACCAGCTGGACCGTAGGTGCGCGGGCACCTGGATGCCGGAGCGCCAGCTGCCCAGCACCGGCGTGCGCGCGGGGTCGAGGTTGAAGGGCAGCTGGGCAGGCGAGCCGTTGATCCCCGGCGCGGGGGTGGTGCCGCCCTCGGTGCCCGCCTGGTTGCTGCCGGTTTTCTCCTCGTCGTTGACGAAGCTGCGGTCACCCGGGCGTTCCATCACCGGGTCGGCGCGGACATCCGCGGGAATGCCGTTGGGGGTGAAGGCTTCCGACAGGCCAGCGCCCAGGGCTTCTCCCACCTGTGCGTTCACCGGCGTGAGCATGCCCGCATCGGGATCCTGCTCCACCAGCACGTCCTCGGCCAACCCGCACGATTTGCCGGTCAAAGCCTGCAGGTTGGAGCGACCGACCGACCACGCCGGATACTGGTCGGCCATGGCCAGGGTCAGCGATGCCACCTCGAACACCACCAGCACCCAGGTCGCGATTGCCAAGGGGGACTGGGCGATTCCGGCCGCCCGTGCGCCCAGGCGGGTCTTGGGCGGCCCGTTATCGGGGGCGACGAAGTGAAACCACGCCGCCAGCAGCAGCACCACCACGGTCAGCCCGAGCAGCGCGGTGGCGAAGGCGTAGTGCCACGCCGGGAACGCATTCGACCACGGCACACCGAAATTCGAGACGTACCACCAGCCGTTGACGCTGGCGAACGACAACGCCACCAGGAACAGCACCACGGCGGCGAACACGGTGCGGTTGCGCCGGGATCGCATCGCCGCGGAGGTCACCGCCACCGCGGCCAGCGCGCCCAGCGGCCCGGCCAGCCCGGCGAATACGCCGAAGTGGTGGGTCCATTTGGTGGGGGTGAACATCATCGCCACGAAGGAGATGATGGTGATCCCGACGATGCGCCGGCTCGGCCCGGCGGCGGTGCCGGGAATCCGGCCCTTGCGCAACGACATCGCCACCGTCACCCCGAGCGCGAGCAGCACGGCCAGCACGGCGAAGCGGCGGGCGACGGACCCGTCGGGGCTGGCCATGAACAGCCGCTCGTAGCGGATGTGTTCGTCGAACCAACTCAGGCTCGGCCCTACCGCGCGCTTGAGCGCGGTGGCCTGGATCTCGCCGGCCAGGGTCTGGTCGCGGAAGATCAGGATCACCGTCACAGTGACCGCAGCCAACACGGGCGCCAGCAGCGGCAACGCCCCGAACTGTTTGGATCGGCGGTGCAGGATGGTCCGCAGCGGCCCGATAGCGACCAGCAACGCGCCGATCGAGGCGATGCCCGTCGGCCCGGAGAACAGCGTCAGCGCACCGATGATGCAGGCGATCGCGACCGGCAGCAGCCGGCTGGTGGCCACCGCCCGTTCCACCGAGCACCAGGTCAGCAGGATGCCCAGAGCGATGATCGGCTCGGGGCGCAGGCCGTTGTCCAGCGGCAGCCAGACGGCCAGGAACATGCCCGCCGCGGTCCAGGCCGCGGCCCGGTTGTGCTTGACGGCGTGGCCGAGCCGGGGCATGACTTCGCGGCTGATCACCCACCAGCACGTCAGCGCCATCGCCAGGGTGGGCAACCGCATCCAGATGCTGGTGGTGCTCACATGGGCCCACAGCGCCAGCAGGTCGTAGTACCAGCCGAACGGCGCCTCGGGCGTGCCGAGCCACCGGTAGTAGTTGGCCATGTAGCCGGCGTGCTCGGACACCCGGGCCATGGTCAGGATGTAGCCGTCGTCGGAGGTGTTGGCGCCGACGAAATGCCACCACACCAGCACGCCGATGACCAGGGCGTCCAGGCCGCCGATCGACCACCAGCGGGCGGGCAGGAAGCGGCGGTGCCGGGTTCCGTCGGCGGTGTCGAGGATGTGCAGGGCGATCAGGGCGGCGGCCGTGAGCACCAGCCCGAGGATCATCGCCGCCATCTTCAGCGGGGTGGGGCTGCTGCTGTAGCGGGTGTCGATGGTCGCCGAGAAGCTCAGGCCGGCCGGCGCCGGTCCGCTCAGATCGGTGAAGACGCCGACGATCTGGGGCCGGAAGTCGTAGCCGCTCTTCTCGCCGCGCAGCGGCGAGCCGGGATGCTCGGCGTTGGCTCCGTGGGTCAGCCCGACGAACTCGGCGGTGACCCGGTCGGCGTGCGCGGTGAAGGTCAGCCGTTGACAGGCCGGGCTGAGCACTTCGCTCAGCGGGGCGGTTACCACCGGGACGTTGCGCACCACCAGCACCAGGTCGTTGTTGGCGCGCTGGATCAGCAGGCCGCGGTCGACGGCCTTCGGGGCCTGCTTGGGCACCGTCGACAGCAACACCGTCTTGCCGGGGTTGGCGCCGCCGGCCAGCCCGGCGGCCGCCTCGCACGGGATGGTGACGTTCAAATCGGTGGCGACGTAGCCGATCAGGGGCGCATCGACGCTGCCGAAGGTGCCGTTCTGCGGCCAATTCAGTTGCGCGGTGGTCTGGTCGACCGGAAGCAGCGGCGTGGCGATCGCCAGCAGCACTCCGAGTAGCCCGGCGACAGAAGCAACCAGCCGGGCGACCCGGTGATTCGCCTCCCTGTCGCTCACGGAGCTAGATGCTAGTTCTTCGGTGGCGGGGGCCGCTGTCCGAGGCGTGGCGCCCGTGCTCATCGGCGGTCACGTCCCGGGCTTGCGGATCGCCAGCACAAATGGGCCGACGCTCTGGACCGCGAACCGCGGGCTGTCGAACAGGGCTCCGCGCAGCTCGACGGTGTAGCGGCGCACGTTGGGCTGGTTGGGGTAGACGTCCTCGGCCAGCCGCAGCGTGTAGTTGCCGCCAGCGCCGCGGCGCATCAGGAACACCGTCGGGGGCGGCCAGGGGCAGGTGTCCAGGGCGTGGGTCAACTCGTCGGCGGTCTTGAGGTTGGACCATTTGTTGATCTGCGCGGCGCGCAGGTCGAACTGTGCGAGCGGGTTGGCGTAGTGGGACGTCAGGCCCTGGAAGCCCCAGTAGGGGTAGAAGGACAGGAAGCTGTAGTCGGCGGTCAGGACCACGGTCCGGTCGCGGGGCTTGCCGGTCACCTGCGTGATGGTGTGGTCGATAGTGGGGTAGAACTTCTCGGCGCTGGGCGGCCGCCGGTCGCCGCGCTGCCCGTGGCCGTCGGTGTCGGTGTAGGCGATGGTGAGGTCGGGCCGCAGCACGTCGGGGATGTCCTGGCTGAACGCGATCGCGGCGGCCAGGCCGACGGCGCCGGCCACCGGGACGACGGCGCGGCTGCCACCCCAGTCTCTGCGCGCCAGCGCGCGCAGGGCCTCGACGAACCCGAAGGCCCCCGCGGCGACCAGCAACACGCTCAGGGTCGGCTGCAGTCGGAACGACAACAGGGTGGTGCGGGCCAGCGTGGTGAGCATCGACAGCAGCGACCACAGATAGATCGCCAGCACGCCGATGGCCAGGGCGCCGGCCCGCACCGACGAGCGGGCCCGTAACACCAGCCACAGCGTCCCGAGCAGGCAGACGGCGCCCAGCAGCGTGAACTGCAGCATCGGGAACGTCAGCTCGGCGCCGTCGGCCGGCAGGTAGTGCATGGCGCTGCCGGAGTTGCTGACCGGGCTGCGCACCGCCCGCGCGACGAACGGCAACCACGTGGTGCACGCGATCGCCACGGCGATGCCGGCGATGACGGCCACCCGGCGCAGGGGGTCGAGGGCAGCTTTGACGCCGCTCCTGCGCCATCGCGTCGCCGCCAGCCACAGCGCCATCAACCCCACCGTGAAGGCGCTGAACCCGAACAGCAGCGTGTACCAGGTGGCGGTCCAGCCGAGGAACAGCCCGGCGGCGATCACCGCGGCCCAGCCGGGTCCTTTCCCGCCGAGCGTCACGCCAGCGTGGCCCTCAGCGTCGGGCGCCACGCTGGCGTGACGCCCGCGATCACCGGCGCGCAGGCCGGACCAGGTCAGCACCAGCATCGGGGGAAGCAGCACGGTGATCATCGCCGAGTAGGGCTCGGGCGAGCCGTAGGCGAGCGTCACCGCCGCGGTTGCCGTGGTGACGATCAGCGCGTATTCGAACCGGACCATGCGCCACCACAGCACCAGCGCGACCGCGACCGCGATGGTGATCGAGGTGATGGCCCACGGCTTGAAGATCTCCCACGCCGGTGTCCCCGCGAGCGCCGCGGCACGCCCGCCGACCCAGAACCAGCCCGGCGGGTAGTACGGCGGCAGACCGAGATAGGTCATGTCGCGCAGGGCGGGGCTGTCGGCCAGGCGGGTCAGGTATTCGGTGCGGAATTGCTGGTCGACGGAGATGCCGAACAGATACAGCTTGGTCGCCCCCAGCGGCATGCCCAGCGTCACGACGGTGAATGCGGACACGAACATCAGCCCGGCCAATCGGGTCAACAGCCGGGCGCCGGGACGGGCGCAGCGCCGCCACACCGAGCCGACGGCGACCAGGCCGGCCAGGCAGCCGACCTGCCCGACGGTGGTCAGCGCGTGCAGTTGATTGGAGGACGGAAAGGCGGGCCACTGCACCCTGGCGATGGCGGTCAGCGATATCGCCGCGACGGCCACCGCGACCAGCACCGCTAAGGCCATCTGGCCGAAGGTGGCCAGCGCGTTACGCATGCTCAGATGGGAAGCTTGCGGAAGATGGGACGCGGGACGTGTCGCAACACCATCATCACATAACGGAATGCTGCTGGTGCCCAAACCAATTCCTTACCGTTGGCGGCCGCGGTCACCGCGAGGTTGGCGACGTACTCCTTGTCGACGGTCAGCGGCGCTTCCTTGACATGCGCGCTCATCCGGGTACGCACCTGGCCGGGCCGGATCACCAGGACGTGAACCCCGTACTCGCGCAACGCTTCTCCGAGACCCAGGTAGAACCCGTCCAGTCCGGCCTTGGTGGAGCCGTAGACGAAGTTGGAGCGCCGTACCCGCTCGCCGGCCGCCGAGCTCATCGCGATGATCTGGCCGAAGCCCTGGGCGCGCATCTTCTCGGCGAGCAGCACCCCCACCGAAACCGCTGCGGTGTAGTTGATTTCGGCGGCCAGCACGGCCTTGTGCTGGTTCTGCCACAGCTCCTCGGCGTCACCGAGGATGCCGAAGGCAACGATGGCCACATCGATGTCGCCGCCGGCGTTGAACGCCTCGTCGATCATCTTCGGGTGGGTGTCGGGGTCGGTGGCTTCGAAATCGATCAGCTCCACCGACCGCGCGCCGGCGGCCTTCATCTGCGCCACGGCGGCGTCGCGGCCCGGGTCGTTGGGCATGGCGGCCAGCACGATTCGCGCGTGCGCGTTCTGCAGGTAGCGTTCGCAGATGGCCAGCCCGATCTCGGAGGTGCCGCCGAGCAGCAGAATGGTCTGCGGATTTCCCACGGCGTCTAACACCATTTAGAGCAGCTCCAAACGTCGGGCCATGTCCGAGGCGAACACCCGTAAGGGGTCGACCTTGCGGCGCACCGCGATCCATTCGTCGATGCGCGGATACATGGCGTGAAAGGTTTCTGCGCTGACACGGGAGTCTTTGGCGGTATAGACCCGCCCGCCGAATTCCAGTGCGCGCCGGTCGAGTTCGTTGAGGAACTCGTTGATCCCGGGCTTGTTGGGGAAGTCCATCGCGACGTTCCAACCGGCCATGGGGAAACTCAGAGGTGCACGGTTGCCCGAGCCGAAAAGCTTGAAGACGTTCAGCGCCGAGTAGTGGCCGGCAGTTTGGATCCAGCGGATGATCGCCTTGAATTCGTCCATCGCGTTCGGTGGAACCAGGAACTGATGCTGGGCGAAACCCCTTGGGCCGTAAGCATTGTTCCAGCCGCTGACCAGGTCCAGCATGTGGTAGAACTGCGACAGGTTCTGGATCTTGCCCGAGTAGGTTCCGCCGAGGCGGTAATATGTCTCGCCGATGGCCATGAACGACAGCTTGTTCATCGCGCTGACCGGAAACAGGTTCGGCACCGTCAACAGCTGCGGCGCATCGAATTTCAGCGGGTTCTTGGCGAGTTTCTTCGGCAGTTGGTCCAGCTTCGCCAGGCTACCGCGGCTGACCGCGGCCCGGCCCAGCTTCGGTGGCGGACTGATCAGGTCGAACCAGGCACTGGAGTAGGTGTAGTTGGCCTCGCTGCCGTCGAGGTGGACGGCCACCGTCTCGTCGAGATCCTTGGTGGCCACGCCGTCGGCGATGAAGTACGCCGTCTCCGTCGGAGTCATGGCGATGGTCGCGCGCAGCACGATCCCGGTCAGACCGTTGCCCCCGACGGTGGCCCAGAACAGCTCGGCGTCGTCCCCGTCGGGGGTGAGGGTGCGCACGGAGCCGTCGGCCATGAGCAGGTCCATCGATCGCACGTGGTTGCCGAAGCTCCCGGCGCTGTGGTGGTTCTTGCCGTGGATGTCGCAGGCGATCGCCCCGCCCACGGTGACCTGGCGGGTGCCCGGCAGCACCGGGACCCACAGCCCGAACGGGAGCGCCGCCTTCATCAGCTGGTCCAGGCTGACCCCGGCGTCGACATCGACCAGCCGGGTGTCGGCGCTGATCGAGTGGATGCGGTTGAGCCCGGTCATGTCGATCACCAGGCCGCCGCCGTTTTGCGCGTTGTCGCCGTAGGACCGGCCCAGCCCGCGGGCGATCACGCCCCGGCCGCCCGAGTCGGCCACCCGGGCCACGGCCTTGGCGATCACCTCGGGATCGCGGCTGGACAGCACCTGGGCCACCGACGGTGCGGTGCGCCCAAAGCCCATCAGGCGGGTGGGCTTGGTCACGGGATCGGTGCTCGACATCGTCAAAGAGGGTACCGCCTGCCGAAGGCGGCTCAGTGGATGCGGAAGATTACGGCCCGCTGCACGACGAAGTTGATCACCGTGGCGGTGCCCTGCGCGATCACGAACGCGACCAGGGGAGCCCAGCCGCGGTAGTGCAGAAGCGCCAGGAACAGATGGTTGAGCCCGACCTGGACGGCGAACGTGATGGCGTAGAGAACCATGACCGCGACGAAGCGGGCCGTGCTGGGGGTCGCCTGAAAGGTCCAGCGGCGGTTGATCAGGTAGGCGGTGATGGTGCCGACGACGAAGCTGGTCGCCTTGGACATATCGACCTGTACGCCGAGGACCTTCCACAGCAACAGGTAGAGCCCGAAGTCCACGATGCCCGCCAGGCCGCCGGTCACCACGAAGCGCGTGACCTGCGTCGTCAGGCTCAGGCGCGCCGGCGCGGTTGCGTTAGCGGGCTCGGGGGGAAGCATCGAGGGGAGTCTAACGGGGCCGCGGGGCACTTCCCGGCAACCATCAGGAGGGCAGCTTGACCGAGATCAGCTCGACCTGGTTCTCACCCTGCGGCGTCGAGTACGTCACGGTGTCGCCGGGTTTGCGCCCGGCCAGCGCCTGGGCCAGCGGGCTGCGCGCCGTCAACGTTTCGGCCTCCCGCCCGACGGGCGTTTCCTCGACGATGGAGATCACGTGCATCGTGACGATTTCGCCGTCGGCGAACTTCAGGGTCACCTCGGTGCCGCCGGGCAGCGTCTCCGTCGCGTCCGCGTCCGAAGGCCCGGCCCGCAGGCGCCGGTCCAACTCGCCGATCCGGTCGGTGAGCACGACCAGTTCCTCGGCGCGCTGGATCGCCTCGGCCGCGTCGCCGTGATCGCCCACCATGCCGCGGTCGTTCTTGACCTCGGCCTCGAGACGGTCGCGCCGCTGCCGTAGCCGGTCCAGCTCGGCGGCGAGGTTGTTCCGCGCGGCGTCCGCTGCTGATTGACGTTTGTTGCTCACGTCCGTGGACCTTTCGCCTGGTCACCGCGCGGTTGATTTGTGGCGTTCCAGTGTTACACCGGGAGCAGGTCGCCGTCACCTCTATCGAGAAAGGCACCCATTCGGGGCCGGCCCTCGCGTCAGTGCGTCGGCAAGAAACGGTTCGTCAAACTCATTGGTCACCCGGATCCAGGTACCCGGTGTGTCGACGGGCCGTCTCGGGCGGCGGTAATTATAAGCTAGGAGAGCAAAGGCCGCAGGTGGAATCGTTTACAAGAAGTCAGTGCGGGTATACCCACAAGTCCGTAATGGCTGTGGCGCAGGTCACATCGTGGACGGGGAGGGATCACACCGGTGGATTTCGGTCTGATGCCACCGGAGATCAATTCCGGTCGCATGTATACCGGTCCAGGGCCTGGCCCGATGTTGGCTGCGGCGGCGGCGTGGGACGTTTTGGCCGCCGAGTTGCACTCCACGGCGGCCTCCTACTCCTCGGTGATTTCGGGGCTGACAGCTGAGTGGCGGGGTCCTTCGTCGGCCACGATGGCGGCCGCGGCCGCGCCGTATAGCGGATGGTTGAGCACGACCGCCGCCCAGGCCGAGCAGACCGCAAATCAGGCCAGGGCGGCAGTGGCCGCGTACGAAGCCGCTTTTGCGGCAACGGTTCCCCCGCCGGTCATCGCGGCGAATCGCAGCCTGCTCATGTCTCTGATCGCGACGAACATCGTCGGGCAGAATACCCCGGCAATCGCGGCGACCGAGGCCCAGTACGCCGAGATGTGGGCCCAGGACGCGGCCGCGATGTACGGGTATGCCGGCTCGTCGGCGAGCGCGGCGCAGCTGGCTCCGTTCAGCCCGTCGCCGCGCACCACCAATGCGGCAGGGACCACCGAACAAGCCGTGGCGGTCACTCAGGCCGCCGGGACGAACGCGCAGACGCTGCCTCAGCTGACCGCTGCGGCACCCCAGACGCTACAAAGCCTGGCAACGCCTGCGCCCGCTGCTGCATTGGCCGATCCGCCATCGGCCTCACCGCTGGACGATCTCTTGGCTTTCGGCTTCGGGCCCTTTAATCCGATGCACATATATTCGCCCCTCGGATCCATGTACGACCTCGGTGTCCAGTCCTTTCTCGCTCCCTTCAACAACTTCAACATGCAAGTGGCGTACGCGGGCGCCGTCGGGCGGGCGGGATTCCCGATCGCCGCGGTGGGCCGCGGAATCGCGGTGGGGCCGACGGGCGGAGCGGTATCGGCGGGCTTGGGACGAGCCGGCTTGGTCGGAAGCCTGTCGGTACCCCAGGGTTGGGCCAGCGCCGCACCGGCGATGAGGACGGTCGCCGTCGTGTTGCCGCAGACCGGTCTTGATGCCCTGCCCGCGGCGGCCGCGGCGGAGGGCCAGGGAAGCCTGTTGAGCAATATGGCCCTGTCGGGTTTGGCGGGGCGGACCGCGGTCGGCACCGGCGGCGCCGTCACCCGCTCCGCCGGCGCGGGCGCTATTACCGGCGGGACCGCCACCACCGCGACCATCATCGTGATTCCCGAAGACTGACCGCCGTTGCGGCGTGCGTCGCCCATCCGTCCACACCTACGAGCCAAGGAGATGCAGATGTCAATCGCAGCCACTCCGGGCACCACCGAGACGTCGTATGCGGCGACCGGGTCCGCCGACGCGGTAGCGGCAGGCTGAGGGTCATGGCGATGGATTTCGGGATATTGCCGCCGGAGATCAATTCCGCCCGTATGTATTCCGGTCCCGGGTCGGGGCCGATGCTGGCCGCCGCCGCGGCCTGGGACGGGCTGGCCGCCCAGCTGCGTGCGACGGCGGCTTCCTACTCGTCGGTGATCTCGGGGTTGACCGCCGGCTGGCTGGGTCCTTCATCGACGGCGATGGCGGCCGCGGCGGCACCGTACGCGGCGTGGATGAACACCACTGCCGCGCAAGCCGAGCAGACCGCGGCACAGGCCCGCGCGGCCGCCGCAGCTTACGAGACGGCGTTTGCGGGCACGGTCGCACCGCCGCTGATCGCGGTCAACCGCGCCGAGCTGGCACAGCTGGTCGCGACCAATGTTGTCGGGCAGAACACGCCGGCGATCGCCGCCGTCGAGGCGCAGTACGCGGACATGTGGGCCCAAGACGCCGCCACGATGTACGGCTATGCCGGCGAGTCCGCGAGCGCAGCACAGGTGACGCCGTTCACCCCGGCGCCGCAGACCACCAACCCCGACGGGCCGGCTGCCCAATCTGCCACGGCGACCCAGACCGCCGGCACATCGGCCCGTACAGGCGCGCAGTCGATGTTGTCGCAGTTGACGTCGCAGCCGCTTGCGGCGCCCTCGTCGCCGCAACCCTTCGCGGCGCCCGCCGCGACCGATCCATCCACGCTGCCGAGTTCGCTGGCCAGCCTGAACACGACTCCGCTGGGGACGGCCCTCAGGCTGTTTGAATTCGTGAGCCCAGCGAGCCTGCCGGGCAGGAACGCATTGGTGAGCAGTACCCTGGGTTTCGGGCTGCTGACGCGGGGATTCAACACCGGCGAGGTCCCGGTCCCGTTGGTGCCGGGAGTGCTTTACAACCCGACTGCGGTCGCGGCCGGGTCGGTATCGGCGGTGAGTCTGGGTGAGGCGAGCACGGTGGGGGCGTTGTCGGTGCCACCGAGCTGGGCTGCGGCCACCCCGGCGGTCAGACTGGCCGCCACCGTGTTGCAGGGCACCGGCCAGGCTGCGGTACCTCTGGCCGCGGTGGAAAGCGGCGGCAATATGTTTGGTCAGATGGCGCTGGCGGGTCTGGCTGGTGGCGCTGCCGGCGGAGCCGTTGCCCGCGCTTCGGCGAAAACTCCTGCAAGAGAAGAGGGTTCCAGATCGGCCGACAGTAAGGACAGCGCGGGCAAAGATAAGGAAAGCAAGACGTCCGAGAAACTTACGCGTGTCCTCGCGGAGATATCGGCAGAACCGGAGTCGGTGCAGCATTGGCACACCGACAAGGCGCACCTCGACGGCCTTCTCGCGCAGCTGTCGACGAAACCGGGAGTCCACGCCGTTCACGTGTCTTCCCGCCACCAACCGGACCCCCCGCCACCCCGCCCGCGGTGGGGCTGAGCGAACGCAGGTGTGCCACGGGATGTCGTCCGCCGGCGCGTGTTCGTACCGGGACACTATGCCGCGTCAACACCGGACAATGCCGCCGCGGTAAGCGCTTTCGGTGTCGACGAGAGTTGTGGTCGCCGTCTTTCACCCGAGTCCTCTAGGCAGTCGACGCCGGTCCAGTCGGCTCAGCCGCGTCGCGGGGGTGATGACCGTTGTGTACGTCAAAGGGCACGATTGTCGCGGCGGCGTTCGGCGACCGGCTGACGGCCTTGGCGATTGCGTCGGCGGTGCGGTCGTGGAGCACTCTTCCGAGGAGGCCATATGCGCGGCGCGGCAGCAGTACGGTCACCTCTGTATCCGGACGCGTGTCTCGCTCGCTGAGGATCAGCTCTTGTGCGGCCCGGGTCAGCTGACGGTCGGGGCAATCGATCACGCGTAGGGGAGTGTCGAGATCGTAACGGCGCCAAAGCTTCCGCAGGCGCTGTGCGTGCTCCGCATCGATCATGAAGTGCACCGCGGTCAGCTCGTCGGCCCGCAGGTCTTTCCCGTAGCGCAGCGCTTCGAGCGTCGCGATGTCCACGGTGTTGACACAGAGGAACACATCGTGTTTCGCGTACCTTTCCTCGTCGGGGCGGTCGGTGCGATCCTTTTCGAGGATCGCGGCTTCAGCCCGGTACTGGTTGTTGAGCCGGATGAACACGAACACCAGAACGGGGAAGACGACGACGATGAGCCAGGCTCCTTCGGTGAACTTGGCCACGGCGAAGATTCCCACCACGATCGTCGACGTGATACCGGCGGACAGATTGATCGCCAGTTTGTATCGCCAACCCGGCGGACGTTGGGTCAGATGGTGTTTGGTCATCCCGTAGCCGGCCATCGCGAACGCGGTGAACACGCCCATCGCGTATAGCGGTATCAGTGCGTGCAGCGACGCGCGGGTCACCAGCAGCAGCACAACGGCCAGCGCGGTGAGCGTGACGATGCCGTTGGAGAACACCAGGCGGTGTCCTCGTTTGGTGAGCGGCCGAGGCAGGAAACGGTCGGCGGCAACAAAACTGGCGAGTGCCGGAAACCCGTTGAAGGCGGTGTTGGCGCCGGTGAACAGGATCGCTGCGGTGGCCGCCTGGACCAGGAAGTACAAGGCGTGCCCGATCGCCCCGTTGCCGAAAACGGTCCGGGCGATCTCGGCCAGCATTGACGGATACTCGCTGGTATAGGGAATGACGTGGGTGTGGTGTGCAAGGTAGGCCACCCCCATCAGCAAGAACCCGATGATGCACGCTATCGCGGTCAATGCGCGGCGCGCGTTGGGGCCCTGTGGCTTACGGAAGACATCGACTGTATTGGAAATCGCCTCGATCCCGGCCATCGAGGTGGTGCCATGGGCGAAGGCCCGCAGCAATACCAGAATCGTCGCCCCCATCACCAGTCCACCGCCCTGATGTACCGGCACCAGCCCGCTGGTGTGATGCGGGACGTAACGGGGTAGACCCCAAAAGATTTCGCGGATTACGCCGGTCGCGATCGTCACCGCCAGCATGGTGATGAAGCCGTAGGTCATCACGGCGAACACTCGGCCCGACTGTCGCAGTCCGCGCAGGTTGACATAACAGGTCAGCAGCACTGCAGCCACCGAGATTTCCAAATGGTACGGGCGAAGCTGAGGTATTGCCGTGACTACCGCGACCGTGCCGGCCGCAGGCTGCACCGCCACGGTGACCACGTAGTCGATCAACAATGCGGCGGCGGCGATCTGGGCCATCCGGGGCCCCAAGTTCTCCCGCGCGACCACGTACGATCCGCCGGCTCGCGTGTAGGCCATCAGAACCTGGCGATACGACGCGGTCACCAACGCGAGAATCAGCAGAATGACCCCGGCGATCGGGAGCACCAACACGAATGCGGCCAGTCCGGCCTGCGGTAGCAGTTCTACCACGATCTGTTCGGGACCGTAGGCTATCGACGAGATCGCGTCTGGCGCAATAGCGCCCAGCGCAACAGGATTCGATAGAGTTTCCGATTCCAGGCGTTCGCTGATCAGTGGCTTGCCCAGAAATACGCGCTTCCACCGGTCTCCGATCGACGCCGGGATGCTCAGGCGGCGAGCCGATGTGGTCATAAAGCTCACCTCCTTGTTCACCCGACTACTCGGTATGTGGGGTCGGCAATGCACACTGCTTCGTGGTCTGCGTTGCGGTGTACCTCTCCGGTGAATTGCAGCAGTTGGCCGGGCATGATGTCTGCGCCACCGCAATCGGGTGCGAAGGTGATGCGGATCTGCCCGCTTTCGTCGCCGACCACCATCGAACGCGAGGTCCGGCTCCGTTGGGTGAACTCCTCGACTTCACTGACCCTGCCTTCGATCGTCGCACTGCGCCCGGGAACGAGGCTGTCGATCGCGACCACCGCCGTGGGCCGTTCCGGGTGTTCATAGGAAGCCACTTTCCGGCTCTCGCCCCGCCAGATCCGCTGCTCGATCCGAGCGAATTCGTCGGCTATTCGCGGTCCCACGCTGTTGGGGAACGCCTCGCTGATCTCGGACTGCACGTCGTAGGGCACGATCGTGGCGGCCGCGTTCGGGATCCGGCTGACCGCCTTGGCGATCTTGTCGGCCGTGCGGTCGTGAAGCAGTCGTTCGAAGGGGCCGTATGCCCGGCGTGGCAGCAATATCGTGACACTCGTATCCGGATGTTCCTGTTGTTCGGTCGCAACCAGCTCCTGTGCGGCCGCGGTCACGTGGCGGTCCGGACAATCCAGCACGCGCAGCGGCGTTTCGAGATCGAAGCGTTCCCAAAGCTCTTGCAGGCGCCGGGCATGTTCCGCGTCGATCACGAAATGCACGGCGATCAACTGGTCGGGTTTGAGGACCTTCCCGTAGCGCAGCGCTTCGAGTGTTGCGATGTCGACCGTGTCGACACAGGCGAACACGTGGTGTCGCGCCCCATTTTGCAGGGTCTTGTGATCGGCGTGGAAGTCGCTGAGAACGGCGGCCTCGGAGCGGTACTCGCGATTGAGCCGTATCAGTACGAATACCAGCACGGGGAATACGACAACTATCAGCCAGGCGCCCTCGGTGAACTTGGCTACCGCGAAGATCCCCACCACGATGGTCGACATGATCCCTGCGGACAGGTTGATCGCCAGCTTGTGTCGCCAGCCGCGTTCACGCTGGATGAGATGGTGTTTGGTCATCCCGTAGCCGGCGGTGGCGAAGCCGGTGAACACGCCGATCGCGTAAAGCGGCACCAAGGATTGGACCGTGCCGCCGGTGAACACCAGCAACGCCACCGACAGCGCCGTCAGGGCGATGATGCCGTTGGAGAACACCAACCGGTGCCCGCGCTTGATGAGTTGGCGCGGCAGAAACCGGTCTTCCGCGACGAAGCTGGCCAGCGCGGGGAATCCGTTGAAGCTGCCGTTGGCACCGGTGAACAGGATGGCGGCGGTCGATGCCTGGACGAGGATATGCATGCTGCTGCCGATCAGGCCGTGGCCGAAGACGGCCCGGGTAACCTGCGAGAGCACCGAGGGGTATTCGTCGACATATGGGGTGGCGTGCGTGGCGTAGGCCAGGTAGCCGACTCCGGCCAGCAAGAAGCCGAGGATGCAGGCCATCGTGGTAATCACCCGCCGTGCGTTCGGGCCCTGCGGATCGCGAAAGATATTGACCGTGTTCGAGATCGCTTCCACGCCTGTCAGCGACGAACCGCCATTGGCGAACGCCCGCAGAATCACCAGCACGGTGGCGCCCATCACCAGACCGTTGCCTTGATGGACCGGCACGGTCCCCGGCATGTGCTGCGGATCGTATTCGGCTAAACCCCAGAAGAGTTCGCGGATGACTCCGGTGACGATCGTCAGGGTGATCAGAGCAACGAACGAGTAGGTGGCCACGGCGAACGGTCGACCGGCTTCCCGCACGCCGCGCAGATTCAGGTAGCTGATGACGATCACCATGCCGATGGTGATCTCCAAGCTGTAGGGTCCGAGTGCGGGCAGAGCGGAGGCCACCGCGACCGTGCCCGCGGACGTCTGCACCGCCACCGTCACGACGTAATCGATGAGCAATGCCGCCGCCGCGATCTGCGCCACCCGCGGCCCGAAATTCTCGCGTGTGACGATGTAGGAGCCGCCGGCCTGTGTGTAGGCCATGACGACCTGTCGATAGGAGGCGGCCACCAGCGCCAGAACGATGATGATGACGCCAGTGGTCGGCAGTAACAAGACGAAGGCAGCCAGTCCGGCATGCGGCACCAGCTCGACCAGGATTTGCTCGGGGCCGTAGGCGGTCGAGGAGATCGCGTCGGGTGACAGCGCACCGAGGGCAACCGGGTTTGACAATCGCTCGGACTCGAGCGCCTCGGTGATCAGCGGCTTGCCCAAAAAGATTCGCTTGCACACCTGAGAAAATGACAGCGACACACCGCGCGAGCGAACGGATTTGGTCACAATCACGTCCGTACCCGGTTGTCGGCCTATCGAAAGCTTGTGATTGATGGGAATGTGCTGATTAAAAGCTCAAAGGAAAAGCGCTCACGAACCGGTGGTCCGACAATGCCCTGGAGACTCCCCGGCGAACAGCCGTCACCGGGCCGCGCCCGAAAAGCCCGCTATACCCAGTAGGGCACCCGGGCGCGGTATTGGCGCATCGCGATCGCGGCGAGCAACCAGCCGACGGCCGTCAATACCAGCACCACGGCCCAGTGCCGCAGCTCCTGGTGCGACCCCAGCAGGGGGGCGCGAACGATATCCAGATAGTGCAGCAGCGGATTGAGTTCGACGATATTCGACCAGCGTCCGGCGCCCTGCTGCCGCAGGGTGTCGTCATTCCAGATGATCGGCGTCATGAAGAACAGCAGCTGCACGATCGAAAACAGTAACGGGCCGATGTCGCGATAGCGGGTCGCCAGGATGCCGAAACACAGTGACACCCATATGCAATTGAGCACGATCAGCGCCAACGCCGGGATCACCGAGAGATCGGCCCACGACCACGGTTTGGGGAAGATCATCGCGATGACGACGTAGATCACGATGTTGTGCGCGAACAGGATCATCTGTCGCCAGACCAGCCGGTAGACGTGCACGCTCAGCGGCGTCGGCAACTGCTTGATCAGTCCCTCGTTGGCGACGAAGACGTCGGCGCCCTCGAGGATGGCGGCGTTGATCAGGTTCCAGATGATCAGCCCCAGCGTCACATACGGAAGATGCAACGACAGCTCCAGATGGAACAGCTTGGAGTACAAGCCGCCCATCGCGACGGCCGTGGTTCCGGTCGCGATGGTGATCCAGAACGGCCCCAGCACCGAGCGGCGATAACGCTGCTTGATGTCCTGCCACCCCAGATGCAGCCAGAGCTCGTGGCGGCGGAAGCCGTCGACCAGGTCACCGCGGGCGCGGGTGAGGGTGCGCGACTGTGCCGCCGCGTCGACGAACGTCATGTGCGCCGCTCCTCCTGCTTGCCGAACTGCTCGCGACGCCCCAAGCGCCGCAACCGGATCCATTCCAGCAGACCGCGCGGGTCGCGACGGCTCACCAGGAAGAACCAGCCGAAGCGCACCCACTCCTGTACCAGCAGCTTGCGCAGGCCGGGCTGCGCAAGCAGGTAGCCGCGGTTGCGGTAGGTGTAGAACCGCTTGACGTCGTTGTCGGGATACTGGGTGTGCATCCGGCCCCCGAGGATCGGCCGGAACTCATCGGATCCGCAGGGGTGCAAGTAGATCGCGTCGAGGCAGGTCCCGAACGGCAGACCGGACCGAACCAGCCTGCGATGCATCTCCACCTCGTCACCGCGGATGAACAGGCGCACATCCGGAACGCCGACCGCGTCCAGGGTGGCGGCCCGGAACAGCGCCCCGTTGAACAGCGAGGCGATCCCGGGCAGTAGGTCCTGTCCCGCTTCGGTGCGCAATTCGCTTGCGCGCCTGCGCCATACTAGGCCGCGTCGCAGCGGGAACGCGAGGCGCTCCGGATCGTCGGAGTTGCAGACCATCGGGGACACCTCGGCGAGGCCGTGTTTTTCGGCGCAGGCCAGCAGGGTGGCCAGCACGCCCGAGTCCCGCGGATGCCCGTCGTCGTCGGCAAGCCACACCCAGTCGGCGCCCTCGGCCAGCGCGTGCAGCATGCCCAGCGCGAAACCCCCCGCGCCGCCAAGGTTTCGATGCGAACCCAGGTAGGTGGTCGGAACAGGCTGTCCGGCAACGAGTTCGCGGATCCGGCCGTCCCCCGGATAGTCGTTGTCCACCACGATGAGGTGATCGGGCTGCCGGGTCTGCGAGCTGAGCACGTCAAGCGACTTGGCCAGTTCGTCGGGGCGCCGGTGGGTGACCACGACGGCGAAGACGGTGTCAGTCATGGCTTCCGGCGGTCTCGGCCAGCACCTCGCGGACGTGCCGGGCCGCGTCCTCCCCTTCGTAGGCGCGCACCACGTCTTCGATGCCGCCGGACATGCGGATGACGCCGTGGTCGATCCACATCGCCGTCTTGCACAAGCGGGCCAGGAATTCGTTGGAATGGCTGGCGAACACCAGGATTCCGGAGCGCTCCACCAGGCTCTGCAACCGCGACTGGGCCTTTTTCAAGAAGTCGGCGTCCACCGCGCCGATGCCTTCATCGAGCAGCAGGATCTCGGGGTCGATGCTGGTCACCACGCCCATCGCCAGCCGCACGCGCATACCGGTGGAATACGTGCGTAGCGGCATCGACAGGTAGTCGCCCAGCTCGGTGAACTCCGCGATCTCGTCGACCTTGGACTGCATCTGCTTTCGCGTCTGTCCCAGGAACAGGCCGCGGATGATGATGTTCTCGTAGCCGGAGATCTCCGGGTCCATGCCGACGCCGAGGTCGAAGACCGGCGCAACCCGGCCGGTGACCGTCGCCCAGCCCCGAGTGGGTTCGTAAATGCCCGAAAGTAGCCGCAGCAGAGTCGATTTCCCCGCGCCGTTGTGGCCCACCAGGCCTACCCGGTCGCCCAGCTCGAGGGACAAGGTGATGTCGCGCAACGCCTCGATCACCACCACGTTGGAACTGTTGCGGCCGATCGTGCCGCCCGCCTTGCCCAAGAACGCCTTCTTCAGCGAGCGCGACTTGGCGTCGAAGATGGGAAACTCCACCCACGCGTTGTGCGTCTCGATGTGAGGACCGGAACCGGGCGCCATCGGTGCTGCGTCTGCTTACAGGTACTGACCGTGTCCGGGCGCGCCGCCCGGCTTGCCGATGCCCGGGGGAAGCGCGCCCTGGCGCATCTTTTCCAGCTGCGCGCGGGCGGCCATCTGCTGGGCGAACAGCGCGGTCTGGATGCCGTGGAACAGCCCTTCCAGCCAGCCGACCAGCTGCGCTTGGGCGATGCGCAACTCGGCGTCGGATGGCGCGGAGTCCTCGTTGAAGGGCAGGGTGAGGCGATCGAGCTCTTCACGCAGTTCCGGCGCCAGGCCCTCTTCCAGTTCCCGGATGCTGGTCGCGTGGATCTCGCGCAACCGGTTACGGCTGGCCTCGTCCAGCGGCGCGGCGCGCACCTCCTCGAGCAGTTGCTTGATCATGGTGCCGATTCGCATCACCTTCGCCGGCTGCTCGACCAGATCGGTCAGCGAACGCTCGTCGGCGTCGTCGTCGGCGAGCGCCATTATCCGCGGGTCGACGCCGCCGATGATTTCGACGTCACCATCGTCGGGGTCGTCGTTGCGGGTACTCAATCCTTCACCATCCTTTGTGGACTAGGAGTGTGGCGTCGCGCCGTTTCCGCGCCATTCATAGATTCGGGCGCCGCCATTGTCGTAGATCAACGCCCACGACTTCGACTTATCCAGTGACACTAGTCCTTCGGGTACGGCGAACCCCCGGACAGTCGGCGTGCTGGTGTAGATGTACCGGATATTGAGCGCTTTAATCGCCTCGAGAACCCGCGGATCGGAATCGCCTTTGCGGGCCGAGGTCCAGAAGACGTACCGGTTGGGGCCCGGACCCATCTGTTGCGGGAAGTCGTAGTGAGTCCACAGCGGATGCAGATCGGCGACGGCGTACATCCACGCGGTCCCGTCGGTGTTGCCGTTGCCGATCAACGTCTCGTGCGCGCCGGGCAGCTTGGACAGGTACGCCATCGCCATCAGGTCGCGCTGGTCGACGATCACCGAGTCGTATTTGTCGCCGAACAACACCAGGTGCCGATAGAGGTAGTGGCGCCCGCTGAGCACCGTGGTAGCCACCAGCAGCACCGCGGTCACGGCGACCCACGCGGGGGCGGGCAGCGGCCGGAATCGGCCGGTGACCCGTTTGGCGCCACACACCACGCCCACGACGATCGCGAACACCGCGGTACCGGCCATCGGCTCCAGCAGCAAGGTGATGGCCGCCGAGATCCGGCG
Source organism: Mycobacterium sp. 94-17 (assembly GCF_035617725.1). Classification (NCBI taxonomy): domain Bacteria; kingdom Bacillati; phylum Actinomycetota; class Actinomycetes; order Mycobacteriales; family Mycobacteriaceae; genus Mycobacterium; species Mycobacterium sp. 94-17. The sequence continues at coordinate 260,762 of NZ_JAPIYN010000006.1, forward strand.
TGGGTCTTTATAGAAGAACTCGCCGAACATCCCGGCCACTGCACCGATGGGGCCGCGCAGCGGATTTCCGGCGTCGACGTCGACCACCACTAGCACCAGCCACAGGGCGAGTGGCCACCAGATCTTCTTGACCAGGAAAATGACCCCGCCGATGGCCGTCACCACGATCAGCCCGTACTGCACCGGAAAGTCATTGAGGTGCCGAGAGTGCTGAAAGACGGCGTCGAAGAGTCCCCGCTTCTTGCTGAGGTAGGTCAAAAAGGAATGCCCGGCGATGATGTCTTCCTGCCCCTGGACGCTGATGAACTGCGGCAGCAGGATCAGCCCGGAGCACGCCGCGACGCAGGCCAGGGCGAGGAAATCGGCCAGCCTGCCACGCACCGGCCGCCACACAGCGTCCAGCAGCCACCAGGACACCAGGAACAGCAGCACGATCACCCCGCCGGTGATGTGCACCGACATGACGCCCACCCAGGCCAGGACGGCCGCCGGGATGCGGTCGCGGTGTCGCAGCGTGCTGGTGATCAGGACGAAAGCCGGCACCGCGACGCCGTATGCCGCCAGGTTGGGCATCGCGGCGACGCCGAACTCGACATAGGGGACCGCGGTGAACGACGCCGACAGCGCCGCCGCGGTGGCCGTCGCCCCGGCGCAGCGCCACTGCGTGGTGTGCGCCCGCAGCACATGCCAGGTGAGCATCGCCGCGCTGGTGGGGAACAGCCAGACCGATGCGGCGACCGAACTCAGCGTGTAGCCGGTGGTGGGCGCCGCGCCGGTCAGCTGGCAGAACACGGCGGTCAGGGCGTGGAACACCGACGGGTAGTACAGCGTCTTGTGGGTCTCGACGTTGCGGAGCTCGCCCATGTGTGTCGATGACGCCTGGCCGGTGTCCAGGATGAAACGCACCTCGTTGGCGTGCCACACGGCGTCCCAGGTGCTCGGGATGGTCTGCCAATGGGCGGCGAGGCCGCGGTAGGCGGCCCACATGATGAGCAGCGCGCCAAACAGCACGCCCGCCCCCACCGTGATGGCGGGCCAGCGGCTCACCGCGCGCGCTTCGGCTTCGCGGTCGCGGTAGCGGGTGAGCAGCAGCTGCAACCCGGTCATCAGCAGGCACACCACTACCAGCGCAGCCAGCGCGGTCCAGCCGTTCCATGGAATTCCGATGGCACCAAACGGAATAATGGCCAGCGCGACCACACCGTAGGTCAGCGCCGGGCCAACCGCGACAGCGACCGGCCAAGACAGCTGACTGATGCGTGCGATGATCGCCCCGGGCGCTATCAGCAAGAACAATGCAATGAGCGTTCCGAACCAGAGCCCCACTCGACTAGTATGGCTGGCCGGGTGCCCTGGCTCGGGAAGCCACCGATTGGCCGGAACGTCTGTGGCACTCGCTACCGTCACAGTTTCGCAAAAAGTGGAAGCCCTAAGGTGGCCCACATGGCATATGACGTCGCCCGGGTGCGCGGACTTCATCCGTCGCTGGGTGACGGCTGGGTACATTTCGACGCCCCGAGCGGGATGCTGATTCCCGATTCGGTCGCGACCACGGTGTCGACGGCGTTCCGCAGGTCCGGTCCCACGACTCAGGGCGCGCACCCGTCGGCGCAGCGCAGTGCCGCCATTGTGGAGGCGGCGCGGGCAGCGGTGGCAGATCTGTTCAACGTCGACCCCGGGGGCGTCGTGCTGGGCGCCGACCGGGCGATCCTGCTGTCGACGCTGGCCGAGGCGTCGTCGTCGCGGGCAGGCCTGGGCTACGAGGTGATCGTCAGCCGACTGGACGACGAGGCCAACATCGCCCCGTGGTTGCGCGCGGCACACCGGTACGGCGCCAAGGTCAAGTGGGCCGAGATCGACATCGAGACCGGTGAGCTCCCGACGTGGCAGTGGGAGGGTCTGATCGGCAAGTCGACCAGGCTGGTCGCCGTCGGCTCGGCCTCCGCGACGCTGGGTACGGTCGCCGATCTGCGGGCGATGACCAAGCTGGTGCACGACGTCGGCGGCTTGGTGGTGGTCGACCATTCCGCCGCGGCGCCCTACCGGCTGCTCGACGTCAGGGAAACCGACGCCGACGTGGTCGCGGTGAACGCCGCGGCGTGGGGCGGGCCGCCGATCGGCGCGATCGTGTTCCGCGACCCGGTCTTGCTCAACTCGTTCAGCTCGGTCTCGACCGACCCCAAGGCCACCGGGCCCGCGCGGCTCGAGGTCGGCGCGCACCAGTTCGGCCTGCTGGCCGGGGTGGTGGCCAGCATCGAGTACCTGGCGTCCCTCGACGAATCTGCCCGCGGCACCCGGCGCGAACGCCTGGCGGTATCGATGCAGTCGGCCACGTCGTACCTGAACCGCATCTACGACTACCTGATGGTGTCGTTGCGCTCCCTGCCGTTGGTGATGGTGATCGGACGCCCGGAGGTGCGGATCCCGGTGGTCAGCTTCGCCTTGAACGGCGTGCCGGCCGAGCGGGTGGTGCAGCGGTTGGCGGACAACGGCATTCTGGCCGTCACCAACGAGAATTCCCGCGCGCTCGACGTGTTGGGTGTCAACGACGTCGGCGGCGCCGTCACCGTCGGGCTCGCGCACTATTCGACGACGGCCGAAGTCGACCAGTTGGTGCGCGCGCTGGCTTCCCTCGGTTAGCTCGTCGCCACCGCGTGACGCCGGGCGCTCAGGCGGGCAGCGTCAGCACGACCTTTCCGTGCACTTCCCCCGCCGCCAGCTTCTGATGGGCGGCGCCCGCCTGCTCGATGGGTATCCGCTCGCCGATGACGGGCCGGACCCGGCGGTCGGCGATCATCGGCCACACGTTGGCCGTCACGGCCTGCACGATCTCGCTCTTGCTGTTCGGCCCGGCCACCGGTCGGCCGCGCAGCGTGGTGCCGATGACCCGTGCCCGCTTGGCCAGCAGCTTGCCGATGTTGAGCTCGCCCTTGATGCCGCCCTGCATGCCGATGATGACGAGCTGCCCGTCGGGGCCGAGGGCGTCGATATTGCGGTCCAGATAGGAGGCGCCCATGATGTCGAAGATCACGTCGGCGCCGCCGGCCTGCTGCAGCCGCGCGACGAAGTCGTCGTCGCGGTAGTTGATGGTGATCTCGGCCCCCAGGTCGCGGCAGGTCTGCAGCTTTTCCTCCGAGCCGGCGGTGACCGCCACCCGGGCACCCAGCGCCCGGGCGACCTGGATCGCGTGGGTGCCGATGCCGCTCGCCCCGCCGTGCATCAGCAGCAGCTGCCCTTCGCTCAGGTGTGCGGTCAGCACCAGATTCGACCACACCGTGCCGGCCACCTCGGGCAACCCGGCAGCGTCCACCAGGTCGACACCCGGCGGGACCGGCATCAGCTGGCCGGCGGGAACGGCGACGTACTCGGCGTATCCGCCGCCGGCGAGTAGCGCGCAAACCTCTTGTCCAACAGACCAATTGGTGACATCGGAGCCGACATCGGCGATAACGCCGGACACCTCCATGCCGATGATCTCGCTCGCACCCGGCGGCGGCGGATACTTGCCGGCGGCCTGCAGCAGGTCGGCCCGGTTCACCCCGGCGGCGACGACCTCGACCAAGACCTCGCCCGGCCCGGCGGAGACGTCCGGGACTTCCTGCCAGGAGAGGTGGTCGGAAGATTCGGCGACGATGGCGCGCATGGTGGCCAACGCTACTAGCCCCGTTACCCTTGTCAGCGGTGGCGTGGCAGAGCGGCCTAATGCACTCGCCTTGAAAGCGAGAGACGGCTAAAACCGTCCGGGGGTTCAAATCCCTCCGCCACCGCTCTTTCGGCGGCTACTCGATTCGCAGCAGCAGGCACGTCATGCGGTAGCCCATTCCGCCGCCGGCCACCAGGACGAGCTGTCCACTTTCCAGCAGCCCGGTGTCATGCAGGTGGGCCAGACCGAGTATCTGGTCGCACGGACCAACGTGTCCATTCTTACGCAACTCGGACCAGCAAGTTTTTTCGAGGGGAATATTGTTTCGCTCGAGATATATCGTCTGGGTGCTGACCAGCGGAAGCACCGGAAGGCAAAAATGAGAGATGTCGTCAATGGTGATATCCGCTTCTTTCAGTGTCGCTGAAATGGCGGACTGGACCTCCTGCGTAATCGTCTCGACGTAGGGGCCAAAATTGAGGTCGAGGTCAGGGAAATCCCAAAAATTGGGGCCCTTCACGCGGGGCCGAAGCAGCATCTCGAACTCCGGATTTGAAATTCGATGGCTCGCGATAAGACGCGCGAAACCGCTTCTCTTCGATATCACCGCCGCCGCCGCGCCATCGCCGAAGAGGGCTCCCGCCATCCAGCGATCCATCTCGTCGGGGCAACGCAGCGCCGAAGAAACTAGCCCGACTTCCATGTCCGGATCACTCGCTAGGATTCGCGCAACGACTTCGATGCCGGTGACCCCTCCATCGCTCGTTGCGTTCAGCTCGAACGCAATAGCTTCGGATTGACCGAGTATGCGCTGCACATGGCACACCGGCGCCGCGTGTTCGGTGGCACCCGTAACCATTGCAAGGACGATTACTGAAAGCGTATCGGCGCAATGGCTCGATCTTTCCATCGCTTGGGATGCCGCGATGCCGGCCATAACGTACTGGGGCAGGTCAGCTTTGGTGATCGTCTCGTACCCGGCGTGCCTGCGCTCAAGCGTGTCCTCGCCGTCCATGCCCTCGACCGGAAACCTCTGCGGCAGATAGCTTCCGACCGAGTTGATGAAAATCCGATCCCATTTCATCGCGTACCTTCGATTTTCGGCTACTAGTTCAGGGCATGGTTATCCGCGAGCCAGTTGCAAACGCGCAGCGCAACCAGTCCCGGTTCGAGTGTGAGTGGGGACGACGGAGTTTCGATATGGGGGCCGGTGCGAGGGTGCATCACGAGTGTCGATTTGGCGTCGGGCTGTTCATTCGATCGGAGCCCGAATCTCAGATAGCGTCCATAGGCGATGAGATCGCGCTCCGCGTGTAGGTGCTGCGAAACCGCCGCCATGAGTAGAGGATGGTGGGCGGTGCCGGCCGGATTCGCGGTTGTGACCGGCGCGATCGTGACCAGTCGTGCTGTCTGTCCATTTTCCGGTTTGAGCGCGGTGGTCGCAATTAATTCGGCGGCGTCAAGTCCCGGTACGCAGGTTATTCCATTCGCGACGATCACGATGATTTGATCGGCGCTTTTGTTCGGCTGTATGGTATCGACTATTTTCTGGGCCGCTTGCCGCGCCGTGCTCGGAAGGGCGGTTCCTGAGAAACCCGGTGCGACTATTTCCGTCACCTCGATATCTTCCCGCACCAGGTTAGCGAAATTCTGGTACTGCCCGGCAAATTCGGATAGGCACACCAGGCGCACCGCCGCACCTTCTGCCGGCCTGAGAACCGATTCGGCGAGCTGTTTCGGGGCGTCTCGTAAAAATGCCGCGGAGGAGTCGAGTTGAGATGCCGCAATCAAGATATCGATCGCGACCGGCGGCGCTTGGTCCGATGCTTCTTTCAAAAGCTTCCCGAGTGGACCCAGTGTCTGCCCGACGGGGGCAAGCGCCTCGGTGAGGTGCCGGGCCAGCGCGACGGGGGTGGGGTGGTCGTAGATCAGCGTGGTCGGCAGCGTCAGGCCGGTTTGTCGGCTCAGCACGTTGCGCAGTTCGAGGGCGGTCAAGGAATCGGTACCGAGCTCTTTGAAGGTGCGGTCGCCATCGAGGGCCGACGGGTCCGGATGGGCCAGCACCGCGGCCGTGGCGGTGTTGACCAACGAGGTGAGGGTTTGCAGTTGTTGGTCAGCGGGTTGATCCGCCAGCCGCGGCCGCAGCTCCGCGGTAGCGGGAGGACGGGCGGCGTAGAGGCCGGAAAGGATTGCGGGCAAACTGTTTTCGTGCGCTTGGCGGGTCAGGCCGGGCCTGGATAAGGGGCTGGTGAACAGGGTGGGCCGGTGCTGGGCGAGGGCGGCGTCGAACAGGGCCAGGCCGTGTTCGGTGGTGATGGGGGCGAAGCCGTTCCGGCTGAACCGCGCGTGGTCGGCGGCGGTCAGGTGGGCGGTCATCCCGGCCGGCGCCTGCCACGGCCCCCACGCCAGGCTGGTGGCGGGGAGGTGTCGCCGGTGCCGGTGCTCGGCCAGGGCGTCGAGAAAGGCGTTGGCCGCCGCATAGTTGGCTTGGCCGGGGCCGCCGAGGGCTGCGGTGGCCGAGGAAAACATCACGAACGCGGCCAGGTCATGGTCTTGGGTGCGTTGGTGCAGATGCCAGGCTGCGTCGGCCTTGGCAGCCAGGACGGCGTCGAGTTGGTCAACGGTCAGGTCGGTCACCACAGCGTCGTCGAGGACTCCGGCGGCGTGGATGACGGCGGTCAACCGGTGCTGGTCGGGAATGCTGCTCAATGCCAGATCAAGGTCAGCGGGATTGCCGGTGTCACAGGCCATGATGGTGACTTTGGCCCCGAGCTCACCCAGGTGCGCCTCCAGCTCGGCGGCCGCGGGGGAGGCGGGTCCGCTCCGAGACACCAGCAGCAGGTGGTGAGCGCCGTACTTGGTCACCACATGCTCGGCGAACACCCGGCCCAGCATTCCGGTACCGCCGGTGATCAGGACCGTTCCGTCGGAATCCAACGCGGGGGCGGACGGGGGTGTGGCGTTGGAGGGCCGGTTCAGGCGCGGGATGTGGGTGGTGCCGTTGCGCAGCACCAGTTGGGGTTCGGCGGCGGGTCGTGCCGCCAAGGTGGCCAAGATGGTCTCGTCGGTCGCGGCTGAAGAGTCGGTGTCGAGCAGGGTGATGCGGTCGGGATGCTCGGTTTGAGCGGTGTGCACCAGCGCCCAGGCCGCTGCGTGGGCCAGGTCGGGGGCAGGGTCGTCGCGACCGGCGGCGACGGCATGACGGGTGATCACCACCAGGTGGCTGTTCAGCGTGTGCGGGTTGGCCAGCCAGGCCTGTAGTTGGGTCAACGTGCGGCGCGTCAGGCTGTGGAGTCGCTCAACCGTGTCGATGTCCGCTGCGGCCTCAGGTAGAGGCCAGATCACCAGCTCGGGGGGATCGCCCAGCGCGGTCAGGTCGGCGTGGACCGGCCCGCTTCGCAGGCTGACCGGCAACCGATCGGGCCGATCGGTGACGACGGCCCAGCCGGTGGCCGCGGCCGGGGCGGCGGCGGGCCGGACCGGCCAGCAGAGTTCGAACAGGCTGTCGTGCGGCCCGCTCACCGGCAGTTGACCGATGTCGTCGGGCAGCTTCCGCAAAGTCAACGATCGGATGGTGATCACCGGTGCGCCTGCCGGATCGCTGGCATACAGGGCGAAGCTGTCCGGGCCGGTGGACGTGAGCTGAACATGGAGCCGGGTCGCCGCGGTGGCGTGCAAGGTGATCCCGGTGAACGCGAAAGGTACTGGGGAAAAAGCGCTTTCGTCATCGGTCCCGCGGAAGAACGTGCTCGCCAAAGGATGCAAGGCGGCATCGAGCAGGGCCGGGTGGATGCCATAGCCACTGGCATCGGTGCCGGCGGGGAGCTCCACCTCCGCGCACACGACTGCGGGATCGGTGTGGCCGCGGCAGATGCCGCGCACAGACCGGAACGGCCCGCCGTAGTCGAAACCTCGTCCGGCCAGATGCTGGTAAAAACTGTCCGGATCGACGGGATCGATGGCTTGTGGTGGCGCGAAGGGCGTCAACGGGTGGGGCTGGACGGTCAGCGCCCCGCCGGCATGCAGCGTCCAGCCCGCGGTGTGCTCCCCGGCCGCCCGGCAGTAAACGCTGAAAAGGCGGCGCCCGTCGTCCTCGGCGGGGTGCACGGTGATCTGGAGGTCGGTGGGGACGTGGTCTGCCAGCGCCAAAGGAGCGTGGACAACCAATTCCTCGATAACCGGACAGCCGCTGTACTCGCCGGCCCGCAGCATCACATCGATGAGCCCCGTGTGTGCGAGCAAGACGGTGCCCCGCACCCGATGATCAGCCAGCCAGCGCATGGAGGCCGACAGTCGACCCGTCAGCACAAACCGGTCTTGGCCGGCAAGCTCGGTCACCGAACCCAGAAGTGGATGGTCAGGCCGGCTTCGTTCGGCTGCGCTGGGGGTGGGGTGTAGCCAGTAGGTGTGGTGTTGGAAGGGGTAGGTGGGCAGGGCGGTGGGCTGGGCGTGGGGGTAGAGGGTGGGCCAGGTGGGGCTGTGGCGGTGGTTGTGCAGGTGGGCCAGGGCGGTGGCCAGGGTGTCGGTGGCGGGTCGGTCGCGGTGTGCGGTGGTGATCACCGTCGAGTGGGTGTGGTCGGGGGATTGGGCCAGGGTGTCGGTGATGGCGGGGGCCAGCACGGGGTGTGGGGAGAGTTCGATGAAGGTGTGTGGGCCTTGGGTGAGCAGGTGAATGACGCTGTCGTGGAAGCGCACTGGTTCGCGCAGTTGTCGGGTCCAGTAGCTGGGGGAGGTCAGTTGGGCGGGGGTGGCGAGGCCGCCGGTGAGGTTGGACAGCGTTGCCACGGTGGGCGGGTGGTAGGTCAAGGTGGCGGCGGTGGCCTCGAATTCGGGCAGGGCGGGGTCCATGTAGGCCGAATGGAAAGCGCGGTTGACCGGCAGTGGGGTGGCGTTGAGGTGGTGTGCCGCGCAGTGTTGGCGCAGGTGGTCGAGTTCGTCGGTGGGGCCGGAGACGACCACGGAGGTGGGGCCGTTGATCGCGGCGATGCTGGTGTGGGGGTGGTCGGTGAGTAGGGCGGTCACCTCGGGTGCGCCGGCGTGGATCGCGAGCATGGTTGCGGGTGGGCAGGCTTGCATGAGCCGGCCGCGGGTGGTCACCAGCGCCGCGGCGTCGGGAAGGGACCACACTCCGGCGACGTAGGCGGCGGTGAGTTCCCCGATGGAGTGGCCGAGCAGGTAGTCGGGGGTGATGCCGAGGTCGACGAGCAGGGCGTGCATGGCCGCGCCGAGGGCGAAGAGGGCGGGTTGGGCGTAGGCGGTGTGCTCGAGCAGCGCGGCGGTGCGGGTGTGGGGCGCGGCGAACAGGATGTCGCGTAGCGCGATGTCGAGGTGGGTGTCGAGGGCGGCGCAGATTTCGTCGAGGGTGTGGGCGAAGGTGGGTTGGTGTTGGTAAAGCTCAAGTCCCATGCCGGGGTATTGGGAGCCTTGGCCGGGGAACACGAAGACGGTTTTGGCGGTGGGGTGTGGCGGGTTGTGGTGTTGGGTCAGGCAGCGGTGGGGTTGGTCTGTGCTGAGGGCTCGTAGTGCGGCGAGCAGGTCTGTGCGGGGGTCATCGGTGGTCGAGGAGTTGACCACGGTGGCGCGGCAGCGGTGGTGGGTGCGGGTGGTGGCCAGGCTGTAGGCCACCTCGGTCAGGTCCAGGTCGGGGTGGCTGAGTAGGTGTTGGTGGAGTCGATCGGCTTGCGCGGCAAGGGCGTTGGGGGTGCGCGCCGACAGCGGCCACAGCAGCGGGCGCGCGGCGTCTGCCGGTGGCGCCGCCGTCACCGCCGCGTCGGGGGCCTGCTGCACGATGACATGGGCATTGGTGCCACTGATCCCGAACGACGACACCGCCGCCGTCCGCCGACGACCAGTCACCGGCCACGCCACGGGCTCGGTCAGCAGCCGAACCGTGCCGGAGGACCAGTCGATGTGGCTGCTGGCCCGATCCGCGTGCAGGGTCGGGGCAAGCGTGTCATGGTTGAGCGCCTGAATCATCTTGATCAACCCGGCAACGCCGGCGGCGGCCTGAGTATGGCCGATGTTGGACTTGACCGATCCCAGCCACAGTGGGTGGTCGGCGTCCCGGGCGGCGCCATAGGTGGCGATCAGGGCGCCCGCCTCGACCGGGTCGCCCAGGGCGGTGCCGGTGCCGTGGGCCTCGACGACATCAACCTGATCGAGCGTCAGACCCGCGTTGGCGACTGCCTGACGGATCACGCGCTGCTGGGCCGGTCCGTTAGGGGCGGTCAATCCGTTGGAGGCACCGTCTTGATTGATCGCCGATCCGGCGATGACCGCCAGCACCGTACGGTTGTTGCGGCGCGCATCGCTGAGCCGTTCCAGAACCAGCATCCCGGCGCCTTCACCCCACCCTGTGCCATCGGCGGCCTCGGCGAACGCCTTACAGCGGCCATCGGGCGCCAATCCGCGTTGACGGGCGAACTCGGTGAATATCGCCGGCGTCGCCATTACCGTCACCCCGCCGGCGAGCGCCAGACCGGACTCGCCGTTACGCAGCGACTCGCACGCCAGATGGGTGGCGACCAGCGATGACGAACATGCCGTGTCGACGGTGATCGCGGGACCCTGCAACCCCAACGCGTAGGCCACCCGCCCGGAAGCCACACTGGTTGCCGTCCCGGTCAGCGCGAACCCGTCCCCGGTGCCGGCACCATACGGCTGGGCCCACGTCCCGGCGAACACCGCGGTGGACGAGCCCGCCAACGAGGCCGGATCAATTCCGGCTGTTTCCAACGCCTCCCAACAAATCTCCAGCAACAGCCGCTGCTGGGGATCGATGGCGAATGCCTCCCGCGCGGAGATGCCGAAGAACTCGGCGTCAAACCCCGCCGCGTCGGCCAAGAACGCCCCGGATCGGGCGTATGTCTTGCCCACCGCGTCAGGATCGGGGTCGAACAATTCCGCCAGATCCCAGCCCCGATCCGTCGGGAAGTCACCCACCACATCCCGGCCGGTGATGACCAACTCCCACAACCCCTGCGCCGAATCGACACCACCGGGAAACCGACACGCCATGCCCACCACTGCCACCGGCTCATCGACCCGCGGTGCCGCGGCAGCAATCGCACCCGCCGGCGCTTCGGTGGCGGTGAGTAGCTCGACGAGATAGCGGGCCAGCGCGGCCGGGGTGGGGTAGTCGAAAACCAGTGTCGGTGGCAGAGCCAAGCCGGTTTGTTGGATCAGGACGTTGCGCAGTTCGACGGCGGTGAAGGAATCGGTACCGAGGTCTTTGAAGGTGCGTTCGCCATCGAGAGCCGACGGATCGAGATGGGCCAGAACCACACCCGCAGCCGAGCCGACCAACGCGGTGACGGTTTGCAGTTGTTGGTCAGGAGTCTGGCCGGCCAGCCGTGCTTGCAGCGGGCGCGGATGGCTGAGGTCCGCGCTGGGGGTGGGGTGTAGCCAGTAGGTGTGGTGTTGGAAGGGGTAGGTGGGCAGGGCGGTGGGCTGGGCGTGGGGGTAGAGGGTGGGCCAGGTGGGGCTGTGGCGGTGGTTGTGCAGGTGGGCCAGGGCGGTGGCCAGGGTGTCGGTGGCGGGTCGGTCGCGGTGTGCGGTGGTGATCACCGTCGAGTGGGTGTGGTCGGGGGATTGGGCCAGGGTGTCGGTGATGGCGGGGGCCAGCACGGGGTGTGGGGAGAGTTCGATGAAGGTGTGTGGGCCTTGGGTGAGCAGGTGAATGACGCTGTCGTGGAAGCGCACTGGTTCGCGCAGTTGTCGGGTCCAGTAGCTGGGGGAGGTCAGTTGGGCGGGGGTGGCGAGGCCGCCGGTGAGGTTGGACAGCGTTGCCACGGTGGGCGGGTGGTAGGTCAAGGTGGCGGCGGTGGCCTCGAATTCGGGCAGGGCGGGGTCCATGTAGGCCGAATGGAAAGCGCGGTTGACCGGCAGTGGGGTGGCGTTGAGGTGGTGTGCCGCGCAGTGTTGGCGCAGGTGGTCGAGTTCGTCGGTGGGGCCGGAGACGACCACGGAGGTGGGGCCGTTGATCGCGGCGATGCTGGTGTGGGGGTGGTCGGTGAGTAGGGCGGTCACCTCGGGTGCGCCGGCGTGGATCGCGAGCATGGTTGCGGGTGGGCAGGCTTGCATGAGCCGGCCGCGGGTGGTCACCAGCGCCGCGGCGTCGGGAAGGGACCACACTCCGGCGACGTAGGCGGCGGTGAGTTCCCCGATGGAGTGGCCGAGCAGGTAGTCGGGGGTGATGCCGAGGTCGACGAGCAGGGCGTGCATGGCCGCGCCGAGGGCGAAGAGGGCGGGTTGGGCGTAGGCGGTGTGCTCGAGCAGCGCGGCGGTGCGGGTGTGGGGCGCGGCGAACAGGATGTCGCGTAGCGCGATGTCGAGGTGGGTGTCGAGGGCGGCGCAGATTTCGTCGAGGGTGTGGGCGAAGGTGGGTTGGTGTTGGTAAAGCTCAAGTCCCATGCCGGGGTATTGGGAGCCTTGGCCGGGGAACACGAAGACGGTTTTGGCGGTGGGGTGTGGCGGGTTGTGGTGTTGGGTCAGGCAGCGGTGGGGTTGGTCTGTGCTGAGGGCTCGTAGTGCGGCGAGCAGGTCTGTGCGGGGGTCATCGGTGGTCGAGGAGTTGACCACGGTGGCGCGGCAGCGGTGGTGGGTGCGGGTGGTGGCCAGGCTGTAGGCCACCTCGGTCAGGTCCAGGTCGGGGTGGCTGAGTAGGTGTTGGTGGAGTCGATCGGCTTGCGCGGCAAGGGCGTTGGGGGTGCGCGCCGACAGCGGCCACAGCAGCGGGCGCGCGGCGTCTGCCGGTGGCGCCGCCGTCACCGCCGCGTCGGGGGCCTGCTGCACGATGACATGGGCATTGGTGCCACTGATCCCGAACGACGACACCGCCGCCGTCCGCCGACGACCAGTCACCGGCCATTGGGTGGTATCCGAAAGAACCCGCACACTGAATTGGTTTCCGACGAGAGCCGCGTTCGGTGAAACGAAATTGAGACTTGGGGGAAGGAGGCGATGCTGTAAAGCCAGGGCGACTTTGATGATGCCCAGCACCCCGGCGGCCGCTTCGAGATGCCCAATGTTGGCCTTCAACGAGCCGACGAAGAGGGGGTGTTCGCTGCGTCCGGTGGAATAGACCACCGTGATCGCTTCTGCTTCCGCGATATCGCCGACAGGCGTACCCGTGCCGTGGGCCTCGACATACTGGATTGCGTCGGCCTCGACGCCCGACGCTGTCAAAGCGGCACGGAATAATTTGCCGTGGGCATCGGAATCGGGGGAAGCGAGGCTTTGACGACGGCCGTCATTGATTACCGCGCCGCCGAGGATTACCGAATAAATGTGGTCGCCTTGCTCCACCGCGTCGGCAATTCTCTTGAGAACAACGAATCCACCGCCCTCCCCACGAAGGTAGCCGTTTGCCTGCCGATCGAATGGACGACAAATTCCGTCAGGCGACAGCAGTCCTAGTTCAGCGAGCGCCGTTCCGGCGTCAGGGTTGAGATTGAGATGTACACCGCCGGCAATGGCAAGGTCGCATTCATCTCGTCTGAGACTTTCCATCGCCAAAGTGACGGCCGTGAGCGACGACGATTGGCCACTATCCACGACGAAGCTCGGACCCGTGAAGCCGAAGAAATGCGATAATCTCCCCGCGATAACAGACCGGAGGGATCCGAGCAGGGATTGTTGGTGCGGCGCAACAGCGGTCGTCACCGCCGCGAAATCGTCACGCATGGCACCGACGAACAAGCCGACCCGAGTGCCTGAAATCTCGGCGGGAACAATCCGGGCGTCTTCCAACGCCGCCCACGCCAGTTCGAGTGCGATTCGTTGCTGGGGATCGATGCTTTCAGCCTCGACATCGGACACTCCGAAGAATTCCGCGTCGAAACCGAGGGCATCCTCGAGGAATGCGCCATAGTGCAACTCTGGGGGGCAATTCGGATACGGCATGCGTTGCGCCATTTGCTGCTGGTACTGCTCGGCAGTGCATCTGGATTGTCGGCCGTCGATCAAAAGCTGCCAGAACTCGGCTGTGGTACATGCCCCGGGTACCCGGCAGGAGAGGCCGACGATGGCGATCGAGGTAGCCGCGAGTGCGTGAGATGCCATTGGACGCCCGACCTCCGCTAGCCGGGAGCGCCAATCCGGCACTTGCGGCAAGCTGCAGCCTAACAGCGGTTTATCCGCAGCGATTAATGAATTGGACCTTTGGCCTTGGGCGGGCGGGGATTCCGCCAATAAGCCATCGCGAGATGGCGGCAACATCCATGATGTCTGGATGCGCACGGAATCTCGCGGCACCGTGCACATGCCTTGGGCGGCTCGCCCGGACGGTGTCTCGTGAGGTGGCCAATGCATCTTTCTGAAGACTTTTGGACTCACGTCCGGCTCCGGCGGGCCGGCGTGAAAGTTAATGCAATATCACCGCGCGCTTGTGGCGGCCGTCTTTATCGGCGAAGCAATGAACACCGCCGCAAGCCGCGCTCCTGACGGCTATTACGACTGGCCGCCGCGGAAACTGTTCCGCACGGTTTCGTTGCCGGCAGATCGACGAGCTCGAGCGGAAATATGCGGATAGCTGACGTTTTGCCGTTGACGCCGTTGCAGCAGGGGTTGCTGTTTCATGCCGGCACCGCGCCGGGCGGCGGTGACGATGTGTATGCGGTGCAGCTGGAGATCGCGTTGAGCGGTCCGTTGGATCCGCACCGTTTGTGTGAGGCGGTGCAGGTGGTGGTGGGGCGGCATCCGCATTTGGTGGCGCGGTTCAGTGCGGAGTTCGACGAGCCGGTGCAGGTCATTCCGGCGGATCCGGTGGCGCCTTGGCAGTACGTGGATCTTGATGGCGAGGATGATCTGGAGGAGCGGGTCGGGCGGGTGTGTGCCGCCGAGCGCGCCGCGGTGTGTGATGTGGGCGGGCAGTCGGCGTTTCGGGTGGTGTTGGTCCGGATTGGGGCCGATCGGCA